>CAJPFO010000030.1 GCA_905339255.1 Myxococcaceae bacterium
GAGCGCCGCCGCCACCGTCGTGTCGGGAGCGCCGGGCTTCGAGAAGCGTCGAACGAGCCGGTCCCCCGCGACGAGCGCGGAGAGACGCTCGCCGAGCGAGAGGTGTCGATAGCGAAGCAGCGCGGCTCCGAAATGGAGCGGCGCCGGAAGCCTCGGCGCGACGATCGCCGAGGTCCGCTTCGAAGCGTCGGAAAGCGACGGATCACAGAGTGCGATCGACAGGTCGCTTCCCCAGAGCGCGTCGCGGGTTCCGATGCGAGCGAGAAAACCGAGGAACTCGTCGTAGCAGCCCATGAGGGCATGCTGCCCGTTGTCGATCGCGTCACCGGTCTTGCGGTCGACGAAAGACCGCGCGCGACCACCGGCCGCTGCGGTCGATTCGAGCACCCAGACCTCGCGGCCGGCTTCGGCGAGCTTCGTCGCCGCCGCGAGACCGGCGACGCCCCCTCCGACGACGACGACGACACGGCTCATGCTCCCTCCCCTGCTCCGAGCCAGGTGCGCGCGGCGATCGCGAGACGCCGGGGCTTCGACAAGCGAATGGGCTCGGGTCCCACCGGGAAGCCGCGTTCATGGATCTCGTCGAGAAGCGCCCGATAGATCGCCCCCATTGCGAGCGCCGGACGAAGTGTCCTGCGCTCCACGACCGGAAGGAGCGCGTCCGCGCGCTCGTAGAAGAGCCTCGCCCGCTCGGCCTCGTAGGCGAGGAGCAGACGGAGCGCGTCCCCCCCCTCTCCGGCGAGAAGCGTCTCGGGGCGGACTCCGAAGCGGACGAGATCCTCTTGCGGAAGGTAGATCCGCCCCGACGCCGCATCGTTCCCGACGTCCCGCAGCACGTTGGTGAGCTGCACCGCGATGCCGAGCGTCTCGGCCCATTCGCGGACGCGAGGGCCGCGGGCGCCGAGGAGATTCACGACGAGGATTCCGACGGTCGACGCCACCCGGTAGCAGTAACGGCGAAGATCCTCGAAGCGCTCGAAGGGCTCCGCGCGGAGGTCCGATTCGACGCCGAGCAGGAGATCCTCGAAGACCTCCTGCGGAAGCCGGAAGCGATGTACGGCGTCTCCGAGAGCGATCCCGACCGGATGCTCCGACTTGCCGAGGTACGCCGCCTCGAGCTCGGAGCGCCAGCGCGCGATGAGTGCGAGGCGATCGCCCGCGATCGACGGATCGTCGGCGATGTCGTCGGCGAGCCGGCAGAACGCGTAGACGGCGTGGAGCGCACGGCGCCGCGGCGCAGGAAGCATCCAGAAGGCGGCCGAGAAGCTCGATCCACTTCGCCGGACGATCGCCGCACAGTGTTCGTAGGCTTTCCGCACACGAGGATCGAGAGTTCCCTCGCCCGCCGGATCCCACGAGCGCGCGGTCACCGCATCGCGAAGCCCGCGCACGACGATCGCCAGCCGGTCGCGCGTCTCGACCCTCGGCGCCCCCGCCGCGACGGCGTATTCTGCCCGCGCGAGCGCGTCGCAGGCCGCGAGCCCACCGCGGCGGAAGAGCGCCACCTCGAGGCGCAGCCGTCCGCCGACCCCACCGAGAAGCTCGCCGCCGGATTCGAGAAGCTCGCGAGCTCGCGCCGTCTCGAACTCGATGAGGCGCCGCAGCTCTGGAGAATCCTCGCCGCGGAGGATCGCTTCGGGGTCGGCGCCGAAGCGCGCGCAATCCTCGAGCGGCAGGTAGAGCCTTCCGCGTCGCGCATCGCAAGCCACGTCCTGCCAGTGGTTCACGAGCTGGAGGCCGGTGCAGATCGCGTCGGAGGCACGCCGCATGCGCTCGTCGGGGACGACGGAGAACAGCCGCATGACGAGCTCACCGACGGGATTCGCCGAATCGCGGCAATACGAGAGGAGGTCCGCGTACGTCGCGTAGCGCGTCTGGACCAGATCACGCCGGAAGGCGCGAAAGAGCGCCCGGAACGGATCGAGCGGAAGACCGAGGCTTCGCACCGCGGCCCCCGCCGCTCGCTGCGCGAAATGGGGAGCGTCTCCCCCCTCCGCCGCCGAGGCGAGGCCACGCTCCCAGGCGTCGAGCGCATCGAGCCGCGCCGCCGCCGATCCGTTCGGCGTGGCATCCTCCTCGTCGGCGAGATCATCGGCCACTCGCACGACGGCGTAGATCGCCGCGAGCCAACGCCGCGTCGATCGCGGAAGCAACCGCGAGCCGATGGCGAAGTTCTCGTAGTGCGAGCGAGCGAGCGCTTCGCAGGACGCGAGGTCCCGCGCGAGGCGCTCGGCTCCGGCCGAGGGCTTCACCTGCCCCCCGCCGTCGCGCGATCACGCAGCCAGATTCCGAGCGCGGAGAGCGCGAAGTACTGCGGGTAGCCGTGGTAGCGCAGGTAGAAGTGCCCCGGGAATCCCGTTCCCGTCCACTCCTTCTCGCGCCAGGCGCCGTCGGCCTCCTGCTTCGCGACGAGGTAGTCGGCGGCCCGCCGCGCCGCCGTGCTCCCGCCGCGGCCTGCCGCGACGAGACCCATGAGCGCCCATGCGGTCTGCGACACGCTCGACGGCCCGCGTCCGCGTGCACCCGGTTCGCCGTAGGTTCCGGGCGATTCGCCGAAACCACCGTCGGGGTTCTGCCGGCTCTCGAGCCAATCGGCGCCGCGGCGAACGCGAAGATCGTCGGGGCCGAATCCCATCTTTTCGAGCCCGGTCAGTACCGACCACGTTCCGTAGACGTAGTTGACGCCCCAGCGTCCCCACCACGAGCCGTCGGCCTCCTGCTTTTCGGTCACGAAGCGCAGCGCACGCTCGGCCTGCACCGAGGCGAGCGAGTAGCCGAAGTGGCCGAGGATCTCGAGCGCGCGACCGGTCAGGTCTGCGGTCGGGCTGTCGAGCATCGCCTTCATGTCGGCGAAGGGGATCTCGTTCCAGATCTCGCGAACGTTGTCGACGTCGAATGCTCCCCATCCGCCGTTCTCGCTCTGCATGTTGAGCATCCAGCGAAGCCCGCGCTGCAACTGCTCCTTCTTTCGCGCCTCGTCGGGCATCCGGATCCGGTCGAGGAGCATGCAGATCACGGCCGTGTCGTCGACGTCGGGGTAGTGGACGTTCTCGTACTCGAAAGCCCAGCCGCCCGGGAGCGCGTCGGGCCGCTTCTTCGCCCAGTCGCCTCGAACTCCGAGAATCTGTCGATCGAGCAGCCATTCGCCGACGCGAACCAGCCGCGGATCGTCGGGGCGCACTCCCGAATCGAGCATCGCCTTCGCGACGAGCACCGTGTCCCAGACCGGCGAGACGCAGGGCTGGAACATGAGACCGCCGTGCATCGGACACGTGAAGGCTTCGACCGCCTCGTGACCGCGGCGAACGGCGTCGTCGTCGTCGCCGCAAAGCGCCTTGAGTGCGAGTGTCGAGTTCACCATCGCGGGGACGATCCCGCCCCAGCCGCCGTTGCGGTCCTGCCTCTCGCGGATCCAGCGTTCGGCCTCTCGGAGCGCGCGCTTGCGAAACGGCCGCCAGCTCGTCGCTCGGCCGAGCGAGTGGAGCACGTGGTCGAGCCTCGCGAAGAAACTCCGCCACGAGAAGAGGTTCGGTCCCGGGTCGAAGGAGAGATCGGCGCGATCGGGCGGCGTGACCCAGCACTCGGAGACACCGCGCCCCTTCTCGAGCGGGACCCGGAAGTCGAGCGCCTGGAGCATCGTGATCGGTACCACCGTCCCGCGCGCCCACGACGACATCTCGTAGATGCTGAGCGGGAACGAATCCGGCAACAGCATGATCTCGACCGGCGTCGCCGGAATCCCGCGCGACGGGAACTCGCCGAAGTACGAGAGCCAGATCCGCGTGAAGACCCCCGACTTCTCGACTCCACCCTCGGCGAGGATGAACTCGCGCGCCCGGACGAGCGCGGGCTCGTCCGGCGAATGACCGACGAGCTTGAGCGCGAAGTACGCCTCGACCGCGAGCGAGAGATGGCTCGGGGCTCCTTCGAAGCGCGCCCAGCCGCCGTCGTCGCGCTGCGTCGCCAGCAGGAATTCGGCCGCGAGCCGATCGCGCTCACCGACGGGAAGCCCCATGCAGCGGCGGTAGATCACGTACTCGGCGGTGATCGTCGCGTCGGCCTCGAGCGGGAAGACCCAGTGACCGTCGTCCTCCTGCGACTTCCAGAGGCGCTCGTGCGCGCGCGAGAGCGCCTCCCCGGCGGCGTCGAGCCCCTTCGGAACCGCGATCGCGCCCGTCCCCGGCTTCTCGCTTCCCTCGATCTGCAGCAGCCCACTCATTTGTTTCCTCCGAGCCAGCATCGGATCCGCTCTGCGACCGACGCGGCGTCGATTCCAGCGAGGCGCCACTGATCGCCCACCTCACCGTGCTCCACGAACTCGTCCGGGATACCGATCACGAGCGCCGGGGCCCCCGGCGCGTGCTCGGCGAGGCACTCGAGAACGGCGCTCCCGAAGCCGCCGTGCGCCGCGTGGTCCTCGATCGTGACGACTCCTGCCGTGCGCCGCGCCGCCCCGGCGATGAGTGCCGCATCGAGAGGCTTCACGAAGCGCGCATCGATCACGCCGGCGTCGATTCCCCGTTCGGCGAGTCGTTCGGCGACCGACTCCGCCGTGGCGACGGTCTTGCCGAGCGCGAGCAGCGTCACGTCGGAGCCCTCGCGGAGCACGACCCCCCGGCCGATCTCGATCGGCTTCGGGTCGGGATCGAGCTCGACTCCGCGCGCCGGACCTCGCGGGAAGCGCAGCGCGAAGGGGCGACCCGACTCGACCGCGGTCGCCAGCAGATGCTGAAGCTCGTTCTCGTCACGCGGCGCGGCGATCACGAGATTCGGGATCGACCGCAGATACGCGATGTCGAGGACTCCGTGATGCGTCGGTCCGTCGGGGCCGACGAGACCCGCGCGATCCATCGCGAACACGACGGGAAGCCCCTGGAGCGCGACGTCGTGAACGACCTGGTCGAAGGCGCGCTGCAGGAACGTCGAGTAGATCGCACAGACCGGGCGGAAGCCCTCGGCAGCGAGCCCCGCGGCGAAGGTCACGGCGTGCTGTTCGGCGATCCCGACGTCGTAGACCCGGTCGGGATGCCTGCGGGCGAACACGTCGAGGCCGGTGCCGTCGAGCATCGCGGCCGTGATCGCCACGACGCGAGGGTCGCGGTCGGCGACCCTCGAGAGCGCCTCGGCGAAGCACGCCGTCCAGCTCGGCGGCGCGGGCGCCGCAGGCTTGCGAGCAAAGCTCTCACGACAGAAGGGCGCCGTCGCGTGCCAGGCGAAAGGATCGGCCTCGGCCGGTGCGAAGCCCTTCCCCTTGCGTGTCCGCACGTGGAGGAGGGTCGGACCGGACGCGTCGCGAAGCGCTTCGAGCGCAGCAAGGAGCTCGCGAAGGTCGTGCCCGTCGACGGGGCCGAGAACGCGGAGACCGAGCGTCTCGAAGTAGGGTCGCGGCGACGCGGCACGCGAGAGTCCGCCGACGTTCGGCGCGATCGACATGCCGTTGTCGTTGAAGACGATCTTCAAGTCCGCACCGAGGAAGCCGGCGTGGTTCATCCCCTCGAAGGCCATCCCCGCCGTCGCGGCTCCGTCTCCGATCACGGCGACGACCCGCTCGCTACGTCCCGCGCGGCGCATCGCTTCGGCCATCCCGAGCGCAGCCGAAACGCTCGTCCCGGCGTGTCCCGCACCGAAGACGTCGTAGACGCTCTCGATACGGCGCAAGAAACCACTCGGTCCGCTCGCCTTCTTGATCGAGCGGAGCGCCTCGCGACGCCCGGTGAGCGCCTTGTGTCCGTAGGCCTGGTGTCCGACGTCGAAGAGGATCCGGTCGCGAGGCGTGTCGAAGGCGTAGTGGAGCCCGACGCAGAGCTCGACGGTGCCGAGGCTTCCTGCGAAGTGGCCTCCGATCTCGGCGCCGATCCCGATCAGGAAGTCGCGGAGCTCGTCCGCGACCTCTCCGAGCCGCTCTCTCGGCACCCGCCGCAGATCGTCCGGATCGTCGATCCCCGCGAGCCAGCCCGAATGCTCCCGCTGCGCCCCGGCCGCCACTAGCGGAGCACCCAGCGCCCGAACTCGAGCGCGTCGGAGAAGCTCCTCGTCACCTGCTCGGCCGCACTCGCCTCGAAGCCCGAGTGGAGTTTGCAGTTCTCGCAACGCTTGTCGCGACGCTGGCGGAAGAACTCCCAATCGGTGTTCTCGAGCAATTCGCGGTACGTCCGATGATGGGAATCGGTGATCAGATAGCAGGGGCCCTTCCAGCCTCGCGGGTTGCGCGTCACGTTCGCCCAGGGCGAGCAGAGGAGCTCGCGCTCTCCGGTCAGGAACCGCAGATAGAGCGGGGTCGAAAGAACCTTGTGTCGCTGCGCGATCTTGCGGATCCGCTCGAAGCGGCGGTGCACCTCGGACTTCGCCATGTAGATGTCGTTGCCGAGCACCTCGTACGCGTAACCCGGGGTGATCAGGAAGCCGTGGACGCCCATCCCGTCGAGCATCGTGAAGAGCTCTTCGAGCTCCGCGTCGCTCGTGTCTCTGAAGATCGTCGTGTTCGTCGAGACGCGGTACCCGCGCTCGACGGCGCGCTTCATCTGCGGGATCACCTGATCGAAGACGCCCTCCTGACACACCGATCGATCGTGCGTCTCGCGCATTCCGTCGAGATGGACCTGGATCGTCAGGTTCGGATGCGGAGCGACCTTTTCCATGAAGCGATCGAGCAGGATCGCGTTGGTGCAGAGCTGGACGTGCTTGCCCCGATCGAAGCAGCCCTGGATGAGTTCGGCGTAGGGTTTGTAGATGAGTGGCTCGCCGCCGCAGATCGAGACGATCGGAGCTCCACATTCGTCGATCGACTCGAAGCACTCGTCGAGCGCCATCTTCTCGTAGTAGGTGTCCTCGTACTCGACGATCCGCCCACATCCCGCACACGCGAGATTGCAGGCGTGGAGAGGTTCGAGCATGAGCACCAGCGGGTAGTGCTTCTTCCCCGCGAGCCGTTGCTTCGCGATGTAGAGGAAGAGGTCGTATTGAAGGCGCAGCGGGAAACGCATCAGCTCTTCTCCGTGTTCTTGCGGGGAAGCAGCGCTGCGAGGGCGCGGACGGCCGCCCCCCTTCGCGCCGGCCCCTTCGGGTCGGGATCGACGAGCCCGAGAAAGAGGTTCCCATCGAGGAGCATGACGAGGCCGGTGGCGAGTGCCTCGGCGTCGTACTCGGGCGGAAGCAGCTCCTCGAGAGTGACCTTCACGTCCTGGCGGAACTGCTCGTGGAGATCGAGGAGAACGGGTTGGAGCGCTTGCCGGAGGTCGGGCGACTCCATCACCCAGCGGACGAAGGCCTGGATCGCGGCGACGTTGTCCGTGACGAAGCGTTCGTAGACCACGTAGATCTGCGAGAGCCGCTGCTCGGCCTCGACGTGCAGCAGGTTCTCCTTGAGTTGGTCGCGGAACGGACGGAAGAACTGCGAAACCGATTCTCCGAAGAGCGTCGCCTTGTCGCCGAAATGCCAGAAGATCGACGCGCGGCTCACCTCGGCGCGCTTCGCGATCTGCGTCACGGTGGTATGCTCGAAGCCGCGCTGGCTGAAGAGCGCCATCGCGGCCCGGAGGATCCGCTCCCGCGTGACGGCCTTGCGATGAGTCCGCTCCGCCACGAAGTCCCCGCGCTCGTGGTCGTGTTTCACGCGCTCTCCGTCGAGGCCGCAGCCGTGAGCGCGCCGGGCTGGCGCGTCACGCACTGCGCGCCGCAGGAGCTCGAGCCGCCCCGCGAGCCGACGCTCGCATGGCTGCGAACGGGGATCGGACCCGCCGCCGCCCGCAACGCCGTCGAGCGGCTTCCGCAGGTCGCGATCCGAGCGGCGATCCTCGCCGGTTTCGCGGGAGGTCTCGCTCCGGGGCTCGCCCCCGGAACCCTGGTCGTCGCCGACCCGCTCCTCGACTCGAAAGGCCGGCAGGCGAGCACACCTCTCGCGCGCGAAGTCTTCGAGGCGGCACGTGCGGCCGGCCTCGGCGTCGAGCGCGGGCCGCTCGTCACGGTGTCGGAGGTGGCCGCCACCACCGGGGAGAAGGCGCGGCTCCGCGCCGCGCACGGCGCGCTCGCAGTCGACATGGAGAGCGCGGTTCTCGCCACCGCGCTCGCCGAGCGCAGCATCCCGGCCGCAGCCGTGCGGGTCGTGCTCGACACCGCGGACGAGGCCGTGCCGGTGTCGGCGGGCGCGCTGCTCCGAAGCCCGCGCCTGCTCGTCGCGGGCGTCCGCATCGCGCTCCGCATGCGCCGCTGCACCGCCATCTCAGGGCGCCTGCTCGAGGCCTGGCTCGAACGCCTCGCTCGCGGAGCGGAGCCAGGCGACAGAGACCACGCAGACCGCGATCGCGATGCCGAGCAGCGCGAGACCCGATAGATCGACGTAGAAGGCGAGGCCCACGTTGAAAAGAACGATCGAGGCGTAGAAGACGGGGGCGAGCAGCGGGTGTCTCGGCAAGGCGGCGAGCGGTCGACCGCGGAGAACGCCGCTGCGCTCGAGCGCCATCATCGCTGCGATGATCACGAGGGCGACGAAAGCCCAGCCGAAGTAGTTCGAGACCGGGATTCCGAAGAAGGCCCCCGGATGCTCGTAGTAGTAGATCTTGCCGAGGAACCAGCGATCTCCGCGCAGCGAGACCGGATCGCAGATCACGTCGATCGCCACCATGAGGAGCATCGCGAGAAGCAGCACGCGGGTACGTGGCGTGACCGCTCCCGACGCCTCCTCCTGCGCGGAAACGCCGAGGATGCGACGCGCGGTGGCCCAGCTCACGAACGAGAGGAAGACGAACGAGAGCGAGTCGAAGAAGGGGACGTTCGACACCCAGAGCTCCCGATCGCGCGTGGAATCGATGTAGTGATAGAGGCCGAACGGAAAACCGTTCCGAGTGGACGACCACTCGCAAGCGAAGGCGACGACGTAGCCCACCACGACCCACCAAAGCGTCCTGCGCAGGCCGACCTCCGCCAGTGCGATCACGGCGAAGGCAGCAAGGAACGCGAAGACGTACGGTCGGAGCCAGAACGTGCCGATGAGGAGCGAAAGCGTTTCCAGACCGCCGAGGGTGACCCGGATGACGCAGGCTGACAACCGATAAACGCTGACCGGAAGCGGCTTTCCGGTCAGTTGCGCACGTGGAGTTGGCGTGATCCCGGCGCGCCGACTAGCGTTTTCTCGACTCCGTCCCCTCCGCCGCCCCCGAACGAGGAGGCCAATCGGCGATGACGCGATCCGCCTCGAAGGGGCTCCGATCCGCCCCGGTGATGGCCGTGCTCGTCGTCTCCTTGGCCGGCCTCGGATGCGCAACACTCCCGAGCGAGGCCCCCAGGGAGCCGGGCGCCGAGAGCGGCGCGAAGGTCGCCGCCACGAGCGGGACGAGCTCCGCCGATGCCGCCTGCGACGAGAGCGCCGGCATCGATGAGCGCCCGGAATCCGGATCCGGCGGGCCCACGATCGGGAGCGATTCCCAGGGTGGGAACGACGCGTCGGCGGCCGAGGCCGACCCCGACGCGGATCTCGACGCGATCTCGCTCGAGATCGAGGCCGAGCGGGCCGGGGATTCGGATCCGTTCGAGCCGCTCAACCGCCGCATGCTCGCGGTCAACCTCGGAGTCGACGCACTGATCCTCGATCCCCTCACCTCGGTCTACAGCTTCGTCTTCCCGGAGCTCGTACGACAGTCGGTCCGAAACGCCTTCGCGAACCTCGGCTCGCCGTCCATCCTCGTGAACGATCTCCTCCAGCTCGAGGGGCGCGACGCCGCCAACACCACGGCGCGCTTCCTGATCAACTCGACCATGGGGATGGGGGGATTCTTCGACGCGGCCTCGAGCATGGGATTCGAGCCCCACATCTCGAACTTCAGCGAAACCCTGGAGACGTTCGGGATCCCGAGTGGTCCCTTCCTCATCCTCCCGCTGATCGGTCCGACGACGGTTCGCGACGGGTTCGGCAGCCTGGTGGACCTGGCGATGTCCCCCCAGATCTACATTCTCCCCATCGCGGGGATCGTGATCGTCACCGGAAGCGATGGCTTCTCGCTCCGCGAACGCAACGCCGAGGAGCTCATGGCGCTCCGCGAGTCATCCGTCGACTACTACTCCGCGCTGCGCAGGGCCTACCTCGACTCTCGGCCCTGAGTTCTTCCCGCGGCTGCCGTCGGCCTGATCGCCATCTCGGCCGCCTTCGCGTCGATGCTCGCAACGAGCGCGTCGAAACCGTCGCGGTCGAGGATCGTGCCGTATTCGCTGCGGCGAAGCGCGAGCTCGCTCACCGTGCCGTTCAAGAAGATGTCGATGACGCGCCAGCCTTCCGGACCCGCGCGGAGTCGGTAATCGAGCTGGACGGGCTCCTTTCCGGGGACGACGACCCGCGTGCGCACGAGGACCGTGCCTTGCGTCGAAGGCTCCTCGCCGAGGATCTCGAAGCGCTCCCCCGAATGGCCCGTGAAGCGGCTCGCGGTGGTGGCGACACTGAGCCGGGCGATGGCGCCCTCGAGTCGGCTCTGCTGCTCGGGCGAGAGATCCTTCCAGCGCCCTCCGACCGAAAGCCGCGCCATGGCCTGGAAGTCGAAGGCCGCCGCGAGCGCGGGGCGGAGCTTCTCGACGCGGCCCTCGAAGCCGAGGCGCTCGGCGCGCTCGAGGACCTCGAGGTAGGCCGCATCGAGCTTCTCGATCACCGCAACCGGACCGCTCGGGGCGGACCGGGCGACGGCCGCGATGCTCGCCGCTGCAGCGAAGGCGGCGAGCGAGCGCAGCCAGCTTCTCCGGACGGATCGGAGCCCGATCATGCATCCGCCAGGGCGAAGGCTGTGATGGCGTCGGCAAAGCCCTCGGGGTTGTCGATCATGACGGAATGCCCCGCCCGCGGGATCACCGCGAGCGATCCCTTCTGGAGGACCTCCTCCGCCATCCGCTCCGCGGTGTCGGCCGAGAGAATGTCGGACGCCGCGCCGCGCACCACGAGGGCGGGGCAGATCACGCGGGCGAGATCCGACCAGAGGGCTTGCGATTCGGCGCTCATCCTCGATACGAGCTCCGAGGGGCTCATTCGCCCCTGCGCAGTGCCGAAGCGCGGATCGGTCTTCCGCTCATAACGGCCGTCGTCGCGAAGGCGCGTTCCATGACGCGCCATCCGCGCCAGCAGCTCCGGCTTCGCGAGCGGGTACGCCCTTGCGAGCGCACGCTCGACCTCCCCGAGCGAGCCGAAGCTCGGATCCGCCCGTTCGGCATCGAGACGGATCCGCAAGACCCCACGGGCATCCAGATCGGGACCCGCGTCGACGATCACCAGGCCGGCGAGTCGCTCGGGATGGCGCCCTGCGAAGCGCATCGCAGCGCGACCGCCGAAGGAGTGCCCGAGCAGCACGAAGCGCCCGATCCCGAGCGCGTCACGGACGGCCTCGATGTCGTCGGCCACCGCATCATGGTGGTAGCGGAGCTCGGGGTCGCGGTCCGAATCGCCGTGGCCCCGCAGATCGAGCGCGAGCGTCCGGTAATGGGGAGCGAGGAGCGGGGCGAGATCGTCGAAGACGTGCCCCTCGTTGCCGAAGCCGTGGAGCAACAGGAACGGGACTCCCTCGTGGCTCCAGACGTGGAGATTCAGCGAGAGGCCGTGTGCTCCCGGGACGCTCATGGTGTCGGCGCTCAAGCTAGCTCTCCCGCCGCAGTTGCCCGAGCCAGGAGCGCACCCGCGGATGCAGGAGCGGCAGGAGCGCGACCGCACCGATCGCAAGGCTTCCGAGCAGGATCTCGTGGAGCTCGGCGTCGACCAGGCTGCTTCCGAAGTACGCGTAGAGCGCCGCGCGAATGAAGCCGCCCGAGAAGAGCACGAGCGTGAAGGGTACGAGCGTGACCCCGGCGAGCGCCGCGCCGATGCAGAGCCAGAGGATCGGGCCGATCGGGTACGCGCTCCCCGCGAAGATCACCCCGAGCGTCGCGAAGCGGCCGCCACCTTCGAGGGCAGAACGCACCCCTGCCGGCATCCGCTCGAGCACGAGGTCACGTCCGATCCAGCGCGTCACGCCGTACGCGAGAATGCCGCCGATCGTGATTCCGAAGGCGGCGTAGAGTGCGCCGGCGAAACCACCGAAGCAGATCCCTCCCGCGATCATCAGGAGCTGCGACGGGATCACGAGGACCGGGCGGATCGAGAGCAGCGCCACGAAGACGACCGGCCCCCAGATCCCCGCCCGCTCGACGAGATCGCGCAGCGACGCCGCCGTCCACTCGACGCCGAAGCTTCCCTTCGCCCAGTGCGCGCCCATCATGAGCAAGGCGAGCACGACGAGCGCCGCGAGGGGCTTTTTCTGCCGACCGTCCAGGCGCCCGAGAAGCATCGCGTGCCGCGACCCCCAGCCGCAGCCTGCGGCCATGGCGGTCAGGATAACCGCCAGCATGCAAATCGGTCCCGGAGGTCTTCGTCCTTGAGGTTTGCGATCGGAAGGGTTAGGATGGCCCGTGCGAGGTCGGACCTCTAACCTCGAACCTCAGGGGAAACCACCATGAGCCAGGCTCTCGAACCCCTCGGATCCGTACGCCGCTCGGACGGGGTCTTCGAACAGCTCCGGTCGCGGATCCTTTCGGGCGCCTACCCCGCCGGAAGCCGGATCCCGAACGAGCGTGAGCTCGCCGAGGTGTTGAGGGTCAACCGCGCCTCGGTGCGAGAGGCCGTGAAGCGGCTCGAGTTCCTCGAGCTTCTCGAGGTCCGGCACGGACAGGGAACCTTCGTCAAGCCGGTCGGCGACTCGTCGGCGCTCCAGGTGATCGAGACCTTGCTCCGCGATCCGCGCACGGTCTCGACCGAGCTGCTGCGCCAGATCCTCGAGTTCCGCCGTCACGTGACGAAGCACGTCGTCGAGCTCGCGGCCCGCAACCGGCGGCCCGAGCACGTCGAGCGCGCCCGCGAGCTCCTCGCGCAGGAGGAGTCCGCGGGCGGCGACCCCTCGCGAGCGCTCGAGATCGACCTCGAGATGAACACGCTGATCGGCGAGGCGTCGGGGAACCTCATGTACCAGCTCCTCTCGAACCTCTTCACGAGGCTCGTCGCGCGTCTCGGGCCGCTCTACTACAACGCGGGCCGCGACCACCACCGCTCGCATGCCACGCATCGCGCGCTGCTCGGCGCGCTCGAGGCACGGGACGCCGCCGAGGCGCTCCGCACGCTCGACGAGATGCTCGAGTACAGCGAGTCCGCGATCCTGCGACAGGCCGCTCAGCTCGAGCGTGCCGGCCTGATCGGGCCGACGTCCGGCGAGGCCGTCCGATGAGCATGCGTCGCGATACGCTGCGCTGGAACGGCTGGGGCCGCCTCGGAGAATCGGCGGGCCTCTCGCGCGAACGCGAGCACTGGCTCGCAGGCGAGCTCTCGCGCCGCCTTCGCCATCCGCTCTCGCCGCCGCCTCCGCCGGTCGGGATCGACCAGATCCGGCTCCCGCCGACCAAGCTCTCCACCGAGATCCAGGCAGCGCTTCGAGGAGCCTGCGGGGACGCCGGCTTCTCCGTGAGCGTGCTCGAGCGCGTTTCGCACAGCTTCGGGCGGAGCCTTCCGGATCTTCTCCGGCTTCGCCGCGGCGACGTGCCCTTCGCCCCGGATGCGGTGGTATTCCCGGCGAGCGAAGGAGCCGTCGCGAGCGTGCTGCGGATCGCCGCGGAGGCCAATCTCGCGGTCATCCCTTTCGGAGGCGGGAGCAGTGTGGTGGGGGGCGTCGAGCCGCGAACGCTTCGCGGCCAGGCGGGAGCGCTCTCGCTCGACACCACACGGCTCGATGCGCTGGTCCGCATCGACCGCGAGAGCATGACGGCAACCTTCCAGGCGGGAATCGACGGCCCCGCGCTCGAAGCCGCGCTCCGCTCCCACGGGCTCATGCTCGGACACTGTCCGCAATCGTTCGAGTACTCGACCCTCGGCGGCTGGATCGCGACGAGGTCGAGTGGCCAGAGCTCGAGCGGCTACGGCGCCATCGAGGACATGCTCGTCGCAGTCCGCGTCGTTTCTCCGGAAGGCGTCGTGCGAACGCTCCCGGCGCCGCGTTCGGCCACCGGACCCGACCTCAACCATCTCGTGCTCGGCTCCGAGGGAAGCATCGGCGTGATCGTCGAAGCGACACTCCGGGTGCACGAGGCTCCGGCGGTGATCGAGGACCGCGGCATGCTTTTGCGTAGCTTCGCGGACGGCGCCGCGGTGGTTCGCGACGCGACCCGCGCGGGAGTCCGTCTCGCCGTGATGCGGCTCTCGGATGCGTCGGAAACCGCGCTCTTCGAGGCGCTCCGCCACGATCCGGCGCGTCGCTTCGACGTCTCGGCCGCGGCGCTCTCGCTGCTGCGGCGGATGGGCTACGGCGACGGTCGCTGCGCGCTCATCTACGGCGTCGAGACCGCGAGCCGCCGCGAGGCGAGGCAGGCTCTTCGCGAGATGCTCCGGATCGGGCGATCGCGCGGCGGCATGCCTCTCGGTGCGAGCCCCGGCCGCGCCTGGCGGCGCGACCGCTACCGGACTCCCTACCTGCGCGATTGGCTCCTCGATCGAGGCGTCGCCGTCGACACCTTCGAGACCGCGGCGCCCTGGAGCCGGATCGAGGGCGTTCGCGATTCGGTCGTTCGAGGCATGCAGCGCGCCGCCGAGATCCATGCCGGCGCGGGGCTCGCGATGTCGCACGTCTCGCACAGCTACGCGGACGGCGCCTCGCTCTACTTCACGCTCCTCTATCCGCTCGATCCATCGAACGACCTCCTGCAATGGGAGTCGATCAAGCGCGAGGTCACGGAGGCGATCGTGGCCGCCGGCGGGACGCTCTCGCATCACCACGGAGTCGGGCTCGATCACTTGCCGTGGCTCACACGCGAGAAGGGCGCCCTCGGCCTCGCGGCGCTCCGCTCGGCCCGGGCGACCCTCGATCCGCGCGGCCTCATGAACCCGGGGAAGCTCCTATGAAGGCGTGGGGGCTCGCAGAACGCGAACGCGCGCTCGCGGGGGCCGAGCGCGACGGCCTCGATCTGCTCGTGATCGGGGGCGGGATCAGTGGCGCCGGGATCCTGCGCGACGCGGCGTCGCGAGGTATGCGCGCGTTCCTCGTCGAGCGCGACGACTTCGCATCGGGCACCTCGAGCCGTTCGTCGAAGATGGTGCACGGCGGGCTCCGCTACATCGCCGAGGGACAACTCGCAGTGACCCGGGAGTCGTGCCGCGAGCGGGATCTCCTGCTCCGCCAGAACCCGAACCTCGTCCGGCCGCTTCCCTTCCTGTTCCCCGCGTACGCGGGAGGCAAGCATCCGCTCTGGCAGATCCGCGCCGCGCTCTGGACGTACGCCGCGCTCGCCAACTTCCGCCGCACGGCGCGCTTCGAGATGCTCGGCCCCGACGCCGTGCGTGCGATCTCGCGAGATCTGCGTCGCGACGGGCTTCTCGGCGCGGGGCTCTACCACGACGCTCAAGTGGACGATGCGAGGCTCGTCCTCGAGTCGCTCAAGAGCGCACGGAACCTCGGCGCCGATTGCGCGAACCACGCCGAGGCGGTCGAGTTCGAACGCGACGATACGGGGCGGCTCTCGGCGGTTCGGGTGCGAGATGCGCTCTCGGGACGCAGCTTCCGGCTGCGCGCGCGGGCCATCGTGAATGCGGCCGGCCCCTGCGTCGAAAGGTTGCGTGGGCTCGACCGTCCGCTCTCGCGACCGGAGCTCCGCCCGGCGAAGGGTGTCCATCTCGTCCTCCGCCGAAGCCGAGTCCACCTCGACGCCGCCGTCACCTTCGAAGCGGCCGACCGCCGCCAGCTCTTCCTCGAGCCCTGGGACGACGATTTCGCGATCCTCGGCACCACCGACAGCTTCAGCTCCGAGATCGACGAGCCGACGGTCTCGATCGAGGACGTCCACTACCTCCTCGCCGCCGCGAACGAGGCGTTCCCGGCCAAGGGCCTCACGACGAACGACCTGGTGAGCGTCTTCGCCGGCGTCCGTCCCCTCGTCGACGACGGAGCGAGCGAGCAGCCGCCGAGCTCGGTCTCGCGAGAGCATCGGATCTACGAGGATCCGTCGGGGTTGCTTTCGATCGCCGGCGGCAAGCTCACGACCTATCGCGCCATGGGGCAGGCGATCGTCGATCGAGCGATCCGGCTCTCGCCCGCGCTTCGCGAGGCCCGCATCGGCCGCAGCCGCTCGGCCGAGGTCCCGCTTCGCGAGGACTCCTTCGATCGTGGCGAGCTCGAGGCCGGCCTCCGAAACCGCTTCCACATCGCCCCGAAGCGCGCCGATCATCTGGTGCGGACCTACGGCGAGGCCGCCGAGGCGCTGCTCGCCGATGCACCCGAGCCGCTTCGCCGGCCGATCGGCCGCACGCGCTTCACCTGGGCCGAGATCCCCTGGATCTTCCGGACCGAGTGCGCGGCGAACCTCTGCGACCTTCTCGAGCGGCGCATGCGGATGGCGCTCTTTGCGCCCGGGCAGGGGCTCCCCGAACTCGAGCACATCGCGCGCCTCGCCGGCGAGGCGACGGGCTGGGACGCCACGCGGGTCCGCGAGGAAACCACCGCCTACGCCGAGACCGTCCGCAGGCGCTACCAGATCGTCGCGCCCCCGCTTCGCGAGGTTCGGACCACCTCCCGCTCCGCTGCAGCCTAGGAGATCGAACCGACCCGTCTCGGGTCGCTGTCCTCGATTGCGGCGTCGCGTGTATTCTCGCGGCGATGCCGCCCTCGACCGTCGTCGTGCTGAACCCTGCGAGCCGCAACGGAGCCACGGGTGCTCGCTGGCTCGCGATCGAAGCGAAGGTCCGCGCCGCGCTCGGGCCGCTCGAGGTCGAACCGACGCGTGGGCCCCGTGACGCCGTCCGCATCGCTCGGGAGGCGGGGCGGGCCGGAGTCCGGCGGCTCATCGTGGCCGGAGGCGACGGAACTGCGGGAGAGGTAGCGACCGGGCTCCTCGATTCGGGACGAAGCGAGGACTGCGAGGTCGCGCTGCTTCCGCTCGGAACCGGCGGCGACCTCGCGCGAGGCCTCGGCGTGCCGCGCGATCTCGACACGGCACTCGAGCGGATCGCCGCGGGCAAGCGGCGCCGCGTCGACGCCGGACGCGCACGCTACACGGCGCCGGATGGAGGCACCGAGGAAGTCGGCTTCTTGAACGTCGCGAGCCTCGGCATGAGCGGTCTCGTGACGCAGCTCGTGAACGAGACCCCGAAGACCCTGGGTGGACGCGTCTCGTTCCTCGTCGGAACGCTTCGCGCGCTCGTCCGCTGGCGAAGCCGCCCGGTGCGGCTCGTGCTCGATGGCGAGGTCGTCCACGAGGGGCCGCTGCATCTCGCGACCGCAGCGAACGGAAAATGCTTCGGCGGAGGCATGCACGTGGCGCCACGCGCCGAGATCGACGACGGGCTCCTCGACGTCGTGATCGTCGACGACCTTCCGAAGCTCGTGCTCCTCGCGAAACTCCCCTCGCTCTACGGCGGCCGGCATCTCGCCGATCCTGCGGTTCGCTCTCTGCGCGGCCGCTGCCTCGAGGCGTTCGCGGCGTCGCGCGACGTCTACACCGAGATCGATGGCGAGCCCCTCGGAACACTCCCGGCTCGCTACGAGATCGTTCCGAGAGCGATCACACTCGTCGGTGTCGACGCATGAGCTTCTGCGACGAGATCCGCGAGGCCGCCGCCGCCGTGGCGGCTCGAGCTCGATCGGTACGCATCGATGCGGATTCACTGGCGATGTTTGCCGACGTTTTCGAGTACGAGAAACCGACCGCGCCCGACTACGACCTCGCGCACCACCATCGTGCGAGCGAAGGATCGACGCTCGCGTTCATCGTCACGCTCGACACGATCAACTTCGGGTCGGGCTACTGGCCGGTGCTTCGCAAACGTCCGGGGCTCTCGGGGTACATGACGGTGGCCACCTCGCTCAAGGAGCGCTTCGACTCCTCTGGCCCCTGGAGCGCGAGCGAGCTCGTCGGGATCGAGGCGCGCGAGGTGGCGGAGTGCCTCGGCCAGGACGCTTCCCACCCCGAGATCGGCGAGCTCGTCGGGCGCTTCGCACGGGCACTGCGAGACCTCGGCGGCTGGCTCACGACGCGCTTCGGGGGGCGCTTCGAGGGTCTCGTCGAAGAGTCGGCCGGAAGTGCCGAGCGAATGGCCACGCTCCTCTCCGAGATGCCCTTCTATCACGACGTCCACCGTTACGGAGGCCTCCTGGTGCCGCTCTTCAAGCGCGCACAGATCGTCCCGGCGGACCTGGCGCTCGCCTTCGCGGGAGAGGGCCCGGGGCGCTTTTCCGATCTCGACCGCCTCACGATCTTCGCCGACAACCTCGTCCCGCACGTGCTGCGCAGGCGGGGTGTGCTGCGCTACTCGAGCGCGCTCGCGGAGACGATCGAGCGCGGTGAACTCCTCCTGGTGGGCTCCGGCGAGGAGGTCGAGATCCGAGCGGTGGCGCTGCACGCGGTCGAGCTTCTGGTGGCGGATCTCCGCGCGCGGGGATTGACGACCAGCGCGCGCGAGATCGACCAGATCCTCTGGGTACAGGGTCAGGATCCGGCCGTGAAGAGGCATCCGCGCCACCGCTGCCGGTCGGTGTACTACTGATCGCGGAGAGCATCCCGATGCACGAGACGCGTATCGTGAGCGGCATTCGTCCCGACGACGTTTCCCCCGAAGAAGTCGAGCGCGAATTCCGCGCGCTCGTCGCGGCCGGGGCGCGGCTTCGTCCTGCCGGAAGCGCGCGGCACGACCCGCGCATCCTGCTCCGCCGCGGATATCTTCCGCGCCATCGCCTTCGCCTGTTCGACACCGTCTTCCACCTGGCCGAGCTCCGCCAGGAACCGGACGCACGCTACTTCGTCACCTACGTCCTCCTCGACGCCCACCGCGAAATCCCCGCGCACCGCCGCGAGCTCTTCGTCCGCTTCTTCTACAAGGACGGCTCGCTCATCTGGCGCTCGGCCAGCCACTTCGCGCGGTCGGAGAACGAGAATTGGATCGGCAAGGGAGACTTGAAACCGGTCCGCGAGGGCCGCTCGCTCGTCTGGTACACGGCCGAGGAGACGACGAACCTTCCGCTCGAGGTCCAGGGAAGCCTCGACCGGCTCTCGCGCCTCGTCGAAAAGCCCGCCACCGACGTGCGCGCGATCGACCTCGTGATCCGCAGGGCCCCCGACGATCGCGTCGAGCCCTACGCCGACTTCACGAAGCCGCGCCGCCGTGCAGCGGCGGACCCGCGCCGCCGAATCCACGGCGGGCGTCGAATCGCCTGGTTCACCCGCAAGGCCGATCCGAAGTCGCTGCGTTTCGCGCGCGGCTACGAGCCCGATCTCTCGAAGGCCCCCCTCGACGTCGACGAGGCGACGAGCCGGCTCTACGGCGGCCTCGTCCGCAAGTACCGGATCCTCTCGAAGAACCAGGAGATCCAGTACCAGTTCATGGCGTCTCCGACGAACGTCTGGCTCGTTCCGCCGCAGGCGCTCACGACCGAGCTCTCGAGCTACGGCGTACGCACCGTCGACGTCGAGGCCGATGACGACCTCTTCGTCCCGGCGCGCGAGTACCACTACCAGGACGACTCCGAGGACCCGCCGCGCCTCTACAGCCAGATCCCCGAGGGCTTCGCCGGCGACCAGAGCGTGGTCGACCCGAACCGGGCCGACGCCGGCCCCTGGCTCGAAGCGCTGCCGGTCGTTCGCGAGTTCCGACGGGTGCTCGACCTTCCGGCGCCGTCGGGCACGAGAAGGAAGCGCGGATGAAATCGGCCTCGGCGAGCGGGCCCGCATTGCGGCGCACGCTCACGACGCTCCCCCTCGTCTTCGTCGTCTACTTCAACGTCTCGGGAGGCGCCTTCACGCTCGAGGGGCTCGTCGCCGAAACGGGGCCGGGCCTCGCGCTCGCCGCACTCGTCGCGGTGCCGCTTCTCTGGTCGCTCCCCGAGGTACTGCTGATCGGCGAGCTCGCGAGCATGCTCCCCGAAGAGGGCGGCTACTACCGCTGGGTCCAGCGCGCCTTCGGCCCCTTCTGGGGCTTCCAATGCGGCTGGTGCACGTGGCTCTACTCGATGGTCGACATGGCGATCTACCCCGTCCTGTTCAATCAGTACCTCGCGTTCTTCGTCCCCGATCTATCGAGCATCGAACGCTACGGCGTCTCGCTCGCGGTGATCTGGATCGCGGTGGCGGTGAACCTGCGCGGAGCCTTCGATGTCGGTCGCGTCTCGACCTGGGTCGGCGTGCTCGTGCTCGCGGTCTTCGCGGCGGTATCGCTCGGAGCGCTGCCTCATCAGACGCGCACGCCATGGCTGCCATTTGCGACCGCCGACTCCGGGCTCGTCGAGGGGATCGGAGTCGGTCTATCGGTCGCGATCTGGAACTACATCGGCTGGGACAACGCCTCGACCGTCCAGGGCGAGGTCGTCGATGCGTCGCGGACCTACCCCCGCGCGCTCGCCTTCGCGTTGCCGCTCGTGACCCTCGGCTATCTGGCGAGCGTGCTCCCCGCACTCGGCGCGACCGATTGGACGACCTGGAGCGAAGGGGGATGGCCCGCGATCGCGCGCGACGCCGTCGGAGGCGGCGTGCTCGGAGCAGCGCTCGGCGCGGCGCTCGCGGTCGCGGCGCTCGGAAGCGCGCTCGCGCTCTTCAACGCGCTCCTCATGAGCTACTCGCGAATCCCGCTCGCGATGGCCAGCGACGGCCTCTTGCCGCGGCCGCTCGCGCGCCTCGACGCGAATGGGACTCCGCGAAACGCCGTGCTCTTCTCGGCGATCGTCTACTCGGCGTGCGTGCTCCTCGACTTCGAGCATCTGGTGGTGGCGGACGTACTGCTCTACGCGCTCGCGATCTTCCTCGAGTTCGCGGCGCTGCTCATGCTCCGCAAGCGCGAGCCCGGCCTCCGCGGGAGCTTTCGCGTTCCGCTCGGGATCCCCGGGCTCGCCGCGCTGGCGGCGCTTCCCCTCTCGGTCTTCGCAGTCGCCGTCGCCCTCTCGTTCCTCGACGGGGAGTACGGCCTCCCGGCGGCGCTCGCCGCCTTCGGAGCTGCGGCGCTCGGGCCGCTGGCCTATGCCTTGGCCGTCGCCGAGCGCAACCGGAAAAGCGCCGCGGGATAGAGGTGGAGGAACCATGAGAAAGAGCGTCCCCGTCCGCACGAGCACCCTGCTGCTGTTCATCGCAGCCGCATGGCTCGCCCAGCCCGCAGCCGCCGAGCCCCCGGGGCAGATCCGCTTCGAAGCCTCGAACCTCCTCACGACCGCGGACGGGACCTTCCACGATTGGCGCATCGCCGAGGCGATCGTCGACGACCAGGAGCCCGGCCGAAGCCGCGTCGTGGTCGAGGTCGTCCTCGCGAGCGTCGACACCGCGAACGAGCGGCGTGACGAGCATCTGCGGACCGCCGACTTCTTCGACGTCGAGCGCTTCCCGGTGGCGCGCGCCACGCTCGAGGGCTTCCGCCTCGAAGGCCCCGACGAGTTCGTTGCCGACGTCACGCTCGACCTGCACGGCGTCGTGCGAAGCTTCCCGATGCGGTTCCGGATCGTCGATCGGGACGCGCGCCGGATCTCGGGCTCGGTCGGCCTCGACCGCACGCAATGGGGAATCGGCGAGCCCCACAGCCGCTGGAACCCTCTCTCGATCCGCAACGACGTCGAGCTCCGGGTCGAGGCGAT
Source organism: Myxococcaceae bacterium (assembly GCA_905339255.1). Lineage (GTDB taxonomy): Bacteria > Myxococcota_A > UBA9160 > UBA9160 > UBA9160 > MYXO. The sequence continues at coordinate 21,582 of CAJPFO010000030.1, forward strand.
CGTCCCGCCGTCGAGCTGAAGCGGCCCCGACGTCTCACTCGCTGCCGGCGGGCGTCGGCAGATCGTGCTCGTCCTCGAGCTCGCCCACGACCTCCTCGAGGACGTCCTCGAGTGTCACGAGGCCGAGCACGTGTCCCGCCGGATCGTGGACGATCCCCATGTGCCGCCTCCCGCGGCGGAAGCGGCGGAGCGCATCGACGACGGGAACGTCGGGGAGGAACCACACGGCCGGGCGGATCGCGTCCTCGAGCACGACGAGCCGGGTCTTCGCGTAGAGGTGGAAGAGGTCCTTCGTGTGGAGGATTCCGATGATGCGGTCGAGCTCGCCGTCGTAGACGGGTAGCCGCGTGTAGCCCTCCTCGCGCAGGCGATCGAGGAGGCCTTCCGGATCGGTCTTCCGCTCGACCGCCACCATCCGCTCGCGCGGGACCATCACGTCGCGAACCCGGATCCGCGTGAGCCGGAAGACCTGCCCGAGCAGCCTTCCGGTCTCGGGGCGGATCGCTCCGGCCTCCTGCGATTCGGAGACGAGGAGCGAGAGCTCCTCGGAGGAGTGGATGCGTTGCGCCTCACCGGCGCGCTCGACCCCGACCCATCGCAAGATGTTGTTCGCCGTGCCGTTCATGAACCAGAGCACGGGGCGGAAGACCCGTCCGAAGGCGAGGAGCGGGCCGGCGAAGAGGAGCGAGACGTCGGCCGGCTGATCGAGCGCGATCGCCTTCGGAACGAGCTCGCCGAGAACGACGTGCAGGAACGTCACGATCGCGAAAGACGTGACGAGCGCCGCGGAGTGGACGGCGACGAAGCCCCCGACTCCCGCCGTCTCGAAGAGGGGCTCGAGCAGCGTGGCCACGGCCGGCTCGCCGAGAAATCCGAGACCGATGCTCGTGAGCGTGATGCCGAGCTGTGTCGCTGCGATGCTGTCGTCGAGACGCTCGATCGCCCGCAGTGCCGATCCGGCGCCGCGGCGCCCCTGCTTCTCCCAGATGCGGAGCTGGCTCCGCCGCGCTGCGACCAGCGCGAATTCCGTCGCCACGAAGTAGGCATTCACGAGGAGCACGATGACGACCGCCGCGAGCGCCACGGAATGCCAGTCGACGTGAACGGAGACGATCCAATCGGGGAGGAAGGAACGGAGCTTCTCCACCTAGCCGCTGCCCCCCTCGTCGAGCGCGAGCCGTCCGGCGAGGTCGTCGACGAACTGCCGGGCGGTCCGCCCCGATCGCGAGGATCGCTCGAGCGCGAAGCGGAGCGCCTCGGCACGGAGCTCCTCGGAAGCGATCGGGACCCCGGCGCGCGCCGCTTGCGTCTCCACGATCGCGAGGTAGGTCGCTTGATCGAAGCCGTAGAAGCCGAGCACGAGACCGAAGCGGTCGGCGAGGGCGAGCTTCTCTTCGAGCGCCTCGCCGAGATGGAGCTCGCCGCGTTCGTCGAGCCGTGCCTCGGAGTTGTCCGAGATCCGCTGCGGTACGAGGTGGCGCCGATTGCTCGTCGCGATGATTCGCACGTTCTCGGGCGGCGCCTCGAGGCTTCCCTCGAGCGACGCCTTGAGCTCGCGGTGTCCGCTCTCTCCCTCGTCGAACGAGAGATCGTCGCAGAAGAGCAAGAAGCGCTTCGAAGACTCGCGAAGCGCGTCGAGGACGAGGGGCAAGTGTACGAGGTCGGCCTTGTGCACCTCGACGATGCGGAGCCCCCGCGCTCCGAAGCGGGGAAGCAGGCCGCGCACCGCAGAGGACTTGCCGGTGCCGCGCTCGCCGAAGAGGAGCACGTGGTTGGCGGGGAGCCCGCGCACGAACTGCTCGGTATTGCGGACGAGCCGCTCGATCGAGCGGTCGACGCCGACGAGATCGCCGAGGTCGAAGCCCTTCGGAGCGACGATCGGGACGAGCCTCCCGGCCCCGGCCACGGCCTCGAAGCGGAACGCCTCGAAGCGCTCGAAGACGGCGGGGTCCGGTCGGCCTCCTCCGAGCCGCTCGAGCACGGGCTCGGCGAGCGCCATCAGGCGATCGGCGCGTTCGAGGAGGCTTCGGGCGAGCGAGAAGAGGCGATCCCGGCCGGGCATCACGACCGGCAATAGTAGGGCAGCCGCCGTGCTCCGGGCGGACGGGCACGAAGGCGTCCGGGGCTGCGGCCACCGGCCCCTTTTTCCCTGCGTGATGTCGGGCACGGGTTAGGATCGACGGGTCGCCCAGGCCCTCTTGCCCCAGGAGCCCCCCATGAAGCCGCACCACGTCGCCCTCGCCCTCGTCTTCGGAGCCCTCTCGCTCGGCTCGGCCCCGTGCTCGGCCCCGCTCGAGGTCGTCTCGGAGGAGGTGCACCTCGCGGGCCACCCCGAGCCGCATACGCCGGGCTCGGGCCTCCCCGAGGAGACGGCGCCGACGCCCGGGCTCGCGGCGCTCCTCGGCCCTGCTCCATCGCTCAATCGCGTCTCCTACCTGCGCACGTACGCTGCCAACTCGGTCGCCGAGACGAACACGATCCTGATCCTCGTGCCGGGCTTCCTCGGAGGCGCTGCGACCTTCGCGCCGCTCGCGGAACAGTTCGTCACCGCCATGAACGGCCTCGCCGAGGTCTGGGCGATCGATCGCCGACCGAACCAGTTCGAGGATCGCCTCGGTGGGGCACACGCCGCGGCAGGCGCCGAGCAGGGCGATCTCGATGCGATCGCCGAGGGAATGGAGTTCTACTTCCCCGACACCGACAACCCGCCTCTGGTCGGGATCGGAGGCGCGGCCGGGCCCGAGGACGGCGACGTGAACCTGAACGGGGTCATCGACGGACCGTTCCTGCTCGAAGACGACTTCGGCGTGAGCCGCTCCTGGGTGAAGCTCGCGCAGGACGACGTTCGCTTCGCCGCGTACTGGGGAATCGACACCTACGCACGCGACTGGAAGCTCCTCGTCGACGCTGCGCGCGCGAAAGTCGGGCCGAACGGAGTCGTGGTCTTCGGAGGCCATTCGGCCGGCACCGGCTTCGCGGGAATCTTCGCCGCGTACGACTTCGATCCGGGGCCGGGTGTCGACGCCGCGTACCAGAAGATCGACGGCCTGCTGCTGCTCGAGGGAGGCGGGCCCGGAGCGCCCTCGCCGAGCCGGCCGTCGCTCGCCACGTACCTCTCGCAGGTGGCGAGCCTCTCCGGCCCCGGCGGACCGGCGATCTACTTGCAGAGCTTCCAGGGGATCGACGTCCCCTCGCTGGGCGCTGCGGCGATGGTGGCGGGGGTTGCGGGGCTCTACGACCCGACGAGCCCCGCGGTGGCGCAGCGAACCCCCGTCTTCGGCGCACCTCCGATCAGTCTGCTCTTCCAGGCGCGCTTCTCGAACCGCGCGAGCCTCGGGGCATTCATCGACGACGACCTCTCTTCGTTCGGCGCCTTCCGTGCCTCGGTGGGCTTCTCGAGCGACGGTCCGAACCAGTGGGTCGCCACCCCGGACGGGGACGGGTTCTACTTCGCGAGCCCGACGGGCAGTGTCCGGCAATGGCAGAACATCGACGATCCTTCGCTCCCGACCTGCCCGCCAAACTCGTTCAACGTCTCGCCCGGCTGTGCGATCGTCGACAACGGCGCCGAGGGGGCGAGCCCGCCCGCGGTCTGGGGCGTCGAGCGGGAGGTGACGGACATCGACGATCTCGCTCGCGTCCAGTTCGAGAACGGGAACTTCGCCGAATGGTACTACCTCGCAGGACGCGTGAGCCTCGATCAGCAGTTCGGTCGCGACTCGACGTCACTCGGCAATGAGAGCCTCCTCGCCGTGACGCAGAACGCGAACATGGACCGGCCGGTGCTCGCGATCGGGGGGACGAACGGTCTGACTCCGCTCGCGTCGAGCTGGAACTCGTATTTCGGATCGATCGCGACGGCGCCCGAGGACAAGGAGATCGCGCTCATCGAGGGCTACGCGCATCTCGACCTGCTGACTGCGAAGAACAACGATACCGTTGGCGTCGTGAGGGACTGGGTCGTGAAGCTCATCGGGCGAAAGCTCGCGCCCTAGAAGGGGTCCGTGGTGGCAGCCTGGTTCATTCTCTCGGCGATCGGACGAGACCGTCCCGGCCTCGTCGCGGATCTCGCGCAGCTCATCTACGACTGCGATGCGAACCTCGAGGATTCGCGGATGACGATCCTCGGGACCGAGTTCGCGGTGATCCTGCTCTGCTCGTCGACGAGCCCGGGTGCCGCCGACCGGCTCGTCGCCGGGGCGAAGCGGCTCGAGCGCGAGCAGGGTCTGACGATTCTCATGCGCGAAGTCTCCGAAGGCCGACGGCCTGCGCTCCCGGCGCCGGGAACGGCGCTCCACCGTCTCCGCGTCGCCGGCGAGGATCGCGCGGGAATCGTCGCGTCGGTGTGCCGCGCGCTCGCCGAGTACGGCATCAACATCGCCGATCTCGCCACGCGGAGCGTCCCGGGGCCCGGAGGCTCGCCTCATTACGAAATGACGATCTCGCTCGAGGTCCCGGAGCGCGCCGATCTCGCTGCGCTTCGGGGCTCGCTCGAATCCGTGGCCGACCGGCTCGTGATCGACGTCTCGCTCGAGCGGATCTGACGCCTCGAGGTCGGGCGCGCCGGGCTGCGCTACCGGGACGCCGGCCAGCGATCGGGAAGCGGCCTCTCGAGAGCACGAAAGAAGATCTCGACGAAGCGGTAGGTGAGCCCCCAGACGATGTGGCGTTCGGGGTGCCCCACGCGGATGCCGGGGTAGAGCGAGCTGCCGGCCGCCGCCGGATACGCGAGATCGACCCTGCGTTCGGGGTCGACGAGCGCGTCGAGCGGCACCCAGAGCGCCTGCTCGACTTCGGGGCTCGGTGCGATCGGACCCGGCGCGGCGTGGAAGTAGACGAAGGCCGAGATCACCAGCGGAGGCGTCCGGCCGGTGAGCCCTTCGAGGTCGTCGAGCCGGCCGAGGAGCTCCGCCCGATCGAGTGCGATCCCGACCTCCTCGAAGGTCTCCCGCTCGGCAGCCTCGCGAACCCCCGGATCCTCCCGCTCGACGCGTCCGCCAGGGAACGCCATGTGCCCCGACCAGGGATCCCCCTCGCGCTTCGCGCGCTCGATCAAGAGGACCTCCGGACGCCCGTCGCGCTCGGTGAGCACCATCGCGACCGCGGCGAGTGGCCGGCCCGCGTCGGGAACGAGCGTCGGGACGTAGCTCTCGAGGGCCCTGCGAGTACGCGGAAGATCGATCACGCGCCGAAGGTAGCGCCGCGGGCCCGGTAGAAGGCGCCCGCAGCGAGCCATGCGACGCGCCGGTGTCCCCGCTCGCCCGAACCCGCGCGCGGACACGTCGCCGGCGGACGTCGAGACCGTTACGATCCGCGCCGATGGCCCCCCTCCCGGCGCCCGAGACCGAAGCGCGCCGCATCCTCGAGCTCGCTCGAAAAGATCGCCCGGCGGCCCGTGCCGTCTTGCGTGAGCTCCCGATCGACCTGCAGGTCGCGGCCATCTGCGAGCTCCCCGTCGCGGCGCGCGCCCGGCTGATCGAGCTGCTGCCGAATCCGGAGCGCGTGATCCCGCGGCTTCCGGAGGCCGAGCTCTGCTTCACGGCAAAGGCCGTCGGGCTCGCCGATGCGGGTTGGATCCTCGAGCACGCGACCAACGAACAGATCCAGGCGTGCTTCGACCTCGACGCCTGGCGTGCCGACGCGCTCGATCCCGCGGCGCTCGAGAGCTGGTTCGATGCGGTTGCGGATGCGGGGGAGGAAACGCTGCTCCGCGGCGTTCACGCGATCGACCCGGAGATCCTCTACCTCTTCCTTCGCGGGCGCCTTCGCGTGGAGATGAAGCCCAACGACGAGGGCTGGCAGCCGGAGCCGGGGAGTCAGTCGATCGAGGGACAGTTCTTCTTCGGTGCGATCCACGGAGGCGACGACCTCGAGACCATCTCGGCGCTTCTCGGCCGCCTCTTCGAGAGCGACTACTGGCTCTACTTCAGGATGATGCAGGCGATCGTGTGGGAGGACGCCGCCGAGAACGAGGAGTTCGCGCTGCGCTGGCGACGGGGAAGGCTCGAGGACCTCGGCTTTCCTCCGATCGACGAAGCGATCGGGGTCTATGCCCATCTCCGCGAAGAGAAGTGGGCCGAGGTTCCCGAGGGCCCGCCGGCGCTCGTGGCGGAGGACTTCCACCTTCCGGTGTATCCCCCGAAGCTCCCCGTCGGCCTCGAGGCTTCGCACCTGCTCTTCCGGGCGGCCGCAGAGCTCGACTCCGACGAGCGAAGCGCACTTTTCTTCGCGTTCATCTCGCTCGCGAACCATGTCGCCGTGGCGGATCGCATGCCGCTCGGCGACGCCGAGTCGATCCCCACCGCCATCGAGAAGGCGGCACGGGTGGCGAGCATCGGCCTCGAGCATCTCGCGCGAGTGCGAGCCGAGAGCCCCGCTTCGCTCCTGCGCCGGGTCGCCGTCGCGCACCTGTTCCGCGTGGGAGCCAACCTGGAACGGACCGGGCGCGAGCCGCAAGACGCGCCGCGCTGAACGCGGGGCGATCCGTTCGAGGTCGTCGATTCGACACGATCGCGTGTCGATCCTCCTCGGGAACGGAAAGGGCCCGCGAGCGCGAGGCTCGCGGGCCCTTCGTTTCACTCGCGAAGACGACTAGAGATCGACCGCCTTGAGCGTCTTGCGCTTGTTGCCGATGGCTCGCGCCTCGGCAGCCGCGATCATCGCCCGAACGGCCTTGTCGAGTGCGCCGTAGAACTCGCTTCCGACGTTGCACTTCTTCGTTGCGGCCTTCGTGCGCGACTTCGAGATGATGAGCTCTCCGCCCGCGGCCTTCGCCTTCTTCGCGGCCGGCGCCTTCTTCTTGGCTGCCATGTGGGTTCCCCTCTATCAGCGTTGATTCGAAATCCCGGCTCACTTCGCTCGGGATCCGCGACGGCGCATGATACGGGTTCCCTGCGCGGCGGCAAAGCGAAAACGCTCCGTTTCACTGCCGGGAGGCCCGATTTCGGGCGTTTTCGCCCGATGCTCCGTCGGGCCTTGGCGGAGGGTGGTGCGGCCCTCCGGCTTCACACCGCGATCGTGGGCCGGTCTCCTAGACTCCCGGCCGTGAAGCCGCGCCACCGGAAGTTCACGAGGCCCTCGCTCGGAGGAGTCACGCTCCACGCGCTCCATCGAGGAGAACCCGGGAATCCGACGCTCGTCCTCCTCCACGGCGGCGGGGGAAACGTCCATTGGTGGGACGACCTCGCGGTCTGCTTCGCGGACCGCTTCCACGTCGTGGCGCTCGATTTCCGTGGCCATGGCGATTCCGACCATCCGGACGAGCTCCTCGTCGGTGCCTTCTCCGAGGATCTGGCCGCCCTCGTCGAGGATCTCGGCGGCCAGCCCCCGCTTCTGGTCGGACACTCCCTGGGCGGTCGGGTCGCGCTCGACCACGCCGCCGGACGAGGAGGCGTCCGGGGCCTCGTGATGCTCGACGTCGCTCGCGGGGCGCCTGCGGGCCTCGGCGAGGCGACGCGGCGCACGCTCGGGATCCGGCGCAGCTACCGGAGCCGGGAGGAGGCCGTTTCGCGCTTCCGCTTCCTTCCGGAGGCGCCGAACACCCCCGAGGCGACGCGCTGCGCGATCGCCGAGCGCTCGGTCCGTCGCGACCCCGACGGCCGCTACGGCTTCAAGTTCGATCCGCGCTGGTTCGGCGTCGCGACGCGACCGCTTCCTCCGCTCGACCGCGTCGCGTGCCCAACCCTCGTCGTTCGCGGCGAACGGAGCCCGCTGCTCTCGGACGAGGGAGCGAAGGCCTGGGTCGCCGAGATCCCCGGCTCCGAGCTCCTCGTCGTGCCCGCCGCCGGCCACCACGTCCATCTCGATCGCCCGCAGGACGTACGCGGGGCGCTCGATCGCTTCTTCGGTCGGCTCGAGCGTGCCGAAACGGCCTCACGCCCATGAGCGGCGAACGCGCGTGCCGGACGATCGCCGGCCGCCAAGGGGTCGGCTCGACGCATTCCGCGCCGCCGGCTGCTCGCGTGCTGTTATGCTGGTTCCACCGAATGGAGACGCCATGACCGACCTCCTCCACCAACCGCTCGTCTCGGTCGTGGACCGCCTCGAGCAGCGCGAGATCTCCCCCGTCGAGCTCCTCGAAGCGACGCTCGAGCGGATCGAAGCGAGAAACGCCGATCTCAATGCATTCGTCCTGCTGCGCGACCGCGACGTGCTGCTCGGCGAGGCGCGAGCGGCGGCCGAACGAATCGCTCGCGGCGAGGCGCGGCCCCTCGAGGGCGTGCCGCTCGGCGTGAAGGATCTCGAGGACGTCGGCGGGCTCGTCACCTCGCACGGCTCCGTCCCTTTCAAGGATCACGTCGCCCGCTGCGATTCGATCCAGGTCGAGCGGCTCCGTGCGGCGGGCTGCATCGTCGTCGGCAAGACGAACGCTCCGGAGTTCGGATCGACGGCGATCACGAAGAACCTGCTCTTCGGAGAGACCCGCAACCCCTGGAATCCCGCGCATACCCCGGGCGGATCGAGTGGTGGGACGTCGGCTGCGATCGCCGCCGGGATGGTCCCGCTCGCCACCGCGAGCGACGGCGGCGGATCGGTTCGGATCCCTGCCTCGTTCACCGGCTGCTTCGGCCTCAAGCCGAGCCTCGGCCGGATCCCGCACGGCCCCGACACGCATTGGGTGACGGTGCAAACCGCGACGCACGGCCCGCTCACCCGATGCGTCGAAGATGCGGCGCTCCACCTCGATCTCGTCTGCGGCCCGCATCCGCTCGACCCGCTCTCGCTTCCGGCGCCGGGCTTCTCGTATCGCGAGCGCCTGCGCGAACTTCCGAAGCGACTCCGCATCGCGTATTCGCCCGACCTCGGCTACGCGGTCGTGCAGCGCGACGTCGCCGAAGTCGTCGCCGAGGCGGCCCTCGCCTTCGAGCGGCTCGGCCACGAAGTCGAGATCGTTTCCGGTGGCCCCCCGGAGATGGGACGCGATTGGGGGATGGTGAACGTCTTCGACATGCTCGCCCGGCTCCACCATCTGCTCCCCGAACGCGAGCACGAGTTCGGTCGAAGCTTCATCGCGGGCGTGAAGCTCGGCCGGCAGATGACTCCCGAGCGTTGGGAGGCCGCGCAGCGGCGGCGCGAGGAACTCGGCCGCTGGTGCGCCGACCTCTTCGCTCGCTTCGATCTCCTGCTCACTCCGACCGTCCCCTACGACCCTCCCCCGGCGCGTGGTCCGTTCCCGACCGAGCTCGACGGCAAGCCGCTTCCCGAGGCCTCGGTCGCGAGCTTCACGATTCCCTTCAACCTCTCCTGGCACCCCGCTGCGACGGTGCGCGCGGGATTCTCGGAGCGAGGACTCCCGGTCGGCCTGCAGATCGTCGCTCCGCGGCATCGCGACGATCTCGTGCTGCAGGCGGCGTACGCGTTCGAGGCGAGCCGACCGGCTCCGAACTGGCCCGACGCTTGAGCCGAGCCATGCCGAGCCGAGCTCCTTCCCGGCTTCCGGCGAGCGGCGAGCCCGCTCCCGCCTTCCGCCTCCCCGACATCGAAGGCCACGTCCACGAGGTCGGATCGGCACGCGATCCGGGCGCCGCGCTCGTCGTCTTCGTCAAGCACGATTGCCCGACCTGCGACCTCTCGGCGCCGGTCATCGAAAGGATCCGTGAAGCGCTCGCACCGAACGGGCTCCGAACGCTCGTCGTCTCGCAGAGCGAGGCCGCCGACACGGATCTGTTCCGGTCCAGGACGGGGCTCGGGATTCCGGTGCTCCTCGACAGCGAGCTCGCCGTGAGCGAGTCGTACGGATTCGATGCCGTTCCCGCGGTCGTCCTCGTCGATCCGAATGGAGTCGTCGATCGGTCGTTCGAGGGCTTCTCGAAGGCCGACTGGATCGATCTCGCCGAGCGCGCCGCCACGCTGTGCGGCGCGAAGGCACCGGCGATCGAGCGGCCGGGCGAACACCTCCCCGAACTGCGCCCGGGCTGCGGATCGCGCGTGCACGATCCGGAGGTCGCCGAACGCCTGGCGCTCCGGCGAAGCGGAAGCCGGCTCGCGGCGCGGCGCATCCGGATCCCCGACGCCGACGATCCGTTCGAATGGCTCGACGAGCAGGGGCTCGGCGATGGGCTCCCGGTAATTCCTCCGACGGAGACGCGAGTCGCTGCCATGCTCGCCGGAACCGCACGATCGCCGTCGGAAGTCGTCGCGCTCGTCCCGCCGAACCTCGCTCCCGCGACCGTCGAGAAGGTCGCGATCAACGCCGTCATGGCGGGCTGCCGCCCCGAGTACCTTCGCGTCGTGATCGCGGCGCTCGAGGCGTCGTGCAGCGACGACTTCAACCTTCACGGGGTACTCGCGACGACGTACTTCGCGACGCCGGTGCTCGTGGTGAACGGACCGATCCGACACGAGATCGGGATGAACTGCGCCGGCAACGCCTTCGGACAGGGTTTTCGCGCCAACGCGACGATCGGCCGCGCGCTCCAGCTCGTGGTCCGCAACGTCGGCGGCGGAAGACCGGGAGAGGTCGACATGGCGACCCTCGGTCAGCCCGGGAAGTTCACCTGCTGCATCGGGGAGGACGAGGAGACGAGCCCCTTCGAGCCGCTTCACGTCGAGCGGGGCTTTCGTCGCGAGCAGAGCACGGTGACGGTCTTCGCGGGCGAGGCGCCGCGCGCCATCCTCGATCAGCTCTCGCGAACCGGCCGCTCCCTCGCCACGAGCTTCGGGCTCTGCCTCGACTCGGTCGCGCATCCGAAGTTCCACGGCTACGGGGAAGTCCTGCTCGTCGTCAGTCCCGAGCACGCGAAGACCTTCGCTTCGGACGGCTGGTCGAAGGGCGAGATCCGCAAGCGGATCCAGGAAGTGACGACGCGCCCACTCGGTGCGTGCCTTCCCGACGACGAATGCGCCGAGGGCATCCCGATCGCGGCGCTCCCCAAGCAGATTCTCGGGACCGACGGACGCCCCCGCCCCGAGACGCTGGCCTTCCCGGTTCCGAAGTTCCGGCGCGCCGAGGAGATCCTGATCGTGGTGGCGGGCGGGACGGCGGGCAAGTTCTCGGCGATCGTCGGCGGCTGGGTCGGAGGGAAGATGGGGTCGATCGCCGTCACGAGGGAGATCGGAGCATGAGCGAGCGCGAGATCCTCGATCCGACCGACGAACGGCGCGCCCTGCGGCGCCGGCCCGCGACGCGACCCGCGAGGCTCGAGGGACCCGTCGGTCTCGTCGACATCGCAAAGGCGAGGGGCGACGTCTTCCTCGACGAGATCGAGCGGCTGCTCCGGCAACGCGATCCCGGCCTCGAGATCGTCCGGCTCGCGAAACCCACCTTCACGAAGCCCGCGCCGCAGGATCTCCGCGACGAGATCACGCGCCGCTGCCGCACGGTGATCCAGGCGCTCGCCGATTGAGGCTCCTGCACGTCGTGCAGTGTGCACGACCTCGGGTTCTACGAGCTGCGCGGGATGCCGACCGTCATGGTCGCCTCCGATGAGTTCGTCCACGCGGCACACCGACAGGCCGAGGCGCTCGGCATGCCCGAGCTCGCCGAGCGCGCGGTCTACGTGCCGCATCCGATCCAGGATGCGACCGACGACGAGATGAGGGAGAAGGCGCGAAGCGCCCTCGAGGCCGTGCTGCGCGCCCTCGTCGCCTGACTTGCGCAAGATTCCGCGCGCGCGATCCTGCCGGACCATGGGGCGAGGGGCGAGGACGCCTTGATCACGGTCGCAATGGCCACCCTGGTCGGAGCGAGCCGCGCGCGGGTCTGGCGAGCGCTCACGGACCCCCGCGAAGTGGCCGGCTGGGACGAGAACGTGATCGCCGCCGTCGATGCCCCCGCGGATTACCCGAAGCCGGGCCAGTACGTTCGCTGGCGGGCGCGCCTCCACGGGCTTCCCGTGATCCTGCACGACCGGCCGATCGAGGTGATCGTCGGAGAGCGCCTCCGCGCCGAGATCTCGATCGGCCTGTTCCGCTGCGAGGAGACCTACGGCCTCGCGGACGATCCGACCACGCCGGGGCGCACGCGGCTCACCATGAAGGTGGTCGTTCCGAACGCCGTGCCCGTGGTCGGAGGCATGCTCGACCGATTCAGCGTGCGCCAGTACGCGACGAACCTCGTGAGCGGCTCGCTCGACGCGATCCGGGCCTGGTGCGAGCGGCGTCCGAGCGACCCGGCCCGCCCTGGGTCGACCTCCTAGGGGCGCAGCCTTGATCTCGATCGTCGGCGCCGGGTCGGTCGGGCTCGCCGTGGGAGCCCGCCTCGCGCGAAGTGGCGAGCAGGTCCGCTTCGTCACGCGCCGCGAGAGCGCCGCGCGAGCGCTCCGCGAGCGGGGTGTCCGCCTCGAAGATCCCGCGACCGGCGAGGCATGGAGCGCACGCGTCGAAGCCATCGCCGGGATCCGATGCGCGGGGCCCCGCCTCGAAGAAGGCCCCATCCTGATCTGCGTGCGCGCGAACGAGACCGCGAGCGTCGCCGAAGAGCTCGCCCGCGTCGCGCCCGCCGGCTTCGTGGCGAGCGTCCAGAACGACGTCGACAACCCCGAGATCCTCGCGAGCCGCTTTTCACGGGTGGCGGGCTGCGCCTACCGGCAGACCTGCACGCGGCAGGCCGAAACCGAGGCGCTCGCGCTCGGCTGGGGCCGCATCGTCCTCGGGGCGTGGCCCGAAGGGCGGACAGCCGACGTCGACGCCCTGGCCGAGTGCTTCCGGAACGCCGGCTACGACGTGGGAGTTTCGTCGAGGATCGCGAACGATCTCTGGCTCAAGCTCTGCGTGAACCTGATGAGTGCGCCGAACGCGCTCGTCGCTCGCGAGGACCACACCCATCCGGCCTTCGTCGAGGTGAAGGCGAGACTTCTCGAGGAGGCGCGCGACGTGCTCGCCGCCGCCCGCATCGAAGCGTCTTCTTGCGACGGCCGCGATCGCTCACTCGACGCCGAGATCGGCTTCCAGCGCGCTTCGCTCGCGAGGGGCGAGAGTGCACGCAAGCTTCCCGTCTACAACCAGGTCTGGAGCGCGCTTCGCCACGGTGGCCCGCTCGAGGCCGACCGCTACCACCGGCGGATCCTCGATCTCGCCGAATCGGCTCGTTTGCCTGCGCCGCAGAACCGGCGAGTCCTCGAGGTGCTTCTCGATGCGTACGAGAGCCGGCGCGGCCCGGAACTCGTCCGGGCCGCACGGC
>CAJPFO010000031.1 GCA_905339255.1 Myxococcaceae bacterium
GAGGCCGAGGTGAGTGCGACGCCGTGGTTCGGGATCGCGCCGGTCGCCCAACCCTGCACGACGGCGGTCACGTCGAATGCGAGCGGACCGAGGGCGGTGATTCCCGTGATCGTCTGGAAGGGAGCCGCGAAGGGCGGCTTGTTGTTCCAGACGAGGGTCGCTTCGTCCCAGGGCGCCGTGACCACGCTGCACGAGAGCGACCCCGGTTCGTCGTTCGAATTGCCGAACTGATCGAAATCGAAGGAATACGCCACCCGCAGCTCGGCGAGCTTCACGACCTCGTTCGGGCCGAGGAAGCCTGGCCCGACCGGGAACTCGATGAAGGTCTCCATGCTGTGGTTGGCGCCGGTCTCGCCGGTGGCGGAGAAGGCGTAGAGGGTGTCGTAGTTGCCTCGCATGAGCGACGGAAAGAAGCCGTACGCCGCGACGTCCTCTCCTTCGGGGCCGGGGCGGACCTGGACGAGACGGTCGGCACTCGCAGGAAGCGCGGCGCCGAGAAGCAGCGCGAGCAGGAAGGGACGGGTCATCACGGATCTCTCCTTCGGGGCGGGGTGGGGCCGAGCGCTGCGCGGACTCCGACGAAGAACGTGCGGCCCCGGACCTGGTAGGAATCGACGACCTGGGTGTTGGTCAGGTTGGCGAGATCGAGATAGACGGCGTAGCGGTCGAGGATCGGCTGCGTGATGCGCAGGTCGACCAGCCACGAGGGCTCCGAGTAGACGCCGGTCACGAAGCTCGAGAGTCCGGTTCCGCTCGATTCGGTGAGCGCCCGGCTCCTGAAGCGCGCGTGCGGCGTCACGATCGTCCCGCTCCACGGCAGCGTGAGGTACGCCTGGAGGTCGACCACGTGGATGGGCTCGTTCGGGAGTTCGTCGATCCCGACCAGGTTCGGATCCTCGAGCGACGTCAACTGGAAGGTGTACGCGGCCTGGAGCGTCACGCTCGGGTGCGGACGCACGACGAGCTGCGTTTCGACCCCCTGCGTGACGACCGAGTTCAGGTTGGTCTTCTGGAACACCGGCGAGGTGAGCTCCGAGACGATCGTCGAGCCGGTGCACTCCGGAAGCGTCGGATCGAACGCGCAGAACGGCCCGCCGACCGCGGGGATCACGATCGTGTTGGTCCCGGTCACGATCTCTCCGGCGAGAACCGAACGGATCAGCTCGGAGATGTCGTTGTAGAAATACGTCGATGAGAGCGAGATCTGTTTCCAGGGGTTGAGCTCGAAGCCGGCGCGGTAGTTCGTCGAGCGCTCGCGGACGAGGTCGGGGTTCCCGGAAAGGAAGTAGGTCCCTCCGAGCTGCGGTACCGGGGGCTGGTAGAGGTCGGCGAGCGAGGGCGTGCGCGAGTTGAGCCCGAACGAGAAGCGCAGTCGCGCCCAATCGGTGGGTCGGAAGAGAAGCGCGGCCTGCGGCAGCACGACGTCGTCGAAGTTGCTGTGGATCTCGCCGCGGACTCCCGCGACGAACGATGCCCACTCGGTGAGCGCCGTCTCGTTCTGCAAGTAGAGGCCGAGGATCTGGAACGACTCGCGGACGTCGCCCTCGGGGATGTCGAGTCCCGAGAGGTTCTCGGGGGGCGCGCCTTCGTCGAGATCGAGGGTCGGCCTGCGCGCGTCGGCACCGAAGGTCAGCACGTGCTCGAAGGGCCCCGTCTCGAAGATGTGATCGATTCCCGCTTCGAGGCGGAGCTCGGTCTCGTCCTGCGTGAAGCTTCTTCCCGTCGTCGAGTCGAGGATGCCGTTGTACCAGTTCAGGTCGCTGCGGAGCGTCGTGCGCTCGCCGAGGTTCCAGGTGAACCCCGATCCGCCGAGCCAGCGCGTGAACCCCTGATCGCTCGCATCGCCTTCGAGAGGGACGATCCGCTCGTCCTCGAGCCTCCAGCCGAACGAACCGCGCAGCTCGAGATCTTCGAATCCGTCGTAGCCGAGGGTGGCGTAGACGTCCTCGTTGCTCTCGCGGGACTTCGAGCTCCCTCCGACGGTGAAGACGGCGCCGCAATCGGTGCACGGGTCGTAGCCACGGATCTGATCGTGATCGACGGCGAGCGTGAAGCGCGCATCGGCGGCGTTCACGCCGCCGTTCAAGTTCCCACGGATCTGGCCGTCGTTTCCGCCTCCGCCCTCGACGCGTGCCTCCCAGCCCGTTTCGGCTTCGGGCGCCCGCTTGGTGATGATGTTGATGACGCCGCCAGCGGCCTCGCTTCCGTAGCGGAGCGCCTGTGCGCCGCGCAGCACCTCGATGCGCTCGACGTTCTCGACGGGAATGTCCGCGAGGTCGGCCACCTCGCCGATCTGCCCGGTGTACCGCTGTCCGTTCACGAGGATGAGCGTGTATTCGGGCGGCATTCCCTCGATCGAGACGGCCGCGTCCTCTCCCTGGACCCGGCTCTGCGTGCGGATGCCGGGAAGCGTCGTCACGACGTCGGCGGCGGTACGCGAGGGAAGCTCTCGGATCTCCTGCTCGCGGATCACCTGTTTCTCGACCGGCGAGTCCTCGTAGAGCGGCTCGGCTTCTCGCGTATCCTCGACGTCGATCGCCTCGGCCGAGCGCTCCGCGCCGTCCTGCGCGCGAAGCGGCGCTCCGCAGAAGAGCGGGATCGCGAGCGCGATGAGCGCTTTCCTCGTCGTGCGTCGCATCGTGCTCCCGAAAGGCCGGCCCACCCACGCGGCGGGGGCGCTCCTCTCGGCTGGCGATGGCTCGCTCGAGGAGGGTCTGGATCCGGGGGGGATGGTGCTGGAAACGACATTCGTTTTCAAGAGCCTCGGGGTCACCCCCGCGGCGGGGGAGCGAGGCCGGGGGCCGGCCGGCTCAGCCCGCCGGGAGACGCCCGGCGACCGCGAGCGCGGCCCCGCAGCGCTCGATCGCCTCCGCGAGCCGCGGGGCGACGAGCGGCTTTGCGAGGAAGTCGTCCATCCCGGCTTCGAGGCAGAGCTCCCGGTGCTCGACGAGCGCGTTCGCCGTGACGGCCACGACCCAGGGGCCCCGAAGTGGCGCGAAGCGAGCACGCAGGCGGCGCGTCGCGTCGACGCCATCGAGTTCGGGCATCTGCATGTCCATGAGCACGAGGTCGTAGGGCCGGCGCGCGGCGGCCGCGAGCGCTTCGAGGCCGTTTGCGACGCGGTCGGCGCGGTAGCCCATGCGTTCGAGGAGCCGCGCGACGAGCTTCTGGTTCACGAGATTGTCCTCGGCGACGAGGATCCGGAGGGGGATCCGCTCGGCGAGAGTCGGATCGAGCGAGCGCTTCGAGGCCGCGAGGGGGCTCTCGGGCTTCGTCGCGGCCGCGACCGCGGCGACGAAGCTGAAACCGAAGGTCGATCCCACGCCCGGCTCGCTCTCGACCCGGATGCTCCCGCCCATGAGCTCTGCGAGGCGCTTCGAGATCGCGAGGCCGAGCCCGGTGCCGCCGAAGCGGCGGCTCGTCGAAGCGTCGGCCTGGCTGAAGGAGAGGAAGAGCCGCGGGAGGTTCTCCTTCGCGATCCCGATCCCGGTGTCGGAAATCTCGATCCGCACCTCGGCCCGGCCTTCGCCGGCAGGAACGGAGGTGGTGCGCACCTCGACCCCGCCGGTCTCGGTGAACTTGATCGCGTTGGCGAGCAGGTTGAAGAGGATCTGTCGCACCCGGGTCGCGTCGGCGAGCAGCACCTCGGGAACGTCGTCCGCGACGGAGCTCGCGAGCGAGAGGCCTTTGGCTCGAAGCCGCGCGCCGAGCAACTCGAGCGTCTCGCCGAGACAAGCGCGAACCGACATGGGCTGGATCTCGAGTTCGACCTTTCCGGCGTCGATCTTCGAGAAGTCGAGGACGTCGTTCACGAGCGCGAGCAGGGTGTCGCCCCCGCTGCGGACGGTTTCCATCATCTCGCGCTGCTCGGGGTCGAGGGGCGTGTCGAGAACGAGCTGCGCATAGCCGATCACGGCGTTCATCGGGGTCCGGATTTCGTGGCTGATCGCCGCGAGGAACTCGCTCTTGGCCTGCGAGGCGCGGATCGCCTCGTCGCGCGCTCTCGCGAGCTCCACCGCCTGCGCTTCGATGGTGCGTTCGCGTGCCCGGATTTCCTCGACCTGGCGCACGCTCGCACGCCAGCTCGCGAGTCCGAAGACGAAGAGGATCAGGAGCAGGAGCGCACGGCTCACGACGAGCTCGATCCCCTCGACGCGGTACTCGGGCTCGACGACGAAGAGCCGATCGCTGTACTGGACGAAGACCATGCCGAGTGCGGCGGCGACCGTCCACGTCGCCGCACCGCGGATATCGAGCACCCACGCCGCCGCGGCCGGGATGCAGACGAGGTAGTAGATCTCCGGCGAGCTCGCCTGTCCCGTGAGCAGCGCCGATCCGACCATTCCGGCGAAGCTGAATGCGAAGCAGCCGTGGGTCGTGAGGCGGACGCGGCGCTCCGAGCGAGCGCTCCACGCCGTGATTCCGACGAGAAGCGTGCCGAGTCCCGCGAAGGCATCGCTCCCGGCGCTCCGCCAGCGCCCGTCGAGCGCGTGTTGCACGAAGAAGAAGCCCCAGATGAGCGTCGTGAGCGAGAGAAAGAGGCGATAGCGCGCTTGCAATTCGGCGCGCGCGTCGCCCGCGCGACGCGCGCGCGCGGATCCCACGGGATCGAGAGGGTCTCCGCACTCGCTCACGCCCACTCCATTCCGGGGCGTATCGGACGGCCGGGCACGAGTCTTGGGCCGCGCCCGTTCGCGTCGGCTTCAGTCGAGCCGGTAGCGGATCGGGACCCGGATTCTCCGTAGTTCGCCCGGGGGAGCCGGGAAGGGGCCGGCGGCGAGAATCGCCCGTCGCGTCGGCTCGGTGAGCAGGCCCGACGGGCTCTCGACGATCTCGACGGACTCGACGCCGCCGGCGGCGGCGAGGTGCACGAGCGCGACGACGGTTCCCTCGACGCTGCGGCTTCGAGCGAGGCTCGGGTACCGCTTCAGGGCGTCGATGCGTTTTCGGACGAGATCGATGTAAGCCCGGATCGCTTCCTCGGGGTCGAGACCCGTGCCGGTTCCGGCACCCTTTCCGCCCGCTCCGAGCGAAGCGATCGCGACGCCGCCGGGCGTCCCCGAGCCCGCTGCTCCGGACGCCACGTCGGCCGGCGTCGCGGCGACCCCCGGTACCTCCGCGGGAGCGATGGCGTCTCGTGCGGCCGGCGCGGCCGGTGTCGGAGCGAGAGCGACACGATCCGGTGTCGGCGGTGCGATGCGGCGCTTCGGGCGCTCGGCCGGTTTCGCAGGCGGCAGCGGGGCGGCGGCAGGCGGTGCGGCGGAGACTGCGCCCGGCGCTTCGCTCTTCTCGAGGAAGACGCGGATCGGGAGCGGCTCTTGCGGAGGCGGCTCGAACCACGCGAGCGCGTGCAGCGCGTAGCCGGCCGAGGCGTGCGCGACGACCGAGAGCACGAGCCAGCCCGCAAAAAAGCGCCGCGGGCGCTCGAGCGCCCGGATC
>CAJPFO010000032.1 GCA_905339255.1 Myxococcaceae bacterium
GGCGCGGCCGGATCTCGCCGAGGACGAGTTCGACGGCTCGGCCCTCCGCACGCAGGCGGCTCGCGAGCCGGATCGCCGCGGGTCGTTCCGCCGGCCCGAAGGGGTAGACGACGTCGTCGAGCGCGCGGGGGATGTCGGGAAGGAGACCTCGATCGGAGAGGAGCTCCTGGATCACGACGTCGCCGAAGCCGAAGCCGACGGCCGGGATGCCGGGTCCACCGAGCGTCTCCGAGAGCCGGTCGTAGCGGCCGCCGCCGCAGAGGGCGCGGAGCGTTGCGCCGGCATCGAAGGCCTCGAAGACGATCCCGGTGTAGTACGCGAGGCCTCGAACGATCGAGGCGTCGAAGACGACGCGATCCGCCACGCCATACGCAGCGAGGAGCTCGAAGAGCTGCCGGAGTTCGCCGACCGCCGTGGAGTCCGCGGGCGCGCGACGGGCGGCCTCGTCGAGGTCGCGCACGCCGAGCGAGTCGACGACCTCGCGTGCGGCGCCGGCTTCGAGCCGAACCTCGCCGGCCGGATCCGAGAGCAGCTCGATCACGGCCTCGGGACCGATCTTCGGGAGCTTGTCGATCACGACGCAGAGCGCGCCGAAGGCCTCGGGGCGCTCGCGGAGGACTCCCTCCCGAAGCACCTCCTCGAGGAGCGCCCGGCTCGAGAGCCGGATGCGGACATCGCCCGGCGCGAGGCCGAGCCGATCGACGAGCGCGCAGATCGCGGCGATGAGCTCCGCTTCCGCCGCCACCCCCGGCTCGCCCCAGACGTCCATGTTCCACTGGAAGTGCTCGCGCTTGCGCCCTCGGGTCGTGCGCTCGTAGCGCCAGTTCTGGGTCACCGTGAACCAGCGAAGCGGGAGCCGCAGCGCGCCGGAGCGGCCGATCACCATGCGGGCGATCGACGGTGTCATCTCGGGCCTGAGCGCGAGGTGCCGATCGTGGAGCTCGAAGTGGTAGAGCTGCTCGACGATTTCTTCGCCCGCCTTGCGCGTGAACAGGTCGGCATGCTCGACGACGGGAGCGTCGACCTCCTCGAAGCCGAAGCGGCGCGCGACCTCGCGGAAATGGTCGAAGAGCCAGCGACGGCGGCGCAGATCTTCGGGGTAGAAGTCGCGGGTCCCTCGCGGGGGCTGGAGCTCGAGGCGCGTCACGCCGAGTCGGTACCACAGACCCGGCGGCTGCGTGACCCCTCGAGAAGGTCCTGCTACATCCCGCTGGCCGAGGAGGTCCTCATGAAGCGTTGCCGTGCGCTCGCCCTGTTCGCCCTTCCGGCGTGGCTGGCCGCCTGCGGCGGCGAGGAGAAGCCCGCCGCCCCCGCGGCTCCTGAGGGAGCCGCTGCGGCGGCCGAGACCCCGGCTTCGCTCCCGCAGGGTCTCCTCGTCGCGCTCTCGCAGTTTCCGGTCGGGCCCGACGGAAAGGCCGCAGCAAAGCCGGGGCCCGCACGGCTCGAATGGGTCGAGCGCGAGGACGGCCGCTGGAAGACGGGTGCCGTCGAGGATCCCGAGAGCAACGTCTTCCACAAGGCGCTCGTCTTCGCGCCGCCCGGGCAGCCGCCGGCAATCCTGACCCTCGGCGGGAATGCCGCCGCGCTCCAGCTCTGGCGGCTACGGGACGGTGCGCTCGTCGCGCAGCCGATCTGGAAGGCCGAATTCGGCGGCAAGCAGAACCGCATGCGCGACGCCGAGGTCGGAGACATCCTCGGCGACGGAACGCCCGCGATCGCGGTGGCGACGCACGATCAGGGAGTCGTCGCGCTCGTGACGACGAAGTCCGATGGGGGCTTCGACGTCCGCGAGCTCGAT
>CAJPFO010000033.1 GCA_905339255.1 Myxococcaceae bacterium
CTGCTGCGTTCGGCTCGGGGTCCCTGCTGAGGCCGTCGCGCCCGGCCCCCGGCGGGCTACCCTGCGCGCGGCTCGCGGACGGAGGAGCGATGGAGATCGGCGGGATCGGTGCGGTCGTCACCGGTGGGGGCTCGGGGCTCGGCGAGGAGCGCCGCGCCTGGCGAGCGATCGTCGCGATGACGAGGCATCCGGGGCCCACCCCCGGGGCTCCGGGAGCGAAGCTCGAACCCTCTGCCGCGCTCGATCGCGCGCGCGCCGAGGCCGCGCGAGCGGGCGTGGACGAGGTGCTCCTCCTCGACGGCGACGGCCGGGTCGTCGAGGGCGCCCGCTCGAGCATCTTCGTCGCTCGAGCCGACGGATCGCTCACGACGCCCCCGATCGCCTGCGGTGGTGTCGCGGGCATCGCGAGAGAGATCGTTCTCGATCTCGCCCCGGACGCTCGCGAGGCGGCGATCGATTCGGCCGCGCTCGCCGACGCCGTCGAGATCGTCTGCACCAATGCCGTCCGCGGCGCGCGCCGGATCGAGACGCTCGACGGCCGCCGGCTCGAAGATCGCTCCGGCTCGCGCTGGTCGGAGCGCCTCGACGCGCTGCTGCGTTCGGATCGGGGTCCCTGCTGAGGCCGTCGCGACCGGCCCCCGGCGGGCTACCCTGCGCGCGGCTCGCGGACGGAGGAGCGATGGAGATCGGCGGGATCGGTGCGGTCGTCACCGGTGGGGGCTCGGGGCTCGGCGTGGCGACCGCCCGCGCGCTCGCGGCCCGGGGAGCGAGCGTCTGCATCGTCGACCTCGGACGCTCGAAGGGGGCGGAGGTCGCGGCCGCCCTCGGCGGGCGGAGCTTCTTCGCAGAGGCGGACGTCGCGAGCGCCGATGCGATGAGTGCGGCGATCGACGCCGCCGTCGATCGCTTCTCGGAGATTCGCGTGGCGGTCAACTGCGCAGGCATCGGCCTCGCGGCGAAGATCCTCGACAAGGACGCGCGCCCTCTCGATCTCGGGCGCTTCTCGAAATGCGTCGAGGTGAATCTCGTCGGAACCTTCAACGTGATCCGCCTCGCCGCAGCGCGCATGGTGCGGAACGAGCCGGACGCCGGCGGTGAGCGTGGTGTGATCGTGAACACCGCTTCGATCGCCGCCTTCGAGGGGCAGGTCGGCCAGGCCGCCTACGCCGCATCGAAGGGAGGGGTCGTCGCCATGACCCTTCCCGTCGCACGCGAGCTCGCGCGCGACGGAATCCGTTGCGTCACGATCGCACCGGGTCTGTTCCGGACCCCCATGCTCGAGGGCCTCCCGGCGCCGGCGCTCGAGGCCTTGGGAAGGAGCGTGCCTTTCCCCGCGAGGCTCGGAGAGCCCGCGGAGTACGCAGCGCTCGCCTGCCACATCGTCGAGAACGCGATGCTGAACGGAGAGGTGATCCGCCTCGACGGCGCGATCCGCATGCAGCCCCGTTAGAGTGGGAGGGCGACGCCGTGTCGGGTGAGCAGGGACGGACGATTCGACGCGATCGGACGAGCGGACGTGCTCGCGGCCTCGCGCGCGGCAGGAGGCTCCCATGAGCGACGGACGCGCCGTGCTGGTCTCGGGGGCCACGGGGCTCGTCGGCGGGCGGCTCGTCCCGGCGCTGCTTTCGGAGGGCCGCCCCGTTCGCGTCCTTTCGCGCGATCCCGGCCGCGCCGGCGCAGGCAGACCGGGGACCAACGTCTTCGCCTGGGACGGGCTTCGCTGGCCCGCCGAGGCGCTCGGCGCGCTCGATGCCGTGGTACACCTGGCCGGCGAACCCGTCTTCGGCGGACTGCTCACGGCGGCGCGGCGACGTCGCATCCGCGAGAGCCGCGTCGAATCGACGAAGGCCCTCGTCGAGGCGATCGCCGAGCTTCCCGCCGCGTCGAGGCCGAAGACCTTCGTCTGCGCGTCGGCCGTCGGCTTCTACGGCGATCGCGGCGACGAGATCCTCGAAGAGGCGAGTCCGCACGGGAGTGGCTTCTTGGCCGACGTCTGCGTCGACTGGGAGGCCGCCACGAAGCCCGCGCTCGATCTCGGCCTGCGCGTCGTGAACCTGCGGATCGGGATCGTCTTCGCCCGGGAGGGCGGAGCGCTTGCGCTCATGGCCGTCCCCTTCCGATTCGGCGCGGGTGGTCCGCTCGGGGACGGTCGGCAGTGGGTCCCGTGGATCCATGCCGACGACCTCGTTCGGATGCTCCAGCTCGCGCTCGCGGACGAGGCGATCGCCGGCCCCATGAACGGGGTCGCCCCCGAACCGGTGCGAAACGAGGTCCTGACGCAGGCGCTCGCGCGGCAGCTCCACCGGCCGGCGTTGCTGCGCGCGCCCGCGTTCGCCTTGAAGCTCGCCCTCGGTGAGATCGCGACGGAGCTCCTCGGCTCGCGGCGCTGTGTTCCCAGGCTCGCGCTCGCGCGCGGCTTCTCCTTCGTGCACGCCGCCCTCGAGAGCGCACTCGCCTGCGAGCTCGGCTGATTCCCGCGCGGCGGCGAGCGGGTCCGACGCGGCCTCAGTGCCGGGTGTCGTGCGCCTCGCCCGAGCGGTCACCGAAGAGGACCGGAAGCACGTCCTTGAGGCCGACCGCGCGCTGCTTCGGCCCGAGCTCGAAATAGCCGAAGCGGACCTCCGGAGCGGATCCTCGGGCGGTCGGAAACCGCTCGGAAAAATCGCCGAGGATCCGCGTCAGGATCCGCTCGGCCTGGTCCCTCCCGACGTCGGTCAGGAAGAGCACCGCACGCTCGCGGGTCATCCGGAAGATCGCATCCTCGACGCGAAGCGCACTCTCGATGAAGTCGATGATCTCGGGCGCGAGCAGGTCTCCCTCGCGAGCCGCGAGCCCGACCACCACCGACTGGACGGTGTGGCGCTCGGCGAGCTCGCAAGTCCTCGCGAGAAGTTCGCGCAGCCGCCTCGGGTCTTCGTTCGAGAACTGAGCGGGTTTCGTCGCCATCATCCTCCGGCGTATCGACGGATCGGCCTCGGGACTTGAAGCCGGTCCGGGGGGAGCCTACCCCGTGTGGCGGGCCGACGGGGGATCAATCCGCTCGTCCCGCGGGTGATCGCCGTGCTCGCCTATCCGCCCTCGGCGCCGTCGCGGTCGATCGCCGAAACGGCGGCCGCGAGCACGGCGAGCGAAGCCGCGAGAAGGACGAGCGCCGAGTAGAGGGGCGGAATCTCCGCGACCCCGAGCGTCGCGTAGCGCAGCAGATCGACCCCGTAGGTCGAGGGATTCACGAGGCTCGCGAGGCGCATCGGGCGCGGGAGCGTATCGAGGGGATAGAAGATCCCGGAAAGCAGGTAGAGCGGGACCGTCACGAGGGCCGAAACCAGCCGGAACGACTCGAGGCTCCTCAGCCGCACGGCGAGCACCACGCCGAGGCCGAGAAAAAAAGCCGTGATCCCGACCACGGCCGTCGTGAGCGCCGCTGCGCTCTCGATGCCGAGCGGTGCCAGGGTGCCGAGGATCGCGACGAGTGCACCGACGAGCACGAGCGACGCCGTGCATCTCGCAGCGAGCTTTCCGAGAACCAGGCTCGAGCGTGAGATCGGAGCGACGAGTAGCGGGCGCAAGAACCCCGAATGACGATCCTCGATGAGCGTGACCCCCCCGCCGACGGCCCCGGAGGCGACGAGGAGCGCGAGCATCCCCGACGAGAGATGTCCGAGGTAATTCGTTCCCGTAGGCAAGGTCACGACCCGATCGAGTCCGAGCCCGATGAAACCGACCACGGCGAGCGGAAAGACGAGCTGTCCGACCCAGTACGCGCGATCGCGACGGTAGCGGAGCCATTCGCGACGGAAGATCGTCGCCGCATCGACGAGAAGCCGACTCACGCTCCGCCCTCGTGACGCTCGAAGGCGCGCCCCGCATGCTTGCGGAAGACGTGCTCGAGCGTCGGACGCTCGAGCGAGACCTCGACGACGCCGCAGGGCCGCGCAGCGTCGAGGAGCGATACCAGACGTCGCGAACCGTCCTCGACCGTCACCCGGACCCTGGCCCGAGAATCGGCTTCACGGACGACCGAACGGACGCCTGCGACGAGCCCGAGGGTCTCTTCGACGGTAGCGATGCGCTCGAGCTCGAGCGTGACGATGTCGCCCCCGAGCTCGCGCTTGAGCGCCTCGCTCGATCCGCTCGCGACGACGCGTCCGCGATCGAGGATCGCGAGCGAGTCGCAGAGGGCGTCGGCCTCCTCCATCGAGTGCGTGGTCAGCAGCACCGTGAGATCTCCGGACGCTCGAAGCTCGCGCAGGCGCTCCCAGACCGCGGCGCGTGCGGCGACGTCGAGACCGAGCGTCGGTTCGTCGAGGAAGAGCACGCGAGGGCGATGGAGCATTCCGCGCGCGAGCTCGAGGCGTCGCTTCATCCCTCCCGAGAATCCGCGAACGGGGCGGTCCGCGTCGGGCCCGAGACCAGCCTCGTCGAGCGCTCGCCGGACGCGCTCGAGACGCCGGTCGAGATGGTAGAGACGTGCGTGGAGATCGAGATGCTCCCGAGCCGTGAGCTCGCGATCGAGACTCGGTTCCTGGAAGACGATCCCGATCTCGCGGCGCACGTCGCTGCGTTGGGATTCGACGTCGAGGCCGAGCACGCGGGCGGTCCCCGAATCGGGACGCAGGAGCGTCGCGAGAATGGCGACGGTCGTCGTCTTGCCGGCGCCGTTCGGACCGAGAACGCCGAAGCAGGCGCCCCGGGGCACCCGGAGGTCGATTCCGTCGAGCGCGACGACCGATCCGAAGTGCTTGCCGAGTCCGCTCGCGAAGACGGCGAGATCGCCGCCGTTGCTGGTTCGCTCTGCGTCCATGACCTACCCTTCCGCGGCTCGTGGGCCTCCCCGCTCGAGGCCCGGCGACGTTACGAGAGCCTTCGGAAGTGCGAAACCCGAGTCCCCAAGAGAGCCCCGCAGTGACCGAGAAGGCCCGTCCTGCCGACCGAGCCGAGCGGGTCTCGCGCGCCTTTCTCGCTCTGCTCGCGCTCTGCTACGCGCTGATCGTGCTCGGGGCTTCGGTTCGCGCGCACGGCGCGGGGCTCGCCTGCCCCGACTGGCCGCTTTGCTTCGGCGAGTTCATCCCGCCGCTCGATTTCCACGTGGCATTCGAGTACGGACATCGTGTCCTCGCCGGATCCGTCTCGCTGCTGTTCCTCGGACTCGCGATCGTCGTGCATCGTGACGCGGCGCTCCGTGTCGTCTGCGGGCGGAGCGTCCGGCTCGGAGCGCTGTTGCTCGTCGTACAGATCGTTCTCGGCGGCCTCACGGTCCTGCACCTGCTCGCCTCCTGGACGGTGACTGCACACCTCGTCACCGGCAACGCCTTTGCGCTCACGCTCCTCGCTTCGGCCGTCTCGCTCCGTGAGCGCGCGCAATCACGCCGGCCGCGCCCCGCCGAGGTGCCGCCTCGTTTGCGGTGGCTCCTCGCCGGAAGCGCTTCGCTGCTCGCGCTGCAGATCGTCGTCGGGGGGCTCGTCTCGTCGCGCTACGCGGGCCTCGCCTGCCCCGACTGGCCGACGTGCGACGGCCCGGTTTGGGTCCCGACCCTCGAAGGGGCCGTCGGACTCCAGGTCCTGCATCGGATCGTCGCCTACGCGCTCGCGACCGCGCTCGTCGCGACCGCACTCGCGGCCCGCGGGATCGACGGCCTCGAGCGTCCCGTTCGCGCGGCCGTCGCAATCGTGGTGCTCCAGATCGTGGTCGGCGCGACGAACGTCTGGCTTCGGCTTCCCGTCGAGGTGACGGCATTGCATACGGCGCTCGCCGCCGGGCTCGTCCTGCTGGTGGGCTTCTGCGTGCGAGCGGCATTCCGCGCTTCGCTTCCCGACGCCGTCCCGGCGCCCTCGCGAGAGGCGCTGCGCGCGGGCGGCTGAGCGCGGAGGCTCCGCTTCGCGGCTCGGGACGTTGCCGCCACGCCGGCCGCGGACGGGAAAACCAATTCCATTCCGGCGCGCAAGCGTGCGAGGATCCGCTAGGCTGCGCCCGGAACGAGGAGGCGCCGGCCATGCGCTGCTACGAGATCTTCGCTGCGATGCCGAGAGAACGGGGTCTTGCCATTCTCTCCGAGGTCCGCGAGAAGGCGCCGGCGGGGTTCCGCCAGGCCTTGCTCGTCGCCTGCGGTGTCATGAAGACGCGGCCCGTCTACCTCACGCGCCAGCCCTTCGAGCGGCAGGCGGACGCCGTGCGGCGTGCGCTCGGGCGCGTCGCGAGCAACGGGGTCGCAGAGGAGATCCTCGCGATCTACTTCCTCGAATGCCGCAAGCCGCTCCTGGTCGAATGGCTCGATGGCGTCGGCGTCGCGCACGAGGAAGGCGTGCTGAAGGACGATCGTCCCCCGGCGCCCGACGACGCGAAGCTCCGGGAGTTCGCGATGCACTTTCTCTCCGGTGACGCTCCCGAGACGCGACGCCTCCTGCTCGAGGCCTTCTCGGCGCAAGACACCGTCGAGTGGCCGGCGCTCGACGCGCTCCTCACCGAGAGCCCCCGCGCGGCCTCTTGATCGCGGAGCCGGGGTCCCCTTCCCGTTCCAGCGAAGTCTTCTCCGGCTCCGAGCCGCTCGGCGGGAGTTCGGCGCGGCGGCGCGGTGGCCTCGGGAAGAAAGCGCTCGTTCGCGCCACGTAGTCCGCGTACTGCGGCTTCGTTCGGACCAGGGTTCGCTCGAGGAGCGCCACTCCCGAGACGCGCATCAGCAAGAAGGTCATCAGCACGGGTCCGATCACCGAGAGCCAGCCGAAGGGAGTGGCGGCTGCGACCAAGAAGATCCCCCACCACACGACCGCATCGCCGAAGTAGTTCGGGTGCCGGGTCCATGCCCAGAGCCCCGTATCGAGGACGCGGCCCCGGTTGGCGGGATCCGCGCGAAACCGCGTGAGCTGCCGATCGCCGACCGCCTCGAAGGCGAAGCCGATCGCGAAGACCACCACTCCGAAGAGATCGAGCCGGGAGAGAGCTGCGGGCTCCGGCGAGAGCATCGCGAGCTGCACGGGGAGCGAGACGATCCACTGCAGGAGCGCCTGCAAGCCGAAGACGGTCCCGAGGCTCACGAGCCAGAAACGCTCGCCGTGCGCCCGTCGCATCTTCTGGTAGCGGAAGTCCTCGCCATGCCCCCAGTTGCGA
Organism: Myxococcaceae bacterium; assembly: GCA_905339255.1. Classification (GTDB taxonomy): domain Bacteria; phylum Myxococcota_A; class UBA9160; order UBA9160; family UBA9160; genus MYXO. Next base: position 7,103 of record CAJPFO010000033.1, read on the forward strand.
CGATAGAGATGGTGCGAGAGCCGAAGCCCCCAGGCCGCGACGAGCGCGAGAACGAGAAGCCTCCGCGCGAGCGCACCTTCGGAGGCGACCGCGGCGACGGCGGCGATCACGACGAATCCGACCCCCCAGAAGATGTCGACGATGCTCGCGTCCCGAAGCGCGAGGCTCGCGAGCCAGAGGACGAAGAAGAGCGCGAGCGTCGCGGAGAAAGTGAGGGCAAAGAGGTCGATCGCGGCTTCCATCGATCACTCCCCCCCGCCGCGCCGTTCTCGAACGTAGGCGTCGACCCGTTCCCACTGCGAGAGGATCCAATCGATCCGACCGTCGCGGTCCTTCGGAATCTCGGCGAACGGGACCCTCCAGAAGCGGACGTGGATCGTCTCGCCGACCAGGTCTCCGTTCCAGAAATGCCAGAACGTCGAAGCGCGGTCGAAGCCCACGTGGGCACAGAAGACCACGTCGGCCCCCGGGTTGCGCTCGAGCAGCGCGAGAGCGCCGCCGAGACGCGGAGGCAGCACGTGCGTGAGCGCCGCAGCGCGGGAGACGAGATGCGCCTCCGAGCCCTTCGAGAGCCGTGCGAGCACCTGCTCACGCTTCGCCGGAGTGAAGCGCGTCCCCTCCGGATAGATGAGCACTCCGTCCCGCGGGCCGAGACCGTCTAGAAGACGTGCGACGCCATCGGCCTCGCGCGCGGTATCCCCCGAGCCGCGCCGCACGAAGTAGTTCGGCAGACGATTTCCGACCACGTCGAGGCAGGGATCCCAGAGAAGCTCGCGCTTGAGCACGTATCGAAGATGGAGTCCGTGACGGTTGGCGAGAAATACGGCCGGCACCACGGTATCGCCCACGCTCGCGTGTCGAGTGAGGAGGACGATCGGTCCCCGCCCCGGCTCGCCGAGTTCTTCGACCTCGGATTCGAGGCCGTAGAGGACCGCTCCGAGCCGGTAGAGCGTCGCGGCCCACCAGCCCTGGAGCCGGTAGTGGAGATCCTGCGAACGCTTCGAGTCGAGGGCTCCGAGAAAGGGAGCGGCCAGCCAGAGAGCGAGCGACGCAACGAGCCCGGCCACCTCGCAGGCGAGATAGCCGACGAGAAAGAGCAGGCAGCGCGTGGTGGCGAACCTGCGCCGGCGAACGGCGTCGACCCCGAGCGCCGCCGCGAGGAGCACGGGCAGGAGCACGAGCAGCGTGCCGAGCAGGAAGACGTAGAGAGGAAGGGTGATCGACCGCCGGATCCAGCGGCTTGCCCGGGGCTCGCGCATCGTCTCGACCATGGCGCTCCGCCTCCTCGTGCAGGATTGGGTACAGCACGCGGCCGGCCCCCGCCCACGAGCGCCTCGGGCCTGGCCTCGCGGCGCCTCGGACTCAGGCGCTCTGGCCGAGGAGCGCCTGCTTGAGTCCGGCGTCTACCGGCTCCTCGCCGAGCCAGATCGCGAAGAGCGCGCGGCCGAGGTCGGCTCCAGGAACCGTCCCGAGGCTCTCGCCGTTCTTCGAGAGCGTCGTTCCGGTTCCAGGGACGTAGGTGAGCGCGTATCGGTCCCCGGGCGCTACGTCGCGGTAGAGCCGGTTCAGCGCCTCGACCCCGGGCCGGAGACGCTCGTACTCGGCCGCACTCACGTTCACTCGCACACGATCCCGTGTGATGCGTGCGAAGGCCTCGGCATCGATCGCGTGGAAGTACTCGATCTCGATGCGCTTCGGAACGTCGCCGAGTACGTCCTCGGGGCGCGCTCCTGCGCCGAGGTAGAGCGCCGCCACGTAGGCGCGCACGAATACCTTCCAGCGCAGGAGCGCGGCCCCCGCGAGCTCGAGCCTGGCATTCTCGAGCTCGACCGCGGGCGAGAATCGCACCCCTTCGACCACTCTCGCCGCGGCAGGAGTGGGAAGTGCGGCGATCCATCCCGCGAGGAGCACGCAAGCGATCTTTCGCATCGGGAGATCCTCCGGCCGCGCGATCTAGACGTGGATCGCGTCGGACGGTCCGGTCGCGCCGTCGCCGTCGATCAGCGAGCCGAGTCCGAGCTTTTGCGCCTCGGGGCGGAGCTTCGCGAGCGCGCCCGCCTCGATCTGCCGCACCCGCTCCCTCGAAAGACCGAGTTTCTCGCCGATCTCCTGGAGGGTGTGGTCCTCGTGGCCCCGGATTCCGAAGCGCATGCGGAGGATGCTCTGTTCGCGCCCCGTGAGCGTATCGATCAGCGACTCGAGCTCGCGCTCGAGGCGCCCGTGGTCGAGCCCCTCGGACGGCTCCGCGACGTTCGGGTCCGGAATCGTGTCCTGGAGGAGCTTCGAGTCGGTTCCCGGAAGCCGCATCTCGAACGACACGGGCTTCTGCTTCTGCTCGAGGAGCCTCTGGAGCGAGTCCTCCTCGATCCTCATCTCGTGGCCGAGTTCCTCGATCGTCGGCTCGCGACCGAGTTCGGCCGAGAGCTTCTTCATCGCGCGCGTCTGCTGGAGCATGAGATCGTAGACGTGCGAAGGCAGGCGGACCGTTCTCGAGTGGTTCTGGATCGAGCGGATGAAGGACTGCCGGATCCACCACACCGCATACGTCGAGAACTTGAATCCCCGGCGGTGATCGAACTTCTCGACCGCACGGATCAGGCCGAGATTCCCCTCCTGGATCAGATCCAGGAACGGGATCCCCATGTTGCGGTACTCCTTCGCGATCGACACGACGAGCTTGAGATTGTGTCGGACGAAGGTGTCCTTCACGTGCATCTGCCGCGCATCCGCCTCTTCGACGGCCGCCATTCGCGACCGGAACGCGGCCGCGGAGAGGCCGATCCGCCGCTCGAACTCGCGAAGCGCGGGCAAGGCGCGTCGCGCACCTCGCGCCGGCGAAGCCGCGCGCTCGATCCGCTCGAGCTCGGTCAGGTTCGTGCGCAGCGCGCGGTGGATCTGCCGCTGCACCTCGAGCGCGAGTCCCGCGGACTCGAGCGTCCTCGCGAGGTCACGATCGACCCGTGCGCGGCGCTCGGTCACCCCCGCGCTGCGATCGGTCGCGAGGCGATCCCGGCGGCCGAGCAAAGACGCGATCTTGAGGAAGGCCTTGTCGATCTCGACCGAGTAATCCTTGCCGGTTCCGTCGCGATGCGAGTCGCTGAGCGTCGCCGTGATGCGGCCGTCGTCGCGGATCCTGGCCCACATCCCGAAGGCGAGCCGCGACGCCTCGGGGATCGAGAAGAGCGCCTTCCTCCACTCGGTCGCGTACTCGAGGTACGCCATCGCGAGCTCACCCTCTTGCGCTCGCGAGAGCGTCGGGATCGCGGCGATCTCGCGGAGGTATCGCTTGAGCGACACACGAGGGTCGGCGGCGTCGAAATCACCCGACTCCGCACGCCCCCGCGACTCCGAACCGGTCGCCACACGTCCGGTCTCCTCGAAGATCTGGATCTCGCCCCAGGGCATGCCGTCACTCGCGCGGTCGTCGTCGTTCACGTGGACACCTCGGTGGGCTCGGGCCTCGCTCGGACCCGAACGTCTCGCTGCGTCGCCCGGGGCGTTGGGAGCCTTCGGGCAACCTGCCCGGGGCCTCCCGTCGAAGCGACACGCGATATGACCCTCGTCATAACGATCCATTTTATAAACGTCCAAATCATCCAGGTCAACCCCCGGGTCAGCCGCTCTCTCGCTTCGATATTCCCGATGGTTGAATCCCAGGACGTTTTGAACGTTTGATCTTTGACGGATTCCTGGACGTCTCCTAGGTTCCTCGGCGTCTGGAGGTCTGGTGCTTCGAGCCGAACGCTTCATCTCGCCGGCGCAGCTCTCGCGGGCCCTGGGGCTCGGCGAGTCGACCGTGAAGCGCTGGATCGATCAGGGGCGGATTCCGGCCGAAAAGACCCCCGGGGGGCATCGAAGGATCCGTGTTTCCGACGCGCTCGTGCTGCTCCGACGCGGCGACGGAAAACTGGTGGACCCGGCCGTACTCGGCCTCGTGGCCGATGGCGCGTCTTCTCCCGACGGCCTCGCGCGGGTCCTCTGCTCGGCGCAGCCGGAGGAGGCAGAACGTCTTCTCGAGGGGGTCTACGCCGCGGGTGCCCGAGCGGCCGAACTCGCAGACCGCTGGATCGCGCCGGCGATGGCGAGCGTCGGCCACGGCTGGGCGGCGGGAAGCCTGGCCGTGACGAGCGAGCACCGGGCGACGGCCGTCATGCTTCGCGCGCTGCATGCGATCCTGCGCGAGTGCCCGCCATCTCCCCCGGGGGCGCCGAGTGCATTCGTCGCGGGGCTCTCGCGGGATCCCTACCTGCTCGCCCCGCTCTGCGCCCAGCTCGTCTTGATCGAGGCAGGCTTCGACGCCACGAACTTCGGCCCCGATACGCCGGTCGAGGGCCTGGAAGTCGCGATCCGGGCGCAGCGCCCTGCCCTCGTCGCGTTGAGCTTCTCCGTGGGCGAGTCGGCGCTCGCCCGATCGAGATCGGCGCTCGGGGACGCCTGCCGCGAGGTCGGCAGCGCGCTCGTCGTCGGAGGACGCGGCTTACGACCCGATCTCGTCGACGACATCGGAGCCACCGTCTGGTGCCGCAACATGACCGAGCTCGATCGCATGGCGAGACACCTCGCGAAGCAGCGGCCCGAACGACCGGCGCAATCCGACTAGCGCGGAGCGCAGCGAAGGAGCAGGCGATGGATCGCCCCGAATGGCGGATCAAGGTTCTCTACGACGGCGACTGCCCGCTCTGCATGCGGGAGATGCGCTTTCTCGAGGTGCGCGATCGAAACGCGCGGATCGCCTTCGAGAACATCGCCGAGCCCGGCTTCGACCCGGCCCGCTACGGGCTCGACCACGAGCGGGTGATGGCGCGAATCCACGGCGTGCTTCCCGACGGTCGCGTGATCGAGGGAGTCGAAGTCTTCCGACGACTCTACGAGGAGATCGGGCTCGGCTGGCTCCTCGCCCCCACGCGCTGGCGCCTGCTCGCGCCGATCTTCGAGGCCGCGTACACGGTCTTCGCAAGGAATCGACTTCGCCTCACCGGACGCCGCGAGCCAGCCTGCCGGAATGGGACCTGCGAGGTCACGAAGGCCCTCGGAGCCGGCGAGAGACCCGCGTAGGCGATGCACTCGCGCTCGGTCCATTGGTTCCGCCACGATCTGCGGCTCCGCGACAACCAGGCCCTCGCGGCCGCCGCCGAAGCCGACGAGCTCATCGCACTGTTCGTCCTCGACGATGCACTTCTCGAAGGGTGCCGCTCGGGAGCGCCGCGGGTCCGTTTTCTCCTCGCTTCGCTCGAGCAGCTCGCGAAGGACCTCGAAGCGCGCGGATCCCGTCTCGTCGTCCGCCGAGGAGACCCCGCGAGCGAGGTCGCACGGCTCCTCGACGAGACGAAGGCCGACCGTCTCTGCTTCGGCCGCTCCTACGCACCGGCTGCGCTCCGTCGCGATGAACGCGTGCGGGCCGTCGCCACGAAGCGCGGAGTTCGCGTGGTCGAGACCCGCGACCACGTGGTCTTCGAGAGCCGTGACGTCCTCTCGCAACAGGATCGTCCCTTCGCGGTCTTCACCCCGTACCGGCGAGCCTGGCTTCGCGCCTTCGAAGCCGAGCCGCAGATCCCGCTTCGAGCCCCGAAGCTCCCTCCAACACCAGCAGGGGTCGACTCCCTACCGCTTCCGCCCCCGCCTGCGAGCCCGATCGAGCTGCCGGTCGCAGGCGAGGCCGCGGCCGCACGCAGGCTCTCGCGATTTCTCGAGCGATCGGTCGCCGATTACGCCCGATCGAGGGACTTCCCTGCAGAGGACGCCACCTCGCGCCTCTCGCCGCACCTGCGCTTCGGGACGATCTCGGCGAGGAGCTGTGTGCATCTCGCTCGCGAGATCGCGGCGATCGATCCGAAGGCCGCAAAAGGCGCGAACAAATGGATCGACGAGCTTCTCTGGCGCGAGTTCTACTGCGCGATCCTGAAAGAGAATCCACACGTCACCCGCTCGAGCCATCGGAGCGAATACGACGCCATCGAGTGGAACGACGACGAGGAGGGTTTCCGCGCCTGGTGCGAAGGTCGGACGGGTTACCCGATCGTCGATGCAGGGATGCGGCAGCTCGCGACCACGGGCTGGATGCACAACCGGGTCCGCATGATCGCGGCGAGCTTTCTCACGAAGGACCTGCTCGTCGACTGGAGGCGAGGCGAGGAGTTCTTCTACCGATCGCTCGTCGATGGCGATCCCGCCTCGAACAACGGGGGCTGGCAATGGGCCGCATCGACCGGAACCGACGCCCAGCCCTACTTCCGGATCTTCAACCCCGTCTCCCAGGGCGAGCGCTTCGATCCCGCTGGCCGCTACGTGCGGCGCTTCGTTCCGGAGCTCGAAGACGTCGACGACCGCTTCGTCCAGCGCCCCTGGGAGGCCCCTTCGCCACCGCGCGACTATCCGGCGCCGATCGTGAGCCACCACGAGCGGCGCATCCAGGCGCTCCGCCGTTACGAGGCCGCCCGGGAGAGGGGAGGACGACCGTGATCACGCACGAACTCAACACACGGATGACGCTGGCGCTGCCGCGAGACGAGGTCTTCGCGTTCTTTTCCGACGCCGCGAACCTCGAGCGCATCACACCGGCCGAACTCCACTTCGAGATCCTCACGCCGATGCCCTTCGAGATCCGGGAGGGTTCGAGGATCGACTACCGGCTGCGGCTGTTCGGAGTCCCGTTCGGCTGGCGGACCCGGATCCAGGTCTTCCGACCGCCCGAGGTCTTCGTCGACGAGCAGATCCGCGGCCCGTACCGGTCGTTCGTGCACACGCATCGGTTCCGCGAGGTGCCGGGGGGAACGGAGATCCGCGATCACGTTCGCTGGGCCCTGCCGCTCCAGCCGCTCGGCGAAGTCGCAGCGCCGCTCGTACGGCGACAGCTCGATCGCATCTTCCGCTTCCGCGCCGAGGCGATCCGGAGGCTCCTCCTCCCGAGCGCCGGAGCGGGCGACGTCGAGGCCGGAGGCGCCCGCTTTGCGCCCGGGGCGCCCCGGGCGGCGTCGGGAATCCCGAACGCCTAGGCGGCATCGAATCGGCCGGGGGCATTCCCGCACCCGACGAGATCCGAGACAGGAGGTCCGAACCGTGAAGATCAAGAGCGCCATCCTCGCTTCCGCCGTCGCCGGTCTGTTCAGCGCCGGCCTCGCGACGAACGCCGTCGCCGACTCGCATGCGAGCGGGGAGAAGATCAAGTGTGAGGGCGTGAACTCGTGCAAGGGGACGAGCGACTGCAAGACCGCCGAGAACGCCTGTTCCGGACAGAACGGCTGCGGCGGGCACGGCTTCAAGATGATGACCGCCGAGGAGTGCGCGGCCGCGAAGGCGAAGGCCGCCGAGAAGAAGTCTTGACCCCTCGAGGAGCGGGCCGGAGCCGTCCGGCCCGCTCCTCGGATCGCCCCGGCTCCGTCGCCCCGCTCGGCGTGGGGGTGGGCCTGCGACCCGTCCATTACCCGGAGGTGCTCGAGCGCTCCACCGGGAGCGGGCCGCGGCCGGATTACTTCGAGGCGATCTCGGAGAACTTCATGATCCCGGGCGGAAGACCTCTACGTGTCCTCGAGCAGGTTCGCGCTTCGTACCCGCTCGTGCTCCACGGCGTCTCGCTCAACGTGGGATCCTCCGATCCTCTCGACGAATCGTACCTCGACGCGCTCGCGGCGCTCTGCGATCGCTTCGAGCCCGCCTTCGTCTCGGATCATCTCTGCTGGACGGGCCGGGGAGGCCGCAATCTCCACGACCTCCTGCCGCTGCCTCTCACGGAGGAGGTGATGCGCTACACGAGCGAGCGCGTGCTCCGCGTGCAGGACCGGCTGCGCAGACGGATCGCGCTCGAGAACGTCTCGTCCTACGCCGCCTTCGTGTACGACGAGATGCCCGAGTGGGAGTTTCTCGCCGGCATCGCCGAGCGTGCCGATTGCGGGATCCTGCTCGATGTGAACAACGTCTTCGTCTCGGCCCACAACCACGGCTTCGATTCCGACGCCTACGTCGCCGCAATCCCGGCCTCGCGCGTCGTGCAGATCCACCTGGCCGGCCACCGGGACGAAGGACCGATCTGGATCGACACGCACGATCGCCCGATCCGCGAAGAGGTGCTCGCGCTCTACGAGCGCACGCTCCGGCTGCTCGGACCGGTTCCGACGCTCGTCGAATGGGACGACGCGATCCCGTCCTACGACGATCTCCTCGCCGAGGCCGATCGGGCTCGTCGGATCCTCGATCGGGTGAGCGAGGCGGATCCCCGCCGAGGAGCGACGCATGCGTCCGCCGCCGCGGCTGGCTAGAGACGAGGCCGAGCTCGCCTCGCTCGTGACGGCGCCCGAGGGCGTGGTGAAGGCGCTCGACGAAGCGGGGGACCCGGCTCGCCTCGCGAGCATCCTGCGCTCCGATCGCGGGATCGATGCGGCGATTCGCCTCGAGATCTATTCGAACGCGTTCTTCGCGAGGCTTCGCTCGGCGCTGGCGAAGGAGTTCGCCGATCTCGCCTCCGCACTCGGGGACGATGCCTTCCACGATCTCGTGAAGACCTACCTCATGATCCATCCGCCGCATCGGCCGTCGATCCGCGACGCGGGGGCCGAACTTCCGGCGTTCCTGGCGCGGGACGGCGTCGCCGAACCCTTCCGGCGTCACCTGCCCTGCGCGCCGGCCCTCGCGGCCTTCGAATGGGCGCAGACCGAGGTCTTCGATGCAGCGGACGCCCCTCGGCTCCTCGCCGAGGACCTCGCCCGTGTCGAAGCCGACGCCTTTGCCGACCTCGTTCTCGAGCCGATCCCGGCGCTCCGGATCGTCGAGCTCGACTTCCCCGTGCACGAGCTTCCGGATGCCCCATCGCATCCGATCGCGCTCGCGCTCGAACGACGGCCGGCCATCGTCTGCGTCTTCCGGCGCGACGAGCGCGTCCGCTTCCGCGAGCTCGACGCACTCGAGGCGCGCGTGCAGACGGCGATCGCCGACGGCGTACGCTTCGAAGCGATCTGCGAGATCGTGGGCGATGCCATCGGCGAAGCGGCGGCGGCCTCGACTCTCGCCGGGCTCCTCGGTCGCTTCGTCACCGAGGGCCTGCTCCGGGGCCGTGCCTAGTGCGGTTCGGACGATCGCGGCGCGCCTATTCTTCGAGCCGGCGCGACGCGGCGGCCATGGCGCGGCGAACGATCGAGCGCGGGAGCAGCGAGGCGCCCGCACGAAGTGCCCGGTTCAGGTTTCCCGGAACCACCACGAGTTCGTCGCGCGAGAGGCCATCGAGCGAAGCCTCGACGACCTCTTCGGCGCTCATCCAGGCGAAGCCCGGAATCTGGCTCGTGTCGATGCTCGCACGCTCCTGGAACTCGGTTCGCGTGAATCCCGGGCACAGGGCCTGGACCCGCACCCCGGTTTCCCGGAGCTCCTCGGCCAGGGACTCCGTGAAGCTCGTGACGAACGCCTTCGTCGCGCCGTAGGTCGCGAGGAAGGGCCCCGGATAGAAGCCCGCCATCGAGGAGACGTTCACGATCTCGCCACGCCCTCGCTGGATCATGTGCGGGAGCGCCGCCCGCGTGAGGCGCACGAGCGCCACCACGTTCAAGCGGATTTCCTCCTCTTCGCGATCGATGTCGAGTTCGGCGAACCGACCCTGCGTTCCGAAGCCCGCGTTGTTGACGAGCAAGTCGAGCGTCGCGTCGTCGGCCACGACCTCCTCGACGGCGCGAAGCGCCGCCGCCTGCGTGAGATCCGCCGCCAGCACCTCGACTCCGGCGCCTCGCTCTTCGCGAAGACGCTTGGCGATCTCCTCGAGCCGATCGCGGCTGCGCGCGACGAGGACGAGGTCGTACTGATCGCGGGCGAGGCGCTCCGCGAACGCGAGGCCGATGCCGGCAGAGGCACCGGTCACGAGGGCGCGGCGGCGGGGTCCGCCGCCTTCCCGGCGAGGCGCGGTGGTCTTCATCGTTCACTCCTCGGGTGGGCGCATGCGGAGGATGCCACCCCCGAGCGGTCCCGGCATCCGAGGAAGGGATGGCCCGGGAGGCCGGACGGAGCGAGCATGGACGCAGGAGCCAGGATGGATCTCGACCAACGAGCGGAGGCGCCGCTGGCGACACGGACCCGGTGGTGGCGACTCGTCGCTGCCGGGATCGTGCTGGTCGTCTTCGTCGTTCTCGCTCGCTCGCTCGGCGCGGAGCTTCCGCGACTGCTCGCCTTCGTGAGCGGCCTCGGCCCGGCAGGCGCGCTCGTCTTCGCGGCCGCGTACGTGGCGGCCGTCGTGGCATTCGTTCCGGGCTCTGCGCTCACGCTCGCCGCCGGTGCGCTCTTCGGCATCGGGAAGGGTCTCGTCGTCGCCTGGAGCGCGGCCACCGTCGGAGCGGTGCTCTCGTTTCTCGTCGCGAGACACCTCGCAAGAAGCGCGATCGAAGCGCGCATCGCAAAGAGCCCTCGCTTCGCCGCGATCGACCGCGCCGTCGCCCGCGAAGGGCTCAAGATCGTCCTGCTGCTGCGTCTGTCCCCGGTCTTCCCGTTCACGCTCCTCAACTACGGACTCGGCCTCACGCGGGTCCGCTTCGTCGACTACCTGGTGGCCTCGATCGGGATGGTCCCGGGAACGCTCCTCTACGTCTACTACGGCCAGTTGATCGGCCTCGCGGCGCAGCTCGCGGGAGGAGTCGCAATCGAACGAGGGCCGGCGGATTGGATCGTTCTCGCACTGGGGCTCGTCGCAACGCTGGCCGTCACGATCGTCGTGACCCGGATCGCGCGCCGTGCGCTCCTGGAGGCCACCGGCGAAGCGGAGAACGAGCGTTAGGCTCTTGCCATGGCGTTCCGCTTCGCTCCCGATGCCGAGTGGCTCGAGGCCGACGGCCTCGGCGGATTCGCGTCGGGAACGGTGAACGGGATCCGCACCCGCCGCTACCACGCGCTGCTCCTCCATGCGGCGACTCCGCCGACCGGGCGCTTCGTGTTGGTGAACGGTCTCGATGCGTGCGTCGAAACCCCGGCGGGAAGCTTCGCGATCACGACGCAACGCTACGCGGGTGACGTCTCGAGCCCGAACGGGGTCGACCATTGCATCGACTTCGATCGCGACCCGTGGCCGCGCTGGACCTTCCGGCTCCCGGACGGGACCGAGATCGTCCACGAACTCTTCGTGCCGCATCGACGCGCCATCGCTGCGCTCTCGTGGCGCCGTAGCGCGGGAACGGGCAGCGCCCGACTCGTCGTACGGCCCTTTCTCTCGGGACGCGACTTCCACGCGCTCCACCACGAGAACCCGGCCTTCCGCTTCGAAGCCTCGCAAAGCGAAGGTCGGATCGTCTGGCGTCCCTACGACGGGGTTCCCGCAGTGCTCGCGTCGACGAACGGAAGCTACACGGCCGCCCCCGACTGGTACCGGCGATTCCTCTACACCGAGGAGAGACGTCGCGGCCTCGATTGCATCGAGGACCTCGCGACCCCGGGGACGATCGGCTTCGACCTCGCGAGCGAGGAGGCCGTACTCCTGCTCGGCGCCGAGGGCTCGGCAGACGCGATCCTCGAGCCCGAGGGACGCGCGCCCGAGACGATTGCGCTGCTCCGGGCCTCCGAGCGACGGCGCCGAAGCCGCTTCGCATCGACTCTCCACCGCTCGGCGTCGGCATTTCTCGTCCGTCGCGGTGGTGGCCACTCGATCCTCGCCGGCTACCCCTGGTTCGCCGACTGGGGACGCGACACGTTCATCGCCCTTCGCGGTCTGTGCCTCGCCACGGGGGAGATCGAGAAGGCGCGTGAGATCCTGCTCGAATGGTCGTCCCACGTTTCCGAAGGAATGCTCCCGAACCGCTTCCCGGACCGGGGCGAGACGCCCGAGTACAACTCGGTCGACGCGTCGCTCTGGTTCGTCGTCGCGGTGTTCGAAATGCTCGCGAGAGCGGAGGCCCGCGGCGGGAGCCGGGCGCAGCGGGGCCGTCGCAGGCTCCTCGAAGCCTGCGACGCGATCCTCGAAGGACTTTCGCGCGGGACGCGCTTCGGGATCGCGCTCGATCAGGATGGCCTGCTTCGCGCGGGCGAGCCGGGCGTCCAGCTCACCTGGATGGATGCCCGGGTGGGCGACCGCGTCGTGACGCCCCGCTGCGGCAAGCCCGTCGAGGTCGAGGCGCTCTGGCTCGTCGCGCTGCGCCTCTCCACCGGGCATGCGCCGCGCTGGAAGCCCGTTCTCGAGCGGGCGATGAAGTCGTTCGAGTCGCGCTTTTTCTGCGAGGAGCGAGGCTGGCTTCACGACGTGGTCGACGTCGACCACGTCGCGGGTCGGGTCGATTCCTCGCTTCGCCCGAATCAGATCCTCGCGGTGGGCGGGCTTCCGTTCTCGCTTCTCGATCGCAGGCGAGCGCGAAGCGTGGTCGACGCCGTCGAAGCCACCCTGCACGTCCCGCT
>CAJPFO010000034.1 GCA_905339255.1 Myxococcaceae bacterium
GCTCTTCGGCCTTTCCGAGCCGGATCCTGAGGGGCGCTACCCCGACGGAGGCGAGGGGTTCGCGAGGAGCGTGCCGCGGGGGTCGGGAGTCGAGGCCGCTCGGCGAGCGGCCTCGACGAGGCGGCGAAGGTCGCCGTCCTCGCGGGCGAGTGCGTTCTCGTAGCGCGGCAGATCGGCGGCGTAGGTCCCTTCGAGGGCGAGACATGCGTCGTTCGTGCGCAACGAAGCCGCAAGCTCGGCTGGATCGATGGTCTCGAAGCGGATCGACGCGACGCGCTCGCGCGCCTGCTCCGAAAGCGCACGGCGTCGGTCGTCCCGTTCGGGCCCCGGTGGCCGATCCTCGTAGAGTGCCGCGACCTCGGAGCGCAGTCCGGAGAGGACGGCCGAGATCGCCCGCGAATCCGAGACTCGCGAGCGCGCGTAGCGGGCCGTCTCGCCGTCGACGCCGCCACGCTCGCTGAAAAATGCGACGCTCGCCTCCTGCCCGACGAAGGTCGCGAGCCCCTCGTTCCAATCGGCATCGCCCGGGACATACACTGTGGCGTGTACGAGCTCGTGGACCACCGTCGCGACGAGGTCGGGCTCGGGCGCCCGGAGCAGGGGACCCGTCACAGGATCCGGGAACCAGCCGAGCGTCGAGTAGGCCGGGACTGCGGCAAGACAGACGTCGAGGCCCTTCGCGCGGAGCTCGTCGGCCTCGCGCTCGGCGAGCGCGCGATCGAAATAGCTCTTGTACGGGACCTCCCCCACGACGGGGAACCAGAAGGCTGCCGGTTCGAGGCTGCCGGGGCGGGTCGCGACGACGGCCGTCACGAGACGATCCCCGGGCCAGCGGGCGTAGCTCGTGTATTGTTCGCCGACGTCGAGCCCGAGCCCGCGTGCGAAGTCGCGAGCTTCGAGGACGAGCCCGAGCCGACGCCGCTCGTCGTCGGAGGTTCCGGGATCCTCGACCACACGTGCGATCGGCGCACTCGCTCGCAGGAGCCGAAGCTGGCCGTCCGCGACGTGCGCGAGGTAGCAGCCCGAGAGCAGCACGGGAGCGACGATGGCGAACCAGGGCGAACCGAGTCTGCGCTTCGTGGTCGAGGCCGACGACGCCGACGCGGCCGAGGTCGCTGCGGCGGAGGCATTCGCGGCAGGAGCAGCGGGTCTCGAGGAGCGCGGTACGGAGGGCAGCGCGGGCATCTCGCTCGTGATCTACGCGGCGCCAGAGCGTGCGGGTGCGGTGGGTGCGGCGATCGCTTCGGGGACCGGGATCCGCTGCGTGTCCGGTCCCGAACCCGTCGAGGCCGTCGATTGGGGGTCTCGTTGGCGGGAGGGGCTCGGGCCTCTCGTGATCTCGACCGAACTCGTCGTCCGTCCGAGCTTCGCGGCCTCGAGACTCGGGCCCGGACAGTCCGAGGTGGTGATCGATCCGGGGCAGGCGTTCGGAACCGGCGAGCACGAGTCGACCCGTCTCGCACTCGATCTTCTCGCGCGCCTTCCGGCTTCGCTGCGGCACGGAGCGAGCGTGCTCGACGTCGGGACCGGGAGCGGCGTACTGGCGCTCGCCGCGCTCCGCCTCGGCGCGGTCCGAGCGGTGGCGTTCGACCTCGACGCAAAGGCCGTTGCCGTCGCGAAGGAAAACGCCGAGCGCAACGGCCTCGCCGGAGCGTTCGTGGTCTTCGCGGGCCCGGTCGACGCGCTCGCCACCCGAGTCTTCGATGTCGTCGTCGCGAACCTCCTCAAACGCGAGCTCCTGCCGCTCGCTCGGGATCTCGCCACGCGGGTCTCGCGCGGCGGAGCACTACTCGTTTCGGGGTTACTTGCCGGCGAGGCGGAGCAGGTACGGGATGCGTTCGCGTCGCACGGACTCGGTGAGGTCGCGCGCGCCGAGCGCGACGATTCGAGCGGGGAGCGCTGGCTCGGCCTGCGCTTCGGGTTCGCGGAGGGCGGCATGCGCCGAGGCTGCCAGACGGCGAGCGCGCGTGCTACAGCCTCGACCACCGGCGCGGCGACCGGCGGGAGACGGCCTTGATCCTCGGCGTGGCGGGGCCCTACGGAGCCGGAAAGGGCGAGGCGGTCGCGTTTCTCGCGGCGAGGAGCTTCTACGCGCTCTCGCTCTCCGACGTGATCCGCGACGAGCTTCGCGAGCGGGGGCTGGACGAGACGCGCGAGCGGATGATCGAGACCGGCAATGCGCTCCGAGCCGCCGGGGGGCCCGCGGTGCTCGCCGAGCGCCTGCTCTCCCGGATGCTCCCCGATCGGAACTACGTGATCGATTCGATCCGGCATCCCGCGGAGGTGACGGCGCTGCGTGCCACCGCTCGCGGCTTCCGTCTGCTCTGGATCGACGCCGCCGAGGACACGCGCGTCGTGCGGCTCCGACGCCGCGGTCGGGGAGGCGACCCGACGACCCTCGAGACGCTTCGCGCGCTCGAGGGCCGGGAGCTCGGGAGCGACGACCCGGCCGCGCAACAACTCCTCGCCGTTCGCGAACTCGCCGACGTGCGATTGCGAAACGATTCGGGAATCACGGATCTGCACGCGCGACTCCAAGAAGTGCTCGCGCAAGGGCTCGCATTCGAGCGACCGGGATGGGACGAGTATTTCATGAGCATCGCGCGGATGGTCGCCTCGCGGAGCAATTGCGTGAAGCGGAAGGTCGGCGCCGTGATCGCACGGGATCGCAGGATCATTTCGACGGGGTACAACGGCACGCCGCGTGGGACTCGCAATTGCAACGAGGGCGGGTGTCCGCGCTGCAACTCGTTCGCCGAGGGTGGAACGCGCCTCGACGAATGCCTCTGCTCGCACGGCGAGGAGAATGCGATCACGCAGGCCGCGTACCACGGCGTCTCGGTTCGCGGCGGAACGATCTACTCGACGTTCTGTCCATGTCTCACGTGCACGAAGATGATCATCAACGCCGGGCTCGCCGAGGTCGTCTGGAGCGCGGACTATCCGCTCGGCGAGGTTTCGCTCGGGCTGCTGCGCGAGGCGGGGCTCGAGGTCCGTCAGCTCGACGGTGGCTCGCGGCTTGACCCTGGGAGGGGCGGGTGGTAGAACGGCGACGGCCGTCGGGGGGCTCGAACCACGGCTTCGTCGTGGCTTCATCGAGGAGATCGCCCGCTTGAAGATGCTCGCCTTCCTGGGGGTCGCGCTCTTTGCGACCGTCGCCTTTGCGGAGGGCCAACGGGTTGCGCTCCTCCCGGTCGTCGTCCACACACAGGAACGCCCCGAGTACCTGCAGGCCGGGATGGGTGACATGCTCGCGTCGCGTCTCGCGCGCACTCCCGGGCTCGAGCTCGTGCGGGTGGCCGATCCCAAGGCCGCCACCACGGACCTCGACGCTGCCCGGAGCGCCGCCCGGGCCGTCGGCGCGCGCTACGTCGTTTTCGGATCCTTCACGAGCTTCGGCGACGGAGCGAGTCTCGACCTGCAGTGCGCGAGCGTCGAAGGCACGAACGCCGAGCCGCGACAGGTCTTCGTGCAGTCGGGGTCGCTCGCATCGATCATTCCGAAGCTCGACGACCTCGTCGCTCGCATCGCCGTCTACGCCTCGGCGCCAGCGGCGCCGGGGACGCGAACGCCGGCGGTCTCGGCGCCGCCCGCGGGCGCGCCGTCGCGCGCCGAGCTCGACGACCTGCGACGGCGCGTCGAGATCCTCGAAGAGGCGGGCCGCTCGCGGGGCTCGTCCACCTCGCTCCTGCCCGCCGCTCCGGACGCGGGGGGCGCCCAGAGCGCGACTTCGGGCAGTCGCAGCAGCAGCTCCGCGCGCTAGACTGCGCCGACCCGAAGCGGTCCCCCGCGGATGTACGGGTTCCGGCGGTGTAGCTCAGCTGGTTAGAGCAGCGGTTTCATAAGCCGCGTGTCCCCAGTTCGAATCTGGGCACCGCCACCCCCTTCCGCCCCCCGAGCAGTGGCACAGCCTTGACCGGGTCCCGTGCGGACCTTACGTAGCCGCCCGCCGGGCCCGTTCCGGGCCCCATCCACTGGAGGAGAGCCCATCCCATGCCTGCCAAGCAGATCGCCTTCGGCGAGTCCGCTCGCCAGCGCCTGCTCCGGGGGGTCGACACCCTCGCGAATGCGGTCGCGGTCACGCTCGGGCCGCGCGGACGAAACGTGCTCATCGAGAAGTCCTGGGGCGCGCCGACCACGACCAAGGACGGCGTCACGGTCGCGAAGGAGATCGATCTCCCCGACAAGACCGAGAACGTCGGCGCTCGGATGGTCCGGGAGGTGGCGAGCAAGACCTCCGACGTGGCCGGAGACGGGACGACGACGGCCACGGTCCTCGCGCAGGCGATCCTTCACGAGGGGTGCCGGCGAATCGCGAGCGGCGCGAGCCCGATGGAGCTCAAGCGCGGGATCGAAAAGGCCGTCGCGGCCGTCGTCGACGAACTGCGACGCCTGTCCCAGAACGTGCGGGGGCGAGCCGAGATCGCGCAGGTCGGGACCGTCTCGGCGAACGGCGACGAAGAGGTCGGAAACATGCTCGCCGAGGCGATGGAAAGGGTCGGCAAGGAGGGCGTGATCACGGTCGAGGAGGGCAAGGCGCTCCAGACCGAACTCGAGGTCGTCGAGGGGATGCGCTTCGACCGCGGATACCTCTCGCCGTACTTCGTCACCGACCCCGATCGAATGGAGGCGGTCCTCGAGGACGCCGTGATCCTGATCCACGAGAAGAAGATCTCGGCGATGAAGGATCTGCTCCCGCTCCTCGAGCAGGTCGCGAAATCCGGCAAGCCTCTATTGATCATCGCCGAAGACATCGAGGGCGAAGCGCTCGCCACGCTCGTCGTGAACAAGATCCGCGGCGTGCTCAAGGTCGCCGCGGTGAAGGCGCCGGGCTTCGGCGATCGCCGCAAGGCGATGCTGCAGGACATCGCGATCCTGACCGGCGGGCGCGCGATCACCGAGGATCTCGGCCAGAAGCTCGAAGCCGTGACGCTCCAGGATCTCGGTCAGGCGAGAAAGCTCGTGATCGACCGCGACGACACGACGATCGTCGAGGGCCGCGGCAAGAAGTCCGAGATCGAGGGGCGCAAGAAGCAGATCCGCACCGAGATCGAGGAGACGACCTCCGATTACGATCGCGAGAAACTCCAGGAGCGGCTCGCGAAGCTCGCGGGCGGTGTGGGCGTGCTCCGCGTGGGCGCCGCGACCGAGGCCGAAATGAAGGAGAAGAAGGCCCGCGTCGAGGACGCGCTGCATGCGACGCGGGCGGCCGTCGAGGAGGGAATCGTTCCCGGCGGAGGCGTCGCACTCCTGAGAAGTTCGCTCGGGCTCGACTCGCTCGAAAACCTCTCGGGGGACGAGCAGTCCGGAGTCGACATCGTTCGCCGGGCCTGTCGCGAACCGATCCGGCGGATCGCTTCGAATGCGGGGATCGACGGCGCGGTCGTGGTCGATCGGGTGCTCGGCGGAAAGGGAGCCTTCGGCTTCAATGCGCGCACCGAGGAGTACACCGACCTCGTGAAGGACGGTGTGGTCGACCCGACGAAGGTCGTCCGTTCTGCGCTCCAGAATGCCGCGAGCGTCGCGGGGCTGCTGCTCACGACCGAGGCGCTCATCACCGACAAGCCCGAGAAGAAATCCGGAGCGGGCCACGGGCACTCGCACGGCGGCGAGGGCATGGGAGAGATGGACGACTTCTAAGCATCGCCGCGGAGACGGACGAAGGCCCGGGGGCCACGGCCCCCGGGCCTTCCTGCGATCGGCTTCTCGCTACGGAACGAGGTTCAGATAGAGCGCGAGGTACTCGTTCACCTCGGTGAGCTGGACCAGATCGAGATTCAGGCCGAGGAAGCTCGGGATCGGGAACGATCCGAGCGAGCTTCCGAGATCGGGAAGCACCAGCGCGATCACCTGCGGCAGGAAGGACTGAAGGGTCGCTTCCGTCGTCGGGTTCACCGCTTGCAGCACCGCCACCTGGATGTCGGATGGCACCACGGGACCGAACGCCGGAACGAGCGACGCCGTCTGCGAGTCGTAGCTGAAGTTGAGCCCGATCCGTGCGTCGAAGGCGACGCGGAGGAACTCGATCTCCGCTCCGAGGCCATCCTGGCCGATGATCGTTGCGATCACGTGCGGGACACGCAGGTCGAGTTGCTCGCCGCCAAGCCCGTTCGACGCGGTCGTGAATGGCGCGAGCGTCGGCATGACGCGGATCTTCATCGGGTAGTAGGGGTTGAAGCTTCCGAACTCGGGGAGGAAGAGCGCGAGAACCCCCGCCGTGAGCGGGATGCCCTGAAACTCCGTGATCTCGGTCTGCAGCAGGCCGCCTTCCGTCTCCGCCTTGAGGAGCTGGTTGAACGTTCCCGGACTGAGGGCGAGGCCCAAGCCGTACGGCTGTCCGTTCGGCGCGCTCGCCCCGAAGCCCGGGAACGCCACGGTCGGATTGGCCGACGAGAGCAGGTCCGGAGCGCCGGAGACCGGAGGATCGAGACGCATGATCCGCGAATCGATCCGGTAGGTGAGGCCTGCGGTGTCTTCGGAGATCTGGTCGAAGTCGGCATCGAGCTCGACGCCGAGCGCCTCGCCGACCGGCCCGGCGATCGAGAGGCCGGCGAGGGTCGCCTGGATCGCTGCGGCGATCGGCGCGTCGGCGGGCCCCGAGCCATCGGGATCGCCGAGGTTCGTGACGAGGCCGTCGCGGACCATCGGCTGGACGTCGCCGATGATGAGCTGGATGATGTCGCCGATCAGCGGGAAGTCGCAGATCCCGCTCGTGAACTCGTTGTCGAAGTTCGTGAAGCCGACACTCACGTTCCCTTGCTGGTTCACGTCGACCGTATTGGCGGGCGAGCCGGGGACCTGATCGTAGTTTCCCGCGACGGTCGTCGTGTTCGCCGTGATGCGGCCGTTGCAGCTGAAGCTACCGCTCACGCGGTAGTTCACGCGGATGTCGTTGACGCCGACCGAGACGTTCGTCGCGCCCGAGATGGCGTCGAGGTTCACGCCGACCGGCTGCGTGTAGGTGACGGACGTCGCGTTCACGTCGACCGAGGAGATGCAGCCGAAGATGTTGATCACGCAGTAGTCGTTCACGATCGGATTTGCCGCGAGGATCAGCGCCTGCACGTCGAACGATCCGTTGATGAGGCCCTGGATCGTCGGCTGGAGCTGATCGAGCCCGGTGTCGTTGATCCGCATCCCGATTCCGTTGTCCGAGTACATGCCATCCGAGACCGATGGGCCCGCGATCACCATCACGCGCTCGAGCGTCACGTAGCCGGTGCTGATCTTGCGCACGCGAACGAGCACCGGATTGAGCACGGCGGAGGAGCTCACGGCAACGCTCGTCGAGAACGCCCCGCCGGTCACGAGCGGCGTCACGACTCCATTCACGGTGACCTCGAGGTCGGCGATCGCCGCCTGCGTGACGGTACCCGTGACCGAAATCGAGGAGGCGGTCGTGAAGGTCCCGTGGACGGGCGAGGTGAGGGTGAGGATCGGCAGGACGTCGCCGCAGGCGGCGGCGAGGGCGGCCAAGGAGCCCATGACGGCGAGGACGAGCCTCTTTCGCGAAGGGCGAGACATCGGAGCGATGGAGCGAGGCAGCATGCGCAAGATCCCCCAGGACGCGGCGGGCGCGGCCAGATGTGCCGGTCCGATTGCGAACGGGCCGGACTCCGAGCCTTCTACGCCGGCGAGGGCGCCCGTGTCAACCTCGGCGCGAGCCCGCCCCCCCTCGGGCAGGGGGTGAGGCAACGAGGAGGTGCTTCTGCACCTTCCCGGTCACGGTCCGGGGAAGCTCGGCGAGCGCGAAGAAGCGGGCCGGCAGCTTGTAGCGGGCGAGGCGCTCCTCTCCGAAGCCCCGGAGCGCCGGCTCGTCGAGCGCCACCCCCGGTCGCAGGACGACGTAGGCATGGCCGACCTCGCCCCAGCGGGCGTCCGGTACTCCCACGACGGCGATCTCGGCGAGGTCGGGATGCTCGCGGTACGCCGCCTCGACCTCGGCCGGGTAGACGTTCTCACCGCCCGAGATGTAGAGGTCGCGGGCCCGGCCGACGAGCGTCACGAAGCCCTCCGGATCGACCGTGGCGATGTCCCCGGTGCGCAGCCACCCCCCATCGCGAAGCGTCTCGGCCGTGGCGTCGGGGCGCCTCCAGTAGCCGAGCATCGTGATCGGACCCCGAACCACGATCTCGCCGGGCTCCCCGGGAGCGCAGTCCTGCCAGGCGTCGGGAGCACGCTCGAGAAGCTCGCGTCGCACCACGCGGACGTCGGCATGGAAGACCGGCTTGCCGACGCTCCCCGCCTTGCGGGTCGCGTCCTCGGCGTCGAGGCAGCAGAGGATCGAGGTCTCGGTCTGCCCGAAGCCCTGCTTTACCAGAAGGCCGTGTCGCGTCTGGTAGGCGCGGATCAGATCGACCGAAAGCGCGGCTCCGGCGCTGAAGAGGAAGCGCAGGCTCGAGACGTCTGGCTTTCGCGAGGCGGCCTCGAGCGCTTCGAGCAGCGCCTGGAACATCGTCGGAACGGCGCCGAGAAGGGTGGTCCGCTCGCTCTCGACGCGCGCCCAGGTGGCGGCCGCATCGAAGCGACGTTCGAGGCGCACGAAGGCCCCGACATGGAGTGCCGGGAGGGTCATGATCGTGAGCCCGAACGAGTGGAAGAGCGGCAGCGGCACGAGCACGCGATCGTGGGCGGTGAGTTCGAAGTAGCGCGAGGCGTTCAGGCAGTTGTAGAGCGTCTTGCGATGCGGAAGCAGGGCGCCCTTGGGCGCTCCGGTGGTGCCCGACGTGTAGAGCAGGAGCATCGGCTCTTCGGCGCCCACCCCCGCGGCCGGCGGGGCTTCGGCCTCGCCGGCGATGGCCGCCTCGTAGGCGTCCGGCTCGCCCCCGACGGCGAGCCTCGAGGCAGGCGGCGACGCGGCGAGGCGGCAAGCGGCCTCCACCCGCTCCTCGAGCGACGCCTCGTGGAGCAGGAGCTTCGGCGTCGCGTCGTCGAAGAGATGTCGGATCTCGGGGGGCGCGAGACGAACGTTCGTCGGAAGCGCGATCGCCCCGATCCTGGCGCAGGCGAAGACCGCCTCGACGAAGGCGGCCCGGTTTCCGAGCAGGAGTGCCACGCGGTCGCCGCGGCCGATTCCTGCTCGCCCGAGCCAGCCGGCGAGGCGCGCGGCTCGCGAAGCGAGCTCGGCGAAGCTCCGGGTCCGGTCGGAATCTGCCAATGCCGCCCGGTCCGGCGACCGCATGGCGAGCCGATCGAGCCAGGTTCCGACGTTCTCGACGTGGGCGACCACATGCGGGAGCATGCCGCGTCGGCTCGGCGCCCGCCCCGGGCGCGTCGCGTCTCGAAGGAGGATGGCACTTGAACCTGAAGGGAGAACCTGCCTACGTCGGCCGCCACTGCGGGTCGCGCGAGTACGACGTGACCCGGGAGGGAGTGGCCTTCTATCGGGATGCGCTCGACGATCGCGCGCTGCTTCCGGAGGGCTCGGCGCCGCCGCTTCTCCACCACAGCGAGTGCTACCAGCACCTCGGCGATTGGTATCTGAAGAACCTCTTCGGCAATCTCCATGCGCGCCAGGAATGGGAGCTCTTCGGAGCGATTCGCGTCGGCGCGAAGATCCGGTCGCGCTCGACGATCGTCGCGCGTTACGAGAAGCGAGGCCGCGACTACGTCCTGAACGAGACCGACCTCGTCGACGCGGCCGATGGGCGACTCCTGGTTCGAGGGCGCACGCACCAGTCGTTCCTCCCGCCCCGCGAAAGCCGCGAGGAGGGTTTCGTCGTCGACGAAGCGACGGCGGCTCGCAAGGAGGCTCGCCCGCCGTTTCCGACGGCCACGGGTGCGGACCTCGAGCCCGTCACCAAGGTCGTCGATGCCCGGCGCTGCTGGATGTTCTCGGGGCCGGCCCGCAACTACCACACCGATCGCGACGAGGCGCGCAAGCTCGGCTTTCCGAACATCGTCGTGCAGGGGATGATGACGACCTGCTTCGTTTCGGAACTGATGCAGCGGAGCTTCGGTGAGGGATGGCTCGTGGGCGGCAAGATGGACGTGCGCTTGACGAACGTGGTCTGGGTCGACGATCACCTCGTAGCGCGCGCTCGCATCCGCGACGAGGTTCGCGAGGGAACGCTTCGCCGCGTCCACTGCGACGTTTGGGTCGAGAAGGCCGACGGAACGAAGGTGCTGATCGGCGAAGCGAGCGCCGTCCGATAGCGCTCCGATCGGAGCGTGACGTCCCGTGTCGTTGCGCTCCCCTCGGCGGGCGCGGATCTCCGCGCTCCGGATTTCGGCTATGCTGGGCCCGTGCTTCGTGTGCTCGAGACGAGCGTCCGGCGGCTCGGGCTCTCCGGTCGCGCGGTGCTGGTGGCGGTCTCGGGAGGTGTCGATTCCACGGCGCTTCTCTACGGCTTGGCCTCGCTCGAGCGCCGCCTGGGCCTGCGACTCGCCGTCGGCCACGTGAACCACGGCCTGCGAGGAGCAGACGCCGACGCCGACGAAGCCTTGGTGCGCGCGCATGCGGCCGCACTCGGCCTCGCGATGGAGGCGACGGCCGTTCGCCCGGCGACGCTTCGCGAGGGCGGATCGAGTCGCTCCCGACCGACCCTGCAGGAGGCCTGCCGCCGGTTGCGCTACGACGCGCTCGAGGCGCAGGCGTGCAAGCTCGGCTGTGCGGCGATCGCCACCGCGCACACGGCCGACGACCAGGCGGAGACGGTGCTGCTCCGCGTGCTGAGGGGAGCGGGCGGCGATGGCCTCACGGGGATCGCCGAGCAGACCCCGGACGGCAGGGTCGTCCGCCCTCTGCTCGACGTCTCTCGCGCCGAGATCCTCGACTTCGCCGGCCGGCGCGGGCTCCGCTGGCGCGAGGATGCCTCGAACGACTCGGACGAGTACGCGCGCAACCGGCTCCGACGGCGCTGGCTACCCGGACTCGCCCGGGAGTTCAACCCCGCGCTGCTCAGGACGATCGCACGATTGGCCGAAGCGCAGCGAAAGGACTCGGAGTGGATGGAGTCGCTCGTGGACGAGGCCGTGAAGCAGCGTTTCGAGGTCGCCGAAGACGGCCTCCGGATCGACGCGACCGGCTTCGAGCACCTCCCCGACGCGCTCGCGACGCGGCTCGCGCGACGAGCACTGCGGCTTTCGGGCGGGGCACGCGACGTATCGAAGATCCATCTGGTCCGCGTCGTCCGATTCCTCCGGGAGGCCGCTCCGGGACGAGCACTCGAGCTTCCGGGACGCCTCATGCTGCGTCGTGATGCGCGGGGTTTCCGGCTCGCCATGCACGAATCGAGCCGGTGCAGGGCACCCTCGGGAGCGCGTGCTAGCTTCGAAGGGAACGCGAAGTCCGGCATCCCGGGAGCCGGACTGCGACGGGGGCGAGCGTGAACAACCAGTTCTACAAGAGCATGGCCCTGTGGGTGGTGGTGCTCTTCGTGATCCTCGTCGTGGTCACCATGTTCCGCCAGAACCAGGCGGCCCCTTCCGAGATCAGCTTCTCGACCTTCTTGCAGCGCCTCGACTCCGGGGAGGTGCAGAAGGTCACGATCGAGTCCGGCCACATCAGTGGAGAGCTCAAGAACGGCGGTGAGTTCGCCACCTACGCGCCCGCCGTGACCGAAGGGCTCCTCGCCCGCCTCGACGAGAAGAAGGTGGAGATCGCGGCGCGGCCCGCGCGCGAGTCGTCGCTCTGGCAGACGATCCTGATCACCTGGTTCCCGATGCTGCTCTTCATCGGGATCTGGATCTTCTTCATCCGCCAGATGCAGGCCGGCGGTGGCAAGGCCATGAGTTTCGGAAAGGCGCGCGCCAGGCTCCTCACCGAGAACCAGCAGCGCGTCACCTTCGAAGATGTTGCCGGAGTCGAGGAGTCGAAGGTCGAGCTCGAGGAGATCATCGCCTTCCTGCGCGAACCCAAGAAGTTCACGCGCCTCGGCGGCCGGATCCCGAAGGGCGTCCTGCTCGTCGGCCCTCCCGGCACCGGAAAGACCCTCCTCGCCCGGGCCGTGGCGGGGGAGGCCGGGGTTCCGTTTTTTTCGATCTCGGGATCGGATTTCGTCGAGATGTTCGTCGGCGTCGGCGCCTCGCGAGTCCGCGACCTCTTCCTGCAGGGGAAGAAGAACGCCCCGTGCATCATCTTCATCGACGAGATCGACGCGGTCGGCCGCCATCGCGGAGCAGGGCTCGGTGGAGGCCACGACGAGCGCGAACAGACGCTCAACCAGCTCCTCGTCGAGATGGACGGCTTCGAGTCGAACGAGGGCGTGATCCTGATCGCCGCGACGAACCGGCCCGACGTGCTCGACCCGGCGCTGCTTCGACCCGGGCGTTTCGACCGCCGCGTCGTCGTGCCGCGGCCCGACCTGCGAGGCCGGATCGCCGTGCTCAAGGTCCACACGCGTCGTGTTCCGCTGGCGGACGATGTCGATCTCGAGGTGATCGCGCGCGGCACACCGGGTTTCGTCGGGGCCGACCTCCAGAATCTCGTGAACGAGGCGGCACTGCTCGCGGCCCGACGCGACGCTCCGAAGGTCGCGATGCTCGATTTCGAGCGCGCGAAGGACAAGGTCCTCCTCGGCGCCGAGCGCAAGAGCATGATCATGAGCGACGAGGACAAGCGCACCACCGCCTATCACGAGGCCGGGCATGCGCTGGTCGCGCTCCTCAACCCGCACTCCGATCCGGTCCACAAGGTGACGATCATTCCACGAGGGATGGCGCTCGGGCTCACGCAGACCCTCCCGGCCGAGGATCGCTACAACCTCACGAAGGATCAGATCCTCGCGATGATCAAGCACGCGATGGGCGGGCGCGCGGCCGAGGACCTCGTCTTCAACCACTTCTCGACCGGAGCGTCGAACGACCTCAAACAAGCCACGGACCTCGCGCGGCGGATGGTCTGCAAGTACGGAATGAGCGAGCGCCTGGGACCCGTCTCGTTCGGCGACGACGAGCAGGACGTCTTCCTCGGCCGCGATTTCGTGAGCCGCAAGGACTACAGCGAGAAGAAGGCCGAGGAGATCGACGACGAGGTGTCGAGGATGCTGAACCACCTCTACGCGGAGGCTCGCCAGGATCTGGTCGACCATCGCACGATGCTCGATCGGATCGCCGAGGCGCTGCTCGAGCGCGAGACGCTCGATACGGCCGATCTCAAGCTCCTCATGGAGGGCAAGCCGCTCGCACCGCTTCCGGTCCCGGTCGAGCCGCCGCGACGCGAGGAGCCTCCGAAGCGGAGCCGCCCCGAGCGCACCAAGGAGTTCCCTGGAGACAAGCTCCCCGATCCCGAGCCGATTCCGGGATAGGAGGCGCGCGTGGCCGAGGAAATCGCCTTTCCGCGCGGCCGCGCGACCATCGTCGGGATCCTGAACGTGACGCCCGACTCCTTCTCCGATGGGGGGCGGGTCTGGAGCTCCGAAGGCCGCGTCGACCTCGAACGCGCCGTTGCCGCGGGCCTCTCACTCGTGCGGGACGGCGCCCACGTGATCGACGTCGGCGGCGAGTCGACGCGCCCGGGTGCTCCTGCGGTTTCCGAAGACGAGGAGATCGACCGCACCGTTCCGGTGGTCGAGGCGCTCGCCAAGGCGACGGCTGCGCCGATCTCGATCGACACGAGGAAATCGTCCGTCGCACGGGCGGCCCTCGAGGCCGGGGCCCGGATCGTGAACGACGTGTCGGGGCTGCGTCACGATCCTCACCTCGCCAAGGTGGCGGCCCGCGCGAGCGCGACCCTCGTGCTCGGACATCTACGCGGCGAGCCGGCGACGATGCAGGCGCGCGTGGTCTTCGAGGATTGCCTGCGCGAGGTCTCCGACGAGCTCGCGGAGTCGGTCGAGATCGCGAGACGCGCCGGAGTGCTGCGCGAGCGGCTCGTCGTCGACCCCGGGATCGGCTTCGGCAAGCGGCTGCGGCACAACCTCGCCCTGCTCGCGAATCTCGGCGTGCTCCGAGAGCGTCTCGACCTCCCGCTGCTCGTGGGCCCGTCGAGGAAGGCCTTCTTGGGCGAGCTCACCGGCGAGCCGGTCGCCGAACGCGACCGTGCGACCGAGGCCGTTTGCGCCATCGCCGTCTTCGCAGGCGCCGACGGCGTCCGGGTCCACGACGTGGCGGGAGCCCGCCGCGCGCTCGCGATCGGCCTCTCGCTCCGCGAAGCCAGGCGCGGGGGCGCGGTGTGACCGCGACGCTGCACGCGCTCTTCGACGAGCTCTCGAAGTACCTCGCCGAGAACTTCGACCCGATCGGCGATGGCGTCGATATCGTGGTCGTCGCGGTCGGGGTCTACTGGCTCCTCAAGCTCATTCGCGGCACGCGGGCGGTGCAGGTGCTCGCAGGTCTTCTCGCCCTGATCGCGATGAGCGTGCTCTCGCAGCTCTTCCAGCTCACGACGCTCATCTGGATCTTCGACCACTTTCTCGCCTCGGCCGTCCTGATCGTGATCGTGCTCTTCCAGGCCGACATCCGGCGCATGCTCGCGAGGGTGGGGCGCCGCGTGTCGCCGTCGGCCGCGAGGAGGCAGGAGACGCAGATCCTCGAGGAGGTCTCGAGAGCCGCGCAGGCGCTCGCCCAGAAGCGAGTGGGCGCGCTGATCGTCCTCGAGCGCGACACGCAGCTCGACGATCAGGTCGAAGGCGGCGTCGCGCTCGACGCCGCCGTGAGCCGGGACCTCCTGGTGGCGCTCTTCTTGCCCTATTCGCCGCTCCATGACGGTGCCGCGCTCATCCAGGGCGGGCGGATCTCGCGAGCGGGCTGCATCCTGCCGCTCTCGGAGCGGCAGGACCTTCCGGAGGGGCTCGGGACCCGGCATCGAGCGGCCGTGGGGCTCGCCGAGGAGACCGACGCAGTGGTGGTGGTCGTCTCGGAAGAGACCTCGGACGTCTCCGTCGTGTGCAGCGGCGAGCTCTCGCGCAAGCTCGATCCCGACCGGCTTCGTGCGACGCTCCGCGAGAAGCTCGCGGCTTCGCCCGCGCCGGCTTCTGTCGCAGCCGAGCCGGAGGCGGGGACGGAAGGCTCGGGTCCGCGAGACGCGAGGCTCGCGGGGTAGCCATGGCTCGTTTCGGGGCCAACCTCGGCCTCAAGCTCCTCGCGCTCGTGATCGCGGTCTTCCTCTGGTGGGTCGCGCAGGGGACGAGCTCGGTCGAGCGCAGCTACGACCTCCCGATCGTGGCGCGCGGATCGCCAGAGGACCTCGTCCTCACCGAGCAGAGCAGCGAGGTGATGAACGTCCGAATCATGGGAACGCGCGCCATGCTGCGCACCTTCCGGCCCGAAGCGCTCGAGTACACGATCGACGTGTCGGGCGCGAAGCCGGGGGTTTCGGACTACGAGATCGACGCCTCGCACCTCGACCTGCCTCGAGGGGCGCGGATCGTGTCGCGATCTCCCGCTCGCATCGCGCTCACCTTCGAGAAGCGCTCGAGCAAGCAGGTGCCGGTCCGGCCCGACGTCGAGGGGACCCCCGCGCCCGGATTCGAGGTCGATCGGGTCGAGGTGGATCCCCCGCGGGTGCGGATCTCGGGGGCCCGGAGCGAGGTGCTCCGGCTCGGCGCCGTCGTGACCGAAACGATCGACGTGAGCGGGCTCGCGGAGTCGACCGAGCGGGACGTGCGCGTTTCGAGCGGGGGGGGGCACGTCTGGGTCGACAGCCCGGGCCTCGTGAAGGTACGCATCCGGGTCGTACCGCGGCCGGAAGAGGCCGGAGCGACGAAGGAGGGCTGAGGGTGGCGGAGCGGCGGCTCGAGATCTTCGGAACGGACGGCGTCCGGGGCACGGCGAACGTGCATCCGATGACGGCCGAGATGGCGCTCCTGCTCGGTCGCGCCGTCGCGAGCGTCTTTCACCGGGGCGGCAACGATCGCCACCGCATCATCATCGGCAAGGACACGCGGCTCTCGGGCTACATGTTCGAGGACGCCCTCGCGGCGGGCATCTGCTCGATGGGCGTCGACGTGCTGCAGGTCGGTCCGATGCCGACACCCGGAATGGCGTTCCTCACGGCGGACATGCGCTGCGATGCGGGCGTCATGATCTCGGCGAGCCACAACCCCTATCAGGACAACGGCATCAAGTTCTTCTCG
>CAJPFO010000035.1 GCA_905339255.1 Myxococcaceae bacterium
GCCGTGCTCGGCGGCCAGGTTCATCCCGTCCTGCCCGATTACGAGCGCATCGTGCTCTTCACGGCGCTCGCCTTCTGGCTCTTCGGCGGGATGCTCTACGTGTGGATCATGGCGATGATCTTCCAACGCTACTTCTTCACGCCGCTCGATCCCGCCGAAATGGGGGCCCCCTACTGGATCGATGCGGGTGCCGTCGCGATCTCGACCCTCGCCGGGGACGTTCTGCTCTCGAACGTTCCGCACGATCCGCTCCTCGTGCTGCTCCATCCCTTCCTCGCCGGATCGACTCTCCTCTTCTGGGCGACGGCGACGTGGTGGATTCCGATGCTCATCCTCTTCGGCGTGTGGAGACACGGAATCCGCCGCTTTCCGCTCCGCTACGAACCTGGCTATTGGGGGATGGTCTTCCCGCTCGGGATGTACACCGCGTGCAGCTTCGAGCTCGGCGACATCCTCGAGCTTCCCTGGCTCCACTCGATCGCGTCGGTCTTCGTCTGGATCGCGCTCTTCGCCTGGACGGCGACCTTCGCGGGGCTCGTCTCGAACCTCGCGAGACGCCGCTAGGAGATCGACCCGGGACGGGAGGCGCCGCTTCGGGCGGCGCGTCAGAACGAGACGATCATCTCGATGAAGCCGTAGTTCCCCGACTTCCCCTCGAAGTTCGCGCCGATCACGCTCTGGCCGAAGGCACGAGCGTAGAAGACGTTCACGGTGAGCGGCGCGATCGGTTTCACGGTCAGCATGAGCTGCGTGGTGAGCGCGAGACTCCCCGACCCACCGTTCGGCGTCCCGGTGCTTCCGTAGCCGAAGAACGAGTTCTTCGTCGCGCCGCCACCGAAGTAGACGAGGTCGAGACTCGAGGTCGCCCGCAACAGGTGGAGCACGTCCCAGCGGAATGTCACCTTCTCGTGCGGCTCGAAGATCGTCTGCACGAAGAAGTCCTGGTTGTTCATCATGTTGTAGAACGGGAACTGCGCGTAGAGCCATGCCGTCGGGAGGATCTGGAAGAACGTCGCATGCGTCCCGTCGGTGGGATCCGTATCTCCCGATCCGACGTTGTACCCGATGCGAAGCCACGGCTTCGACCAGACGTCGGGGAGGCGGTAGCCGACTTCTGCTCCCCATGCGTACGAGCTCTGCTCCTGGCTCTGCCACGCCCCGGTCTGGGCGAAGCCGTACGCCACGAGATCGGCGAGGCCGGGGCCGAGCGGCTCGAGGTGGATCGCACTCCCTCCGATGGTGTGGATCCGCGCGGCGCGCCCGAGGTCGGCGCGGCGGAGCGCGAGGGGGCGGTTGTCGAGGAAGACGAGGTCGCGTTCGTCCTGGTAGTAGATGTACTGGATTCTCGCGACGGTCTTCCCGATCTCCGCCGCGACGGCGTCGGAATCCTTCAGATTGAGCGATCCGCCGGCGACGAGCACCTCGCTCACCTCTCCGTTTCCGTTCACTTCGAAGCCGCCTCGCGTCGGAACGAAGCCGAACCCGGTCACGTTCCAGCTCTCGTCGTCGTACGCGAGCTTGCCTCCGTCGAAGCTCCGCCCGACGTGTGTATAGTCGAAGGGGCCGAGCAGGCGCTGGCTCAAGCGGTTGGTCTGGAGCCATCCGATCGTCCGATCGCGCGCCGGCGCATCGAGGGCATCGGAGTAGAGCTGGCGTCCTCCGACGAACGAGAGCCCGTCGATTCCGAGGGCTCGCTTCCAGCGCAGCCAGGCGTTTCGTGCGAACGATCCGCTCTGGGGGGTATAGGCCGTGTTCGCGTAGTAGCTCGCACCGACTCCGACCCCCTCGGACGGGAGGTTCGAGAGCGTGGCGTTCTCGAACTGGACGAAGAGCTCGATCGGATCGCGCTGCACGCGGATTCCCGCCTGGAACTTGTTCCCGAGGAACGCGTAGTCGTCCTGTGGGGTAGGCCCACCAGCCGAGGTCTCGAACCAATCGACGAGCTCTCCTCGGATGCGGTTGAAGAGCTCGAGGCGGACTTTCGAGCCGAAGGGGCCCTCGACCTCGAGGGGATTCGAGGCCGTGGGAGTGGGGGCCTGCGCATTCGCCATTCCACACCACGAGAGCGCGAGGCAGAATGCGAACCGCTCGAAAGCCGCCATCCGCCGCGCTCCGGAACCTGCCGGGAGCGTCGAACGCACTGCAGTGTGCCGGGAGCGAGGCGCGAAACGAATGTGTCCCTTCGTCACGATCTCTTGATAATCTGAGCCGGTACGCCTCAGTGCCCGATCGCGCCCTGCGGCAAAAGCTGAACCCTGCATGATGGTTTTCCCAACCCCCCTGACGGCACGCCCCTTGAAAGGAGCCTATCGCAGGGGATCCCCCCGACGCCGGCGATTTCGCGTCGCCGGGCCCGGGGGACCGAGGAGGTCGATCCGTGATTCGAGTTTCTCTGCGCAAAACGCTCGTCGTCGCCTCGTGTGCGGCGGCCGTCGGTTTGGCATGCGGCAAGAGCGAGGAGTCCTCGCCCGCGGCCGCTCCCACCCCGAGCCAGGCACCGGCGGCGGCTCCTGCCACAGCGGCCGGCGCTCCGCCCTCCGCGGCAGCCACGGCCGAGGCCAAGCAGATCTTCGAGACGCGCTGCACGGCCTGCCACGGTGCGAGGGGTGCAGGCGACGGCCCGGCGTCGAAGGGCCTCACCCCGCCGCCGCGGAACTTCCAGGATCCGCAGTGGCAGGCGGCGGTGAAGGACGACTACATCGAGCAGATCGTCCAGTACGGCGGCGCCGCGGTCGGCAAGAGCGCGGCGATGCCGGCGAACCCGGATCTCATGGCCAAGCCCGAGGTCGTGACCGCGCTCCGGATCTACGTCCGGGGCTTGAAGAGTCAGTGATCGGCGCGCCCGGCGGTGCGCTCTGAAGGAGAAGACATGCGAAACCGATTCGACGCCTCGCTCCGGCGCGTGCTCGGGGTTTCGATCGCGAGCTTCGCGATCGCCTGCGGCCCGCAGAACGGGGACCTGAAGCCCACGACGGGAGGGAGTGCGGCGGGCGCGAACGCTTCGATCGCGTCGCTCATGCAGGCACGCGGGCTCAGCGAAGCCGACGTGACGGCCGCGCTCAAGACCTACGTCCCGACCGGCAAGAAGGACGACTATTACATCTTCTCGTCGGGCGGGCAGTCGGGGCAGGTGATCGTGCTCGGCATCCCGAGCATGCGGATCCTCAAGTACATCGCCGTCTTCACGCCGGAGCCGTGGCAGGGGTGGGCAACCGGCGACCAGGGCTCGCTCGAGCTGCTCGAGGGGGCGGATCGCCGCGGCATGGAGATGCGCTGGGGCGATACCCACCATCCGAACCTCTCGGAGACCAACGGCGACTACGACGGTGAGTTCCTCTTCATCGGCGACAAGGCGAACGCCCGGCTGGCGGTGATCGACCTTCGCGACTTCACGACGAAGCAGCTCATCGCCAGCCCGCTCCTCGAGTCCGACCACGGTGCCGCGTTCGTGACTCCGAACACCGAGTACGTGATCGAGAGCTCTCAGTATCCCGTGCCGCTCGGCGGCGGGTTCGCACCGATCGAGGACTACAACGAGAAGTACCGTGGTGCGGCGACGTTCTGGAAGTTCGATCGTGCGAAGGGAAAGATCATTCCCGAACAGTCGTTCGCGATCGAGCTGCCTCCGTACATGCAGGACCTCGCCGATGCCGGGAAGCTCGTGAGCCACGGCTGGGCGTTCATCGGGTCGTTCAACACCGAGCGCGCGATCGGCGGGAACCTCGAGGGGCGGCCGCCGCTCGAGTCGGGCGCTTCGCAGAACGACATGGACTACCTCCACATCATCAACTGGAAGAAGGCCGAGGAGCTCGTCGCGGCCGGCAAGACCAAGACGATCGCTGGCATGAAGGTGCTCCCGCTCGAAGTCGCTGCTGCCGAGGGCGTCCTCACGTTCGCTCCCGAGCCGAAGAGCCCGCACGGAGCCGACGTCTCTCCCGACGGGAAGTACATCGTCGCGGGAGGCAAGCTCGATACGCACGCCACGGTCTTCGACTTCGAGAAGATCAAGGCCCTGATCGATGCCCAGGACTATGCCGGGAAGGACCCGTACGGCGTTCCGATCCTCGACTTCCAGAAGGCGATCCGCGGTCAGGTCGAGCTCGGCCTCGGCCCCCTCCACACGGTCTTCGACGACAAGGGGAATGCCTACACGTCGATGTTCGTCGAGTCGAAGGTCGCAAAGTGGTCGCTCACCGACATGAAGCTCGTCGAAAAGCTTCCGGTCCACTACAACATCGGTCACATCGCGGCAGCGCACGGCGACACCGTGAAGCCGCACGGGAAGTGGGTCGTCGCAATGAACAAGTGGGCGATCGACCGCTTCAACGACGTCGGCCCGCTCCTGCCGCAGAACTTCCAGCTCGTCGACGTGAGCGGCCCGAACATGCAGCTCGTGTACGACTCCCCGATCCCGCTCGGCGAGCCACACTACACGCAGATCATCTCCGCCGACCTGATCAAGGCGATCGACCACTACAGCCCGGTCGGAACCGATCCGATCACCATGCAGCTCTCGCCGAATGCGGTCGACGGCGGCAAGGAGCGCATCGAGCGCAAGGACGACGGCGTCCACGTCTACATGACGATGATCCGGAGCCACTTCACTCCCGACACGATCCGCGTGAAGCAGGGAGATACCGTCCACATCCACATGACGAGCCTCGAGCAGGCGCGCGACGCCACGCACGGCTTCGGGATCAGCTCGTACAACATCTCGATGAGCGTCGAGCCCGGGAAGCACGTCGATACGAGCTTCGTCGCCGACAAGGCGGGCGTGTTCCCCTTCTATTGCCTCGAGTTCTGTTCGGCGCTCCACCTCGAGATGGCGGGCTACCTGATCGTCGAGCCCAAGGACGGGAGCGGTGACGTGGCTCGAGTCGCGCCGGCGCGCCACGCGTCGCGCTAGCGCCCGCCGGGTCTGCTCCGGCCGCATCCCGGCTCCCCTCCTACTGCTGATCGTGGCGGTGGGAGGGGCCTCGGATGGGGCCGGAGCGGAGCCGGCGACGCGCTCCGGCTGCCGCGAGATCGCAGCCGGGTCGGACCTCGCCGCCGTGCTCGAGTCGGCTCCGGCCGATGGCTCGCTCTGCCTCGCTCCCGGGGTCTACGACGGGCCGATCCGGATCGGCGAACGGACGACGCTTCGAGGGCCGCGAGACGCGGTGATCCGATCGACCGGGGAAGGCACGACGGTCCGCCTCGAGGCGAACGGCGCGGCGCTGGTCGGGATCACCGTCGACGGCAGCGGAGGCCGCTTCGACCTCCTCGATGCAGCGGTCCACGTCCAGGCGGCGGACGCGAGGGTCGAGGGCGTGCAGGTCCGGAACGCCGTCTTCGGAATCCTGGTCGAGCGATCGAAGCGGGCCCTGGTGAAGGGAAACGAGGTGATCGGAGATCCGAGCCAGCCGCTCGGCCTGCGCGGCGACTCGATCCGCCTCTGGGAGACGCAACACTCGCGGGTCGAGGACAATCTCGTTCGCGACGGGCGTGACGTCGTGGTCTGGTACTCGTCCGACAACCGGATCGAAGGCAACCGGGTCGAGCGGAGCCGCTACGGAACGCATCTCATGTACAGCCATCGAAATCGGATCGAGGCGAATCATTTCGTCGGCAACGTGACGGGGCTCTTCCTCATGTACAGCCGGGACATCGACGTGGTCGACAACGTGATCGCCGGATCGGCGGGATCGGCAGGGATCGGGCTCGGGCTCAAGGAGTCCGGAAATCTACGCGTCGTCGCGAACGACTTCGTGAGGAACACCGTCGGCATCTACGTCGATCTCTCTCCCCTCTGGCCGGACGACCACAACGTCTTCGAGCGCAACGTGATCCGGCTCGGCGATGCCGGAATCGTCTTCCTCGGCGCCACGGCGCGCAACGAGTTCCGCGAGAACGTGCTCCGCGACAACCTCGTCTCGGTACGCGTCGACGGTGGTGATGACGCGCTCGCAGCGAGCTGGCGAGGAAACGACTTCGACGACTACGTGGGCTACGACCTCGACGGAGACGGAACGGGCGACGTTCCCTACGAGCTCCGGAGCCTTTCGTCGGAGCTCGTGAGTCGGTCCCCCGCGCTCGCATTCCTCCGCGGAACCCCCGCGCTCGGCTTCGCCGAGGCGATCGGCCGCGTCGTCCCCCTGTTCGAGCCGAAGCTCCTTCTCGTCGACCCCGAGCCTCGAACGGGGCCGCCGCCGGAGGCCCGCCTTGCGCGTTAGCGTCCGCGGCGTCACGAAGCGCTTCGGGGAGGTCGTCGCCCTCGACGGCGTGGACTTCGAGCTTCCGGCAGGCCGTCGGGTCGCGCTCGTCGGCCCGAATGGCTCCGGCAAGAGCACGCTCAACCGGATCCTGATGGGCCTCGTCTCGTGCGAGGGCGAGGTCCGCCTCGACGGACGCTGCCCATTCCGCGAGCGGGTTTCGATCGCGAAGCGGATGGCGCACGTCCCGCAGATCGCACCGCAACTCGCAGCGTCGGTCGACGAGCTGGTTCGCGCGCTCCTCGCGGTGCGCGGCGTCGACCCCGAGAACTTCGTGTCGCTCGCCGCCGGACTCGATCTCGACGTCGGAGCGCTCGCGCGACGACCGTTCCGGAGCCTCTCCGGGGGCAACAAGCAGAAGCTCCTGATCGCGCTCGCATTCGCATCGGGGGCTTCGCTCCTCGTCCTCGACGAGCCCACCGCGAGCCTCGACGCCCACGGCCGCGAGCGGTTCTTCGCGCTCTTCGACGCGCTTCCCGCCGGAACGACGCTCGTTCTCTGCTCGCACCGCCTCGACGAGATCCGGCCTCTCGTCGAGGAGGTCCTCGTCCTCGACGAGGGAAGGCTCGCCTGGCACGGAAGCGCCTCGGCACTTCTCGCGAGCGGCGCGCGGGCGCTCGTCGAGGTCTGGGTGAACGGCGAAGTCGCCGGCGACTGGCTGCGCGAGCGCGGTTTCCGTCGAGCGGCCGCGGGCCCCTGGCTCCGCAGCGTCTCGCAGGCCGAGAAGATGAAGCTCGTCGAGGAGATCCCGCGCGAGCTCGGACCTGCGCTCGCGAACCTGAACGCCCGCGATCTCGAGACGCTCGATCTCTCACGGCGGGCTCCCGGGAGGTCTTCTTGAGAAGGACCGCTCTCCATCTCGTCGTTTTCGTCACGAGTGTCGTCGCGCTCGCGGCGTGTCGCCCGAGCGATGGGCCCGTCCCGATCGCTTACGACGAGGCGGCGTGCGGGCACTGCCGGATGCTGATCAGCGAGCCTGCGTTCTCGGCGCAGATCCAGACCGACGACGGCGAAGTGCTCGATTTCGACGACCCCGGCTGTCTGCTCCGTTACCGCGCGGAGCGCAAGCCGGCCGAGGAATCGTCGTGGTTCCATCACGTCCGCGAGAACCGCTTCGTCCGCGGGAACGCCGTCGGATTCGTCCGCGTTCCGCATACCCCGATGGGCTTCGGCTTCGGCGCGGTCGACGCCGACGAGCCCGGAGCGATCCCGATCGGCGAGGTCTCGGCCGAGATCGAACGCAGCGCCGCTCGAAGGGGAGCCCCTTGACCGCTTCCGAGATCAAGGCCGTCGCCCGCCTCGATCTCGGCGAGGTCCTGCGCTCGCGCTGGCTCCCGTTCTGCATCGGCGCCTACGCCGTGCTCGGAGGGATCTTCGTCTTCGTCGGGATGCGCGAATCGAGCGTGCTCGGCTTCACCGGGATGGGCCGGGTGCTCTTCTCGCTTTGCCACGTCCTCGTGCTCGTGCTGCCGCTGCTCGCGCTGCTCGCCACCGGGCAGGTCGTGAACCGCGCTCGCGACGACGGGACGCTCGAGCTCCTCTTCTCGAACCCGATCTCGAGGACGTCGTACCTCGTCGGCGTGACGGTCGTCCGGCTCGTCGCGCTCGCGGCTCCGCTCGTCGTGGTGCTCGCCGGGCTCGGGCTGGTCGGCTCGCTCGTCGTCGGGCAGGCGGTCCCGTGGGCCTTCCTGCTCCACTCGATCGCGGTCGGAATCGCGCTGCTCGCGGCCTTCGTCGGCCTCGGGGTCCTCACCTCGGTCCGCGTACGGCAGCCCGCACGCGCGACGACGGTGCTGCTCCTCGTCTGGGCGTCCGGAGTCCTGCTGCTCGACCTCGCGGGGATCGCGCTGCTGCTCCAGTGGCGGCTCCCCGCCGAGGGTGTCTTCGCGCTGGCGGCGGCGAACCCCGTCCAGGCCGCGCGGATGGCGCTGCTCTCGTCGGCGGAGCCGACGCTCTCGACGCTCGGCCCCGTCGGCTTCTACCTCGCGACGCGAGTCGGAACGACCGCGCTCCTCGCGCTCGGGATCGTCTGGCCGCTCTGCGTCGGGATCGTGAGCTGGCTCTTCGCGTGGCGGAGCTTCCGCCGCGGCGACGTCGTCTGAACGAAAGCCCTGGAGGACACCGTGCTCAACACACTCGATCGATTCTGGAACGCCCTTCCCCGCCCGATCACGCCCGTCGCGCGCGCGCTCCTGGCGTTGGCGGTGATCCCGCTCGTATTGAGCTTCACCCAGCCGCTCTGGAACATCCAGATGTTTGCACCGCAGTACCCGAAGGGACTGCAGCTCGACATCTACGCGTACACGATCAAGGCGGGAAACGACGGCACCGACTTGCAGGAGATCAACACGCTCAACCACTACATCGGGATGCGCAAGCTCGATCGCGCGGAGTTCACCGACCTCACCTGGATTCCGTTCGCGATCGGGGCGCTCGCGCTCCTCACGCTCCGGGTGGCGGCGATCGGAGACGTTCGCTCGCTCCTCGATCTCGCGGTGCTCACGCTCTATTTCTCGGCGTTTTCGGCCGCCCGCTTCATCTTCCAGCTCTACACCTACGGACACGAGCTCGACCCGACGGCTCCGATCAAGATGGAAGGGTTCATGCCCGCGATCATCGGGACCAAACAGATCGCGAACTTCACGACGTCGAGCTGGCCGCGCGGGGCCTCGTTCTTGATCGGCCTCTTCGCGGCGACGGTCGTCGTCTGTGCGGTCTGGCAGGTATTCCGGCCGTCCCAGGAGCCCGCGACCTCCTGAGCGCGACGCCACGGCCGGACCGTGGTAGGAATGTCCTGGGGGGCGATCGCGCTGGCCAGGCTTCCGGACGTATGGCTCGTTCGCGGCTTCTCGATCGCTCTCGGCGTGGCCGTGGGGATCGTCGCGACCGCCTTCCGGGTCGGCGCAGAGCGCGGCTTCGTCGCATGGTCGGCGCTCGTCCATGCGCCGCCCGACCGCTCGATCCCCGGCTGGTGGCTCGGCGCGGTCGGCAGCGCAGCGCTCGTCGTCGCGGCCGTCGGCCTCACGCGCCGGCTCTCGCCGGAAGGGGCCGGAAGCGGAATCCAGGAGGTCGAGGGCGTCCTTTCGGGCGAGCTCGGGGCGATCCGCTGGCGTCGTGTCCTGCCGGTCAAGTTCTTCGGGGGGCTCGCGGCGATGGCCGCGGGGCTCGTGCTCGGCCGCGAGGGACCGACGATCCACATGGGCGGAGCGCTCGGCGCGGCCCTCACGTCGCTCTCGCGACGCGCACGGGAGCACCTTCGCTCGTTCCTCGGTGCCGGATCGGCCGCCGGCCTCGCCGTCGCCTTCCAGGCTCCCCTCGGCGGGATCCTGTTCGCGATGGAGGAGCTCCGCCGCGAGCTCACGCTCCGATCGCTTCGCGCGCAATGCGTCGTGATCGCGACGATCACGGCCGTCCTCGTGAGCACGGCGATAGCGGGCCCCGTCCGCATCCTGCCGATCCCGATCTACGAGGCGCCTCCCCTCGCGGAGCTCGCGCTCGCCGTGCCCTTCGCGGTGGGCGTCGCGGCCTACGGGGTGTTCCTGAACGCCGCAATCGTCGGCTCGCTCGACGCGATGCGCCGGATCGTCGAACGGATCGGCTGGATCTTCCCCGCCTTGCTGCTCGGTGCGGGAGTCGGAGCGCTCGTCTTCGCCTGGCCGGACGTGACGGGGGGCGGCGAGCTGCTCGCCGTGCGCCTGTTCGAAGAGCCGCTCGCGGTCGGGATGCTCGCCGCCCTGCTCGTCGCCCGCACCCTCCTGTTCGGCCTCAGCTATGCCGGCGGTACACCAGGCGGGATCTTCGCTCCCCAGCTCGCGTTCGGGGCCCTGCTCGGCCTGCTCTTCTCGCACGCGCTCCACGCGGTCGCCCCCGATCTCGATCTCGAGTCGGGCCGCTTCGCCGTCGCCGGGATGGCGGCGCTCCTCACCGCGACGGTCCGCGCTCCGCTCACCGGCCTCGCGCTGGTGGTCGAGATGACGGGAAACCATGCGCTCATCCCGATGCTGCTCATCGTATCGGTCGTCGCGGACGTGACGGCCGACGCGCTCGGCGGACGGCCGATCTACCAGTCGCTCTTGCAGCGGACGCTCGAGCTGCGCGGGTCGCATCCGCCGAGCTGAGCGACGGGATCTCGTCGGGGCTCAGGACTGGATCACGAGCTTCGAGAGACTCGTCTTGCGAAGGTTCGTCCGCTGGATCGTCCGGACGAGCTCGGCGACCTTTTCGGTATCGGTCTCGAAGGGGTTGTTGCAGATCACCCGCACGTTCAGGAGGTTCCCGAGCCGGATGTTCGACCAGTCGAGGTCGTACTGGATCGAGTTCTGCCTCGCGAGCTTGATGAACTCACCGCGCATCTTGGCGCGCGTGTCGGGCGGCGGCTCGGTCTTCGCCTTCAGCACCTCGTCATCGGTCAGCACGCGTTCGACCGCACCCTTGCGCTCGAGCAGCGAGTAGAGCCCGCGGGATAGCCGGATATCGTGGTACTGGAGGTCGAGCATGAAGACTCGCGGATCCGTCCAGCCGACCCCACGCTTCTCGAGCCAGCTCTCGATCATCCGCCGCTTGATCACCCAATCGACCTCCCGGGAGAGCCGATTCGGATCGTCGTCGAGACAGTCGAGGACGTACTGCCACTTTCCGACGACGTCCTTCAACTGATCGGAGACGGGATACTGCTCGATGTACTTCTGGGCCATCTCGCAGTACTCGCGCTGGATCTCGATCGGCGAGTACTCGCGTCCGTTGTCGAGGCGGAGCCTCCGCTTGCAGGTGACGTCGTAGCTGATGTCCTTGATGGCCTTCACGGGGTTCCGGAGCGTGAAGTCCTTGTTGATGTAGTTGTCCTCGATCATCTGGAGGACGACCGCGCACGTTCCGACCTTCAGGAAATTCGTGTACTCGCTCATGTTCGAGTCGCCGACGATCACGTGGAGGCGCCGGTACTTCTCGCGGTCTGCGTGCGGTTCGTCGCGGGTGTTGATGATCGAGCGGTCGTTCGTCGTCGTCCCGGAGATCTTCTGGTAGATGTGCTGAGCGCGCTGGCTCACGCAGTAGTGGACACCGTCCTGTGTCTGGAAGACCTTTCCGGCGCCGGTGTAGATCTGGCGCGTCACGAGGAACGGGATCAACTGCTCGGCGAGGTAGTAGAAGTCGACGTCCCGGTCGACGAGGTAGTTCTCGTGGCAGCCGTAACTGTTTCCGACGAAGTCGGTGTTGTTCTTGAAGATCGAGAGCTTCCCGGCGATCCGCTCCTCGCGGATCTTCTCCTCGGCGTAGTCCTGGAGATCCTCGAGGATCCGCTCGCCGGCCTTGTCGTAGACGATGAGCTGCCGCGGAGACGCGCACTCGGGCGTCGCGTACTCGGGGTGGCAGCCGGTGTCCTGGTAGAAGCGGGCGCCGTTCTCGAGGAAGACGTTCAGGAAGTGCTCGGTGGTGATGAGCTTCTCGAAGAGGAAGCGGATCGCCTTCTCGACGGGGAGCGTCTTCCGCCCTTCGGGCGTGAAGATGATCCCGTACTCGCTCTCCAGTCCGAAGATCCGCTTCTGCACGTCACCACCCGACGAGCCGGGTGTCCCCGGCCCTATGCGTCGAGGATACCTCCGAGTTCATCGGCTGAAAGGCGACGGAACTTGCGTCCGGGACGCGGCCTCTCGAGGACGCAGACCTCGAGGTTCTGGATCGGGATGCGGGGCTCTCCGTTCGTCGCCCGCTGGAGGGCCTGCCGGCCGAGATTCATGCAATCCCCAAGGGGCAGGTCGGCTCGGTAGTGCGCCTGGAGGTGCGCGGCGAGACTGTCCGCGCTGCCTCCGATCACGCACCAACCCTGGTGGTCGGTGATGCTGCCGTCGAACTGCACCCGGTAGATGGCGTTTCGCTCGTGTCCGGCGAGCCGGGGGTCGCCCACCTCCGCCACGACGATCTCGACCTCGAGTGGCTTGAGCTCCCGGGTGAACGCGTCGCCGATCGCCTGCGAGTACGCGTTGGCGAGCGCTTTCGCGCGAACGTCGTCGCGGCTGTACGAGTAGCCCTTCACGTCGGCGTACCGGACGCCGATCTTGCGGAGCTGGTCGAACTCGCTGAACTTGCCGACCCCCGCGAACGCGATCCGGTCGTAGATCTCTCCGATCTTCGAGAGGCTCGCCGAGGGATTCTCGGCCATCAGCAGGATGCCGTTCTCGTATTCGACGACGACGATCGACTTGCCTCGGCCGATTCCCTTGCGGGCGTACTCGGCCTTGTCCTGCATGAGCTGTTCGGGCGAGACGTAGAACGGAAGCGACACGACCTACCTCCGCGCCCGTGCGGCGAGAAGCTCGCGATGGAGCTCGGCCACGCGCTCGGCCGGAATCTCGTCGA
Source organism: Myxococcaceae bacterium (assembly GCA_905339255.1). GTDB lineage: Bacteria > Myxococcota_A > UBA9160 > UBA9160 > UBA9160 > MYXO. The sequence continues at coordinate 12,606 of CAJPFO010000035.1, forward strand.
TCCCGGCGGCTTCGCAGACGAAGATGTTCGGGTAGATGCCGCGGACGACGTCGACACCACCGGTTCCGCGATCCTCGTCGGCGGCGTCGAGGAGCGCCTGCAACGCGATCCGGACCCCCGCCTCCCGCGGCAGGTCGGGACGCCAGGACTTCTTGAGCGACTCCTTCGCGTAGAGTCCCCCGGAGCCCGTCGTCTCGAACTCGGCCTCCTCGTAGCGGCCGCCCGTGACGTCGAACTTCCAGACCCGGCCGACCATCCGCCTCTTGTCGTAGCCCGCGAAGATCGGGACGACGACGAGGCCCTGCATCGCGGCGGGAAGATTCTGTCGGATCATCTGCGAGAGCTTGTTCGCCTTGCCTTCGAGTTCGAGCGCCTCGCCCTCGATCTTCTCGTAGTGCTCGAGCTCGACGCGCATGATCTTCGCCATCTCGATGGCCGGACCGGCCGCCCCGGCAATCGCCATGAGCGAGTGGCCGTCGGTCGCGAAGACCTTCTGGATGTCTCGAGACGCGACGCGGTAGCCCTCGGTCGCGAGCCGGTCTCCCGCAACGATCACCCCGGCCTCGATCCGCAGCCCGAGGACGGTCGTTCCGTGAGGCACCGAGAGGGAACCCACGAGCGGCACGCCGCCCTGCGACGGAGCGCTGGCGAACGGGCGCAGCCCGGGGCTCGAGGTCTCGAGCAGCTCGGTGAAGCTCGAGCCTTGGTAGCCTTCCCGCAATCGCAACGAACCCCTCCCCCCGGCGGGTCGCAGCGTCATTCGCCCCCGCGCTGGACGTAATTCTTGACGAACTCCTCGGCATTCTCTTCGAGAACTTCATCGATCTCGTCGACGAGCGCGTCCATTTCTTCCTTGAGCGCTTCGCCCTTCTTCGCGAGCTTCTGGCCGCTCTCGCCGGCGCTCCCGCCGTCGCCGTCGCCCCCCTTCTTCGGCTTCTGCGTCTGCTTCGTGTCGGCCATCGCGTTCTCCTCGGCCCGGGGCTACGCCCGCAGGTTTCTCACCAGGTCTCGCGCCGTCGGGGAGCTCGTGAGCAGATCCTCGACGTGGGCCTTCGATCCCTTGAGCGGCTCGCCCATCAGCACGCGCTTGATGGGCTCGCTGCCGATCCCGAACGAGATCGAATCCCAGTTGACGCCGAATACCTCGGCAGGGTAGCGCTTCAGGCACTGCCCCCGAAAGTACGCCCGGGTGTCTTCGGGAGGCGCGATCACCGCGCGGTCGATCTCTTCGTCGCCGACGATCCGCTCGACCCTTCCCTGCCTTTCGAGAAGGAAGTAGAGCCCGCGCTCTGGGCGCGTGTCGTGGTACTGGAGGTCCATCATCGCGACCTGCGGCGACTCCCAATCGAGCCCCTTGCGATCCATGAAGCCCTCGATGAGCGCCTTCTTGATCACCCAGTCGACCTCGCGGCGAAGCTCCATCGGATCGCTCTCCAGGCGGCCGAGCACGTGCTCCCATCGGGAGAGAACGTCCTTCGTGATCGGATCGACGTTCTTTCCGGAGAAGTACTTGCGCGCCATCTCGAGGTACTCGAGCTGGATCTGCACCGCCGAGAGCTTCTTCCCGTTCTCGAGCTGGAGCTCGCGCCGACACGACGGGTCGTGCGAGACCTCCTTGATCGCACGAACGGGGTCTCGTAGCGCGAGATCGCGGCGCACGGCGCCGTCCTCGATCATCGAGAGCAGGATCGCCGTCACCCCGTTGCGGAGGTAGATCGTGTACTCGCTCATGTTCGAGTCGCCCACGATCACGTGGAGACGCCGGTACTTCTCGCGATCGGCGTGCGGCTCGTCGCGCGTGTTGATGATCGGACGCTTGACCATCGTGTCGAGCGCAACTTCGGTTTCGAAGAAGTCGGCTCGCTGCGAGAGCTGATACGCGCAGGGATGCGCCCGGTTCTCGCTCCCGACCTTCCCCGCGCCCGTGTAGACCTGGCGGGTCACCAGGAAGGTCATCAGGTGCTCCACGATCTGCTTGAAGGACGTTCGACGGTCCATCAGGTAGTTCTCGTGGCAGCCGTAGCTGTTGCCCTTGCGGTCGCTGTTGTTCTTGTGGAGCAGGATCTCGGAGCCCGCCGGCAGCAGCAGCGTCGCCTCGCGCCGCGAGATCTCGACGATCCGCTCACCGGCCTTCTCGTGGAGGACCAGGTCGCGGACGTTCGTCACTTCCGGACACGAGTACTCCGGATGCGCGTGATCGACGTAGTAGCGCGCGCCGTTCACGAGCGTCTTGTTGCGGGCGATGTTCTCCTGCTGGTTCGGCGTGTACTTCTCGCCGTCGACCTGGAAGCCGCGAGCATCCGCGAGCGGGTTCTCCTGGTCGTAGTCCCAGAGGATCCTTCCCGGGTGGTCCTCGCGGTAAGCGTTCACCAGGAGGACGCAGCTCGAAATCGGGTCGAAATCGCGATCGTTCTTGACCGTGATCCCGTACTCGATCTCGGTTCCCATCACCTTGGGAATCGCCATCCACCCCCCAACGCTTCCGCCGAGCGCGTTACAGATACTGCCCCGACGAGATGTTCTCGATCGACCGCTCGGTGCGGTTGATCCCGGTCATGAGCGTGCGGACGTTGATGATCCGCTCGCCCTTTCGACCCGAGATCCGCGCCCAGTCGTCGGGGTTCGTCGTGTTCGGGAGATCCTCGTTCTCCTTGAACTCCTCCCGGACGGCCTCGAGGAGGTCGGAGAGCTGGAGGCCCCGTTCGCCGTGGTCGATCATCCGCTTCACGGCCTTCTTCTTCGCGCGTGCGACGATGTTCTCGATCATCGCGCCGCTCGAGAAGTCCTTGAAGTAGAAGATCTCGCGCTCCCCCTTCGCGTAGGTCACCTCGAGGAACTTGTTCTCCTCGTTCGTCGCGTACATCTCGCGGATCGTGTCCTCGATCATGCCATCGGCGATCCGTGACGGGTCGGATCCGTAACGCGCCGCAGAATCCGCATGGAAGGGCAGATCCGTCGTCAGGTACTTCGAGAAGATCTCCTTCGCCGCCGCTGCGTCGGGCCGGTGGACCTTGACCTTCAAGTCGAGCCGACCGGGCCGCAGCACGGCCGGGTCGATCAGATCCTGACGATTGCTCGCGCCGATCACGATCACGTTCTTGAGGGACTCGACGCCGTCGATCTCCGACAGGAACTGCGCCACGACCGTGGCCTCCATGTCGGAGCTGATCCCCGAGCCGCGCATCCGGAACAGCGAGTCCATCTCGTCGAAGAAGATCACGACGGGAACGTCCTCGTTCGCCTTCTCGCGTGCCTTCTTGAAGACCTCGCGGATCTTGTGCTCGGTCTCGCCGACGTACTTGTTGAGGAGCTCGGGCCCCTTCACGTTCAGGAAGTACGCAGGGGTGGCTCGCCCCGTCCTCTTCTCGATGCTCTTCGCGAGACTGTTCGCGACCGCCTTCGCGATCAGCGTCTTGCCGCATCCCGGCGGGCCGTAGAGGAGGATGCCCTTCGGCGGCGAGAGCTTGTGCTCGAGGAAGACCTCCGGGTGGATGTACGGCAGCTCGATCGAATCCCGCAGGATCTGGATCTGCTCGCCGAGGCCGCCGATCTTCTCGTAGGTGACGTCGGGGATCTCCTCGAGGACGACTTCCTCGACGGCGGACTTCGGAAGCTTCTCGAACGCGAAGTTCGTCCGCGGGTCGAGGAGCACGTTGTCTCCCGCCTTGAGCTTCTCCCGGCGAAGCGGGGTCGCGAGCGTCACGACCTTCTCTTCGTCGGTGTGCCCGAGGACGATTGCACGGTTGTCACCGAGGAAATCGACGATGTGTCCGATCTCGCCGCGCGCGGTGAATCCCGACGGCTCGACGACGTTGAAGGCCTCGTTCAGCACGACGAGCTGACCTTCCTCGAGCTGGAAGACGTCGAGGTTCGGGTGGACGTTGACCCGCATCGGCTTGCCGTCGACGAGGATCTCGACCGTTCCGTCCTTGTTGCCGCGCGTGAAGATCCCGTACGTGTTCGGCGGGGCGCAGAGCTTGTCGACCTCCTCCTTGAGGAGCTCGACCTGCTGCTTCGCCTCCTGGAGCACGTTCACGAGCTTCTCGTTCTGGCGCTCGGCGTCGGAGATCTGCTGGCGCGCGAGCTCGTGCCGGCGCCGCAACGCGTCGTACTCGGCGAGAACCCGATCGAGCCGGCGGCGGAACTCCGCGGAGTCTCCGCCGACGAAGCGGATCGCGTCCGGGAGATCCTCGATCTCGTCGCGATACGGCTGCTGCGGATCGCGATCGGGATCTCCCTCCGCGCCCGAACGCGGACCAGAAGAGATCCTCCGCATGACGTCGCGAACGAAACCGCGCCTGCCCTGACCGGAACCGGAATCGAACTCGCTCATCCAGCTCTCCCCTCGATCCCCGGCGACGCGCCGAGCGTGAAGCGAACCCTGCTGGAAAGTACTGCAAGGGGCGTGCCGCGCCCGACGGCGCGCGTTCGCAGCAGCCCCTCGAGGTGTGTTCGCGACACCATCGCCCCCCGCGAGCCGCCCTCGAGCGCGTCGGAGACGCCCTGCGAGGCGCGCCGAGGGGCGCGAGCGCCCTCGAGCGCGCTACGGGACGTCGCGAGCCCGGGCAGCTCCTCCACCCCCTCGACGCGGCCGCGGCGAGCCTCGCAAGACCTCCCGCCCGATCCTTCGACGAGCCAGCCGGAGGCACCCCTCGAGACGCAGAAGCCCTTGAAATCCCGCATGAATCCTGATTTTGAACCTACCCCAGTGGCCCCCCGTGTCAAGCGTTGCGGACGAAACCACCCACTCCATCCGAGGTCCGCGTCCCTGCGGCAACTCGCCGTCGCGAACCCGCGTCGCAGCGCAGGGTTCGGCTCTGGTGCGGCCGCCGCGGCGCGCTGCGTGCGCTCGGGCCGAAGCCTGCCGGCGGGCTGCCGGCGGGCTGCCTCGGGCTCGCCTCCCGGGTGCCGCCTCGTGTTGCGACTCGGCAGTCGGAGCGCAGTCATTTTGACGCTTCCGTCATCGCTCCAGCGATCCCTCGAGGGAGTCTCGCCGTGAGGGAAATTGCGCAGGCTGCGATCTGCGGGGTAGCGCCGTTCCGCCAAAGAGAAGATCGCACCCGCTCGACTTCGTGTGTGCTCATTGCTTCGCTTCCGGCACCTCGACGACTTCGACTCCCGGCGGTGGATCGAAGCGGAACTGCTCCTGCGCGAGCCCGGTGTTCGTCTTCACCTGCTCGAACGCGACCCGCGTCACGTTCCCGACGAGATCGAAGACCGCCGTCTCCTTCACCTCGCCCGTGGCCGGATCGACGCGGATCTCGAGGTGCTCGTACGCCGCAGGGCGTCGCGGGCGCAGATCGAGCAGCGCGTGATCGGCCTCGCAGGCGAGCGCACGCACCCGGAAGTCGCGCGTCATCTCGCCCTGCCCGAGCAGGAACTGGAGCGCGGCCCCAGAAAGGAAGCCCTCGGCCGCTCGGAAGAGCTGGGCTTCGCCGCTCGCCGGATCGTAGATCCAGAGGTCGTTGCCATCGGTCACGACGAGGCTCGGCTCGGGCGATTCGTACGACCAGCGCATCCGCCCCGGCTTCGCGAAGCTCACCTCCCCGCTCGAGGTCGTCGCATTCGACGCCGACGCGGTGCCGAGCGAGACGACCTGCGTGGTCTGGACGAAGCGAGCCGTGAGATCACGAACCCCGTCGTAGTGGCTCTGCACCTTCCGCGCCGTCGAGGGCCCGCAGTCGAGCGAGCGGCGCTTCGGAGGCTCCTCTCGCGGCTCGCTTCGGGAGGAGTCGGCGCCGTCTTCTCCGGCCGCGCGAGCCCCCGGCGGGGCTGCCGCGAGAAGCACGCTCCCGAGAACGACGAGCCCGAGCCGCAGCAAGCCCATATCCGCTCCGACGTGCCGCGTGCGAAGCCTATTCGGCGTCGAGTGCGCGGGCGTAGACCTCACGGGGCTTGGTTCCCTCCTGCGGCCCGATGATCCCGTCGAGCTCCATCTGCTCGATCATGCGGGCCGCACGGTTGTAGCCCACTTTGAGGCGACGCTGGACGTAGGAGATCGAGGCGTTCCTCGTCTCGGTGACGATCGCGATCGCCCGATCGTACATCTCGTCGACGTCTTCGCCCCGCTCCTCCCGCGCCTCGCTCTCCTCCTTGAGCTTCGTGAGCGTGTCGTCGAAGATGGGCGCGCCCTGCTTGCGGAGCGCTGCCACGAGCGCGGCGACCTCCTTCTCCGAGACGTACGCTCCGTGGACGCGCCGGAGCTTCGACGTCCCGGGAGGGAGGAAGAGCATGTCGCCCTGGCCGAGCAGCAGATCGGCGCCGTTCTGGTCGAGGATCGTTCGCGAGTCGGTGCGCGAGGAGACCTGGAACGAGACCCGCGCCGGGAAGTTCGCCTTGATCACGCCCGTCAGCACGTCGACGCTCGGACGCTGCGTCGCGAGGACGAGGTGGATCCCCGCGGCACGCGCCATCTGCGCGAGGCGCTGAAGCGCCTCTTCGACGTCTCGCGCCGAGACGACCATCAGGTCGGCGAGCTCGTCGATCACGACCACGATGTACGGGATGCGGCGGAACTCGACCTCGCGCCCCTCCGTCTCGCCGGGCTTGGGCTTGAGGAAGAACGTCTTCTTTCCGGCCGCGAGTTCCTCGTCGACGCGGTGGTTGAACTGATCGATGCTCCGCACGCCGAGCGCCGACATCATCTGGTAGCGCTCTTCCATCTTGTGGACGATCCCCGCGAGCGCCGCTGCCGCGCGCTTGGGGTTCGTGACCACCTCCGCGATCAGGTGCGGGATGCCGTCGTAGACCGAGAGCTCGAGGAGCTTCGGGTCGACGAGCAGGAGCTTGAGCTCGTTCGGCGAGGCTCGGAACAGGATCGAGCAGAGCAGCGAGTTCAGGAACACGCTCTTCCCCGTTCCCGTCGCGCCCGCCACGAGCAGATGCGGCATGCGGGCGAGGTCGGCCTCGACGGGGTTGCCGAAGATGTCCTTGCCGAGGACGAGCGTGAGCTTCGACGGGCTCGACCGGTAGTTCTCGGACTCGAGCACGTCGCGCAGATAGACGACCTCGCGTTCCGGATTCGGGATCTCGATCCCGACGACCGACTTGCCCGGAAGCGGCGCGATGATCCGGACCGAGAGCGCGCGGAGCGCGAGTGCGAGGTCGTCCGAGAGGTTCACGATGCGGTTGACCTTGACTCCCGACGCCGGCTCGAACTCGTACATGGTGATGACGGGGCCGGGATGGACCGTCACGACGCGCCCGTTCACGCCGAAGTCGCGGAGCTTCTTCTCGAGGATCCGCGAGTTCATGATCAGGCTCTCGCGATCGAAGCTCCGCGTGCTCCCCGCCGGCTTCTGGAAGATCTCGATGTCGGGGGGGACCCACGGCGCATCACCGTGGTCCTCGGGGAACACGAAGGTCTCCTGCTTCGGCTTCGTCGCCGCGCTGCGGGCCGCGTGATGATCGACGATCGCCGGCTCTGCGCCGGGCGCGCGCTTGGCGCCGGGCGCGCTTCGACGCATCTGCGCGATGCGTTCGGGCGCCGGCTCGACGACTGCGTCGTCGTCCGACGCGTCGTCGGGCTCCTCCTCCTCGCCGGCGATCGCGGGCGTCGGGCCCTCGGCGAGCGCGAGCGGAGCCGCTTCGGGTTCGCGCAGCAACGCCACACGGCGTCGCCTGCGACGGCGCTCGCGCCAGACGCGAAGATCCTCGGCCGCGCGCTGGAGCGCGATCGAGGCGCGGCGTGCGGCGAGCGTGATCCGCGCGATCGCGCGCTCGAGCGCGGCGCCCGCAGCCATCCCGACGCGCCCCGCCACGCTCGCTCCGGCAAAGACCGCGCGGAACGCCGACGCGCTCGAGACTCCCGTCACGAGCAGGGCTCCCGCGAGAAACAGGAAGGCGTTCGAGACGAGGCCGCCATAGCTTCCGACGAAGGCTCGCTCGGAGCCGCCGAGAATCCGGCCGAGCGCTCCTCCGGTGAGATTCGGGAAGCGCTGCGGTGCGAGGCCGTGCAGGAGGTCCGGAACGCTCGCGGCCGACGCCACGACGAGGACCGCTCCGCACCAGAAGCGCGCTCCCCCCTTCGCCGCCTCCAACCCGGCCACGAGGCGGATGCCCACCCACACGACGAAGGCCACGACGACGTAGGAGCCCGAGCCGAAGCCGCGGACGAGAACCCCGGCGAGGGTGGCGCCGACGGCGCCGCCGAAGTTCGCCACGGGCGCGAGCGAGAAGATGGGATCCGCCGGAGCGAAGCTCGCGAGCGCGAGCCCGGAGAACGTCGCGCAGGCGAGCAGCGCGAGCCCCACCGATTCCGACGCGAGCCGCGCAGGCGAGAGCCAGCGCTCGCTCCGCTCGGCGGAACGCGCGCGCTTGCCGCGAGCGTTATTCGTTCGCGCCACTTCCGCACCTCGCACGATCGGGCGTGCGAGCCG
>CAJPFO010000036.1 GCA_905339255.1 Myxococcaceae bacterium
CGACGGGGTCGATCAGCGCGACGGCCGAGGTCGCGGCAGGGTTGCCGTGGATGAAATACATATCAAGGGTCGTATCCGCCGAGCCGTCCGCTTGGCGGACTTTGGCGCTGGCGTTCCAGGAAATCTTGGCCTCATTGACCCCCCAGTTGTTATTGAAATAAGAACCGGTGTTCGATGCGGTGATTTCACTCAGATTGGCCGCGTAGTCACCCTGCGCCGCCCCCGGATTCTGGGCGACCTGGGCATTGTTCAGGTACTGGATATGGCCCGTGAAAACGGACGCAATCTGGCCCAGGAAGGCGTTATTGATGGGGGAGGTGTTAAACGAACCGCCTAACAGGTGCGAAGCAAGGAAGCCGTAGTTGGAATTGACCACGCCGCCCGTTGAAAACCCTGGATAGGCGTTGCTGGCGGCGATGTTGAAGGTCAATGTGTCGCCGGTGCTGGCAAAATCCACGAAGCGCTGGCCCAGCGTCCAGGTTTGCGCAGCCGTGGGATTGGCCAAGAGCGCGTCCACGGTCAAGCCCATGTCGTAGCTATAGGAGGTTGACGCCAGTTGATCCCACACGCTTAGGAACAGCTCGCCGGAGCTGCCGCTGCCAGTTCCAACCGGCGGGCCAATGGTGCCCGGATTGATGGCCGCCTGGGCACCACCCCCTGCCGCCAACAGCATGGCGATGGATAACGCTTTTATTTTGAAAATGTTCGATGTCTTCATGATGTCCTCGTTTTTGGGAATCAATAAAAAAGTGGCCGGACTGATCCGGTCGCCGTCAGTCACACGCCAAACCCCGCGTTCCCGCCAAAATCCCCGCACCGGGCAAGCCCGTGCCTGGCTAGCGCCGACTTGTGATGTATCTTTACAAATATAACGCTAACTGCTTGGCACAAGCCCTGTCAATACGCCTTATAAGAAACAATCAAATCATTATGAAAAATAGGGCATAAATGAATGCCGATGGCTCGCTTCCAAAACAAGCATGCCTAGGTCTTTGTCAACCCATAAAATTTCGTATATTCATGTATTTAAAATAAATTTAATCCTGTTTACCCCGACCAAAGCCCCTTCCCACAGGGCGCTTGGCATCGCCATCGCCATGCTGGCGGTCAAGCGGGTGGTTTGTGGCCCGTCCCATAGCGTTGTATATTTGTAAAAACATTGAGAGGGACATGGATTGCAGGCCAGCAGCCTGACACCGACCCGGCAAGCGATAGAGAGAGGCTTCAAGTCCATGGTCTTAAGGGCATCGAACCCATCGGCCCGTCCGGGTGGCGGCCGTCCGTTTCGCCCTGGCGCGGTGTGGCTGGCGATACGCGGGCTGATCGCCACGGGCATGGCCGCAGGCGGAAACCTTCCGGCCTCAGGTCTCGAACTGCCGGTGCCGTCGGCGGTGCTGGTCGCCCCCGGTAACGGCCAGGTGTTGCCGCCCAACATCAGCGGCAACACGATGACCATCCGCCAAATCTCGGACAGGGCCACGCTGGATTGGCAGAGCTTCAACATCGGCGCGGAGAACACCGTCCGCTTCGACCAGCCCCAAGCCACCTCGGTGGCCCTGAACCGCATCCACCAGGCCGACCCCAGCCAGATCATGGGGCGCTTGACCGCCAACGGGCAGGTTTACCTGGTCAACCAGAACGGCTTTGTGTTCGGCAACGGCGCACAGGTCGACGCCAACACCGTGGTGGTTTCCTCGCTGGACATAGCCGACGACACATTGCGGCGGGGCTTGACCCGGGTCGTCGATTCATCGCCCGCGTCCGGCCCGGTGGCGGCCTTGTCGGGCGGCAATGGGCCAGACGGCGGCCCGGAGAAGACCGGAATCCGCATCGCGCCCGGCGCGAAGATCGCCACCAACGCACCGGGCGGGCGCGTCCTGCTGGCCGCGCCTTCGATCCTCAACCAAGGGCGGATCGAGGCCCAGGACGGCCAGGTCATCCTGGCGGCGGCCACCGACAAGGTCTACCTCCAGGAGGCCGACCCGAACTCCGACCTGCGCGGCATCCTGGTGGAGGTCAACACCGGCGGCGACATCACCAATCTGGGCAAAGTGCTGGCGGAGCGTGGCAATGCGACGCTGATTGGCTTTGCCCTGCGGCAGCAGGGGACGGTCTCCGCCTCCACCTCGGTCGCGCTGAACGGCGCGGTGCGCCTGCTGGCCCGCGAAGGGGCGGCCTTGCAGCAAGTCAACGGAGCTTACAGGCTGATTCCGCAGACCAGCTTGCGCGGCGCGGATGCGGGCGACGGCCTGGGGACGCAGGCGACCGTGACCTTGAGCCATGGCAGCCGGACTGCCGTGGATCTGGATGCCAGCGGCGGCATGGCGGTGGACGAGCAGGCCCAGCCCCGCTCGCACATCGCCGTGGAGGCGGGCCGGATCGTCATGCAGGGCGGCTCGCTGATCCAGGCCCCCAATGGCGTCGTGGATCTGACCGCCAGCGCAAAGCCCGACCGCCCGCTGGCCGGGACCTCGCCCGGCAATGCCAGCCGCATCCTGCTGGAGCCGGGCAGCAAGATCGACGTGTCCGGCAGCACGGACACGGTGCTGCCGATGAGCCGCAACGTGGTGGACGTCGAGCTGCGGAACACCGAGCTGCGCGACTCGCCCCTGCAAAAGGCCGGGGTGCTCCACGGCAAGACCGTCCAGGTGGATGTGCGCACCGTGGACAAGAACGGCCATATCCCCATCGCCGACATTTCCGGCGCACTGGCCCGCATCCGGCGTTCCGTGGGCGAACGCAACGCCCAGGGCGGAACCGTCAACCTGGCATCGGAAGGGGATGTGCTGCTGAATCCGGGTTCCCAGATCGACCTGTCCGGCGGCCTGGTCCGCTACCTGGACGGCATCCTCAAAACCACGTTGCTGATGGCGACGGACGGGCAGATCTACGAGATTTCCAAGGCTGACCCGTTGCGCGGCTACCTCCAGATTTTCGGCGCGTGGAGCAAAACCTGGCAGCCTTGGGGCGTCACCGAGACCTGGGACATGCCCGGGCCGGTGGGCAAGGGGCTTTTGGCCAAGGGCTATGTGGAAGGCCAACGCGCGGGCAGTTTGAACATCCAAAGCCGCGAAGTGCGGATGGAAGCGGAAATCCTGGCCCGCACCGTGGACGGGATATTGCAGCGGAGGAGCGCGGACCGTCCCGACGGCGGCAGCCTGAGCATCCAGACCGCCTGGTCCGGCGAGCGGCAGCAGGACGTGGAATTCAAGGCCGTCGGCCAGATCCTTCCGGCGCTGGCCGACGGTTCCGGCTTCCCCCGCGCCCCCGACACGGACGGCCCCGCGCCCTTGGTGCTGACCAACCAAGTGTTCGGGCAAGGCGTCCGCCATTTGAGCGTCGATAGCATGGGCAAGGTCTCCGTCGACAAAGGCGTGACCGTCGCCGTGCCGGCCAATGGCAGCCTGAGCCTGACGGGCGGGGAAATCGCGGTGGGCGGCTCGGTGAACGCGCCGACAGGCGCGGTGCGGCTGCAAACCCAGCCAGTCAGCGGCAACAGCGCAAGCCTTTCGGGCAACATCCGGGTCGGGGCGGACACGCGGATGGATGTCAGCGGCCTATGGATCGACGACATCCCGGATTACGGCAAGTCCCCCGGCCTAGGCCCGCTGCCCATCGAGGGCGGCAGCGTGAGCCTATACGCCCAAGGCGACTTGGTTTTGGAGGCAGGCTCGCGCATCAAGGCCGACGGCGGGGCTTGGCTGAATGTCCTCGGGCAACCCGGCCAAGGCAAGGGGGGCGATATCAGCCTCAAGGTCGCCAAGCCTAATGCCAGTTCCCGCTTGGCGCTCGGGGCGGACTTGAGCAGTTTTTCCCTGAACCAAGGCGGAACCCTGGACATCACGGCCAACGCCATCCGCGTGACATCAGAACCCCAAGACAAAGCCAGCAACACCTTGGCGCTGCCGCCGGCGCTGCTGGAGAACCACGGCTTCGGCCAGATCAAGCTCACCGCCAACGCCGGCAATCTGGAGGTGGACGCAGGCTTGCGACTCCGCCTGCGGGCGCTCAATGCCGGCATGGGCCAACCCTACCCCTTGCCGGTGGCTGGCCTGCCGATGGCTGCCCTCCCAGGCTTGACGGTCTTGCCTGACGCCTTGCGCAAACCGGTGGATCTTGCGCTGACCGTGAAGCAGAACCCCGGCATCGGCGAATATGTCCAGGATAGGGCGATTACCTTAGGCGATGGCGCGTCGATCATGGCCGACCCCGGCGCCAAGCTGGTGTTGGCGTCGGACGCGGACATCCGCATCAACGGACCCATTGATGCGCCGTCCGGGCGGATCGAGGCCAGCCTCGTGGCACCCGCCTTTCCAATCCTGCCCGATTACAACCCCAACCAGGCCATCGCCTTGGGGCCGCTCGCCCGTTTGTCGGCCCGTGGCGTGTCGGTGCTTGAGCCTAACAGCCAGGGCTTAAAAGTCGGCGACGTGAAACCGGGCGGGCAGGTGGCCTTGCTTGCGGAGCGGGGCTACATCCTGATGGACCGGGGGGCGGGCGTTGATGTGTCCGGCAGCCAGGGCACACTTGATTTTTTCCGCGCCGGGAAGTCGGGCATCGGCGGATTTTCCCGCGAGACCGTCGCCTCCGCCGCCGGCGACATCCATCTGACCGCCGCCGAGGGCATCGCCCTCGATGGCCGTTTGCTCGGCAAGGCCGGCGGGCCAAACGCCGCCGGCGGTAGCCTGTCGGTGGAATTGAACGCGCAGTCCCGCGCCGAACCCCGGACAGACCAGGGCGAAATCAGCGGGGGATTCCCGTCGGGGCCGAGGATCATCCACCTCAGCGCCCAGTCCGAGCCCCGGCTACCGGACGATTGGTTTGGCTCGGGGAAGGTGGAGGAAAGCCTGGACGGACAGGCTTATTTAGGCGGCAACCAGGTCGCCGACGGCGGCTTTTCGGGCTTGAGCCTGAAGAGTTCGGTCATGGTTCCCGCCCGGCTGGGCGCTCAAAACCTGGGGCCGGAACTGGGCATCATCCAAATGGACGGAAGCTTGAGCCTGGCGACCGCCCGCAAGATCGTGCTGGACGCGCCCTTGCTAAACTGGAACGGGGACGCCGGGAATGCCACGCTGAAATCCAGCTATATCACCCTAGGCTCGACCTGGAACCGGCAGGCCCATGCCCTGGCCACGGCCGGCTCCGGCAACTTAAGGCTGGATGCCGGTTGGATCGACCTGATCGGGTCTGTCGAGACGCAGGGTTTCCGTTCGTCCACGCTGCATAGCGCCTCCGACATCCGGCTGATCGGCATCAACCCCAACCAAGAGCAAGACCTGCTCGGCGGCTTCGCCACGGCGGGCGACCTGACCCTGTCCGCGCAGCAGGTTTACCCCAGCACACTGAGCCAGTTCCGCATCCAGCTAGACCCGTCGCTTAATCCGAACGGCCTGATCCGCATCACGCCCGGCAACAGCGCGGCCGACATCCCGCTATCCGCCGGTGGCCACCTGAGTCTCGCCGCGCCCCGCATCGAGAGCCAAGGCGTGTTGCGCGCGCCCTTGGGCGGGATCGACTTGGTTGCAGGGCAGTCCCTGTCCCTGGAGGCGGGCAGCCTCACCTCGACCTCAGCAGGCTCGACCCTGATTCCTTTCGGGCGCACCCAAGGGGGACTGGATTGGGTTTACCCCATCGGAGCTTACACCAGCATCTTCAGCGCCCCGCCCAAACAGACGATCAGGCTATCCGGACCCGACATCCAGTTCAAGGCCGGGGCAAGCGTGGACATCTCAGGGGGCGGGGATTTGACCGCCTTTGAATTCATCCCCGGACCCGGCGGCTCCGTTGACCAGTTGAATCCCAAAGACCCCGGCTATCTCGACGGCACCCATGCCTACCAGCCAAAATTCGCCGTCTTGCCGGGATTGGCAAGCCCCGTCGCTCCTTACGATCCTTTGGAATTCCCGTCTTCCGGGCTGGGCATGGGCGATAGCGTTTATTTGAGCGGCGGCAATGGCTTGGCGGCGGGAAATTACACCTTGCTGCCCGCCCATTACGCGCTGCTGCCCGGCGCGTTCCTGGTCACGCCCCAGGCAGGCACCCGCGATTTGCAGCCGGGAAGCCCCACCCGACTCACCGACGGAACCCCCGTCGTCGCAGGCTATCGTTTCGCGGCAGGCACCCAGGAACGGGACAGCCGGTGGAGCGGTTTCGCCATCGAACCCGGCGGCATCGCCCGTACCCGTTCGGAATACCAGGAAACCACCGCCAACGGGTTTTATGCCCAGAAGGCCAAGGCTGAAGAAACCGCCCTTCCCTTGCTTCCTAAAGACGCCGGGCATCTGTCAATAGAGGCCAGCCATGCGCTGACGCTGGAGGGGACGCTGAGCGCCAAGGGTAGCGATGGCGGGCGCGGGGGGCGTCTGGACATCACCGCCGACCGGCTTGCCATCGTCCCACGCCGCAACGGCGCGTCCGAAGACGGGGCGGTCCTGCTATCCGCCGACGAACTCAACCGTTTGCAGGTGGAAAGCCTGTTGCTCGGCGGACGCCGCACCGAAGCAGCGGGTTCCGTCCAACTGACAGTGGATGCTTCCTCGGTTTCCTTGGCGGCGGGGGTGCGCTTGCAAGGGCCGGAAATCATGCTGGCGGCCAATGAGGCACTGAGCCTGGACTCCGGGTCCGGCATCACCGCGACAGGCGAAACGACCGGCACCGCCCAAAGCCTGCACACCGCAGGCGCGGGGGCCATCATCAGGGTTTCCGCAGGCGGACAGCTTGCCGTGGCCAGGGATTCCACGGCGGGAACCGCCGCCAAGATCAGCGTGGCGGACGGGGCGGTTCTAAGCAGCGACGGGTCTATTCTGTTGGATACAACCGGCGACATCCAACTAAAAGGCGACATCGTGATGAACCACGGCTCGCTAAGCCTAGGGTCCAGACGCATCGGCCTCGGCGATGCGCCGGCGGGAACCTCCGGGCTGCTGCTGACGAACGCGATCCTGGATCCCATCAAGGCCGACGAGCTGCGCCTGAACAGCTTAGGTATGCTGGCCCTGTACGGGAACCTGGACTTTTCCGCCCGGCAGATCCTGATCCATGCGGCGGGCATCGACGGCTTCGGGCAGCCGGGCCAGACCGCCCGCCTGAACGCTGAAACCATCAGCCTGGACAATGCCTTGGGGCTGTCGGCGGAACCGGCCAACCCCACTGGCTTGGGGGCCTTGTCGTTGAGCGCGAAGCGGTTGGAACTGGGTGCTGGCGCGTATGCGTTGAGGGGATTTTCCAAGGTTGGTCTCTCGGCCTCCGATGCCCTCGTCATCCAGGGCAAAGGGACGCTGGCCGTGCAGGGCGACCTCTCCATCAACGCGGGAAGACTGACGGCGGCGGCGGGGTCCGATACGCTGATCGACGCGGGCGGCTTTGCCGTGTCGCTGGGAAGTCCGGGCGGCGGCAGTCCGGCGGAAATCCCGGCAGGCTTGGGCGGAAAACTGGAAATCCGGGGCGGGGACATCCTCCAGGAAGGCTGGATTGACCTGCCTTCGGGGTATGTCAGCCTGGTCGCCGCCAACAGCCTCGTCCTGGCCCCCGGTTCCCTGATTGATGCGGGCGGGCGGACGGTGGCATTGGGCGGGATGGATATGTTTGCCCCCGGCGGCAACGTGTCCCTCACGGCAGGCACCGGCAATGTCACCGTGTCACAGGGCGCACGGATCAAGGTCGGCGGGGATGCGCAGGGGGGCGATGCCGGGGCGATTGGCTTGCGGGCCGCGAACGGCGTCGTCGCCCTGGAGGGCAGCCTCGAAGGCCAGGCCCAGCCCGGTTATGCCGGCGGGCAACTCAGCGTGGACGCGGGGCTGCTGGGCAATGGCTTTTCCGCGCTCAACGACAACATCAGAGGGGCTGGCTTCTCCGAAGCCTTGGCGGTCCGGGTCAGGCAGGGGAGTTTGACGGTCGCGGCAGGCGATCACGTCAAGAGCCGCACTGTGCGCTTGACTGCCGACAGCGGGGACTTGACCGTCCAAGGGGTGATTGACGCAAGTGGCCCGGCGGCTGGGCAAGTGCGGCTGTCCGCCGGGGATAGCCTGTTGTTAGGCAGGACGGCAAGAATCACGGCGGTGGCCAGCGGGGCGGGCGAGGCCGGCGGATCTGTATCGTTGGAATCCGTGGATGCCGACGGCGATGGCGCACAGGGGGTGCGAATCAATCCGGGTGCCCGCATTGATGTCTCAGGCGGGCAGGGCGGGGGAGGAACCGTGGCGGTGCGCGTGGGCCGCGTCGGCACGGACGATGCCGCGCTGGATCTAGCGGGCGGGGTTGTGACCGGCGCGGCCAAGGCAACGGTCGAAGCGGTACAGGCTTATCGGGATGTCCCGCTGGGCAACGCCCAAGTCACGCGATGGCGGGATCAGACCGCCGGTTATCTGTCCGCCGCCGCGTTGAATGCCTCGCTGCAAACCCGCTTAGGGCAGTTCACGCTGATGCCGGGCCTGGAGATCCAAAGCCGTGGCGACTTGGGCCTGAACCTCAGCGAGGCGCTGAACACGAATCCCTGGACGCAGATCAAGGTCAACAACAACCTCCTCTACTACACCCAATTGGACGACCTGGCCGGTGCCGTTGGCACGCTGCGGCAGGTCAGCGGCACGGGCACGGTCAGAGCCTTGCAAGCCGCCGCCTCAACCAGCTTGACCAGCGACGGGACGTATTTTTTCGACACCGACCCCGCCTCGCCCACCTTCAGACGCCTGACCGTGCGGGTGTTCCCGGACAACACCCAAGGGGCGAACCGCTACAACCCGGCCAAGATCCGCGACAGCCTGGTGGAAGCCAATGGTTGGGATTTCCTGTTTCCCTCCGCCACGGGCGAGGTTTGGCGGTTCGGCCTGCGGCAGGCGCCGGGCGTCTTGACGCTACGCGCCGCCGGGAATCTCGACATCCAGCAGAACCTGTCCGACGGTTTCGCGGTTTACAACGCCCGGCAGTTGGGCGAGTTCTACGGCGTCACCGCCGCCAACTGGCTCAACACGCTGGTGTTGCAGCCCGGAGAATCCTGGTCCTACCGGCTGGTGGCAGGGTCCGACCTAGGCAGCGCCGATCCCCTGGCGGTGAAGACGGACACAGGCAGTGCCGGGCTGTCCCTGACCCTGGGTTCCGATGCCAGTGTGCGGACCGGAACCGGCAGCATAGACGCGGCTTCCAGCGGAGACATGCGGCTCGCCGCCCAAACCTCGACCCTGTTCACGGCGGGCAGGCCCACGGACACCCAGCGTTACGGAAGCTTGGCCACATCCCTGGTCGTGCAAAACTTCAATGCCGAATATCCGATAGACGGCGGCTCGATCTCGTTGCTGGCGGGGCGGGACATCATCGGCGCGGCCAGCTCGCAATTCATGTCCGATTGGCTGATCCGCACCGGCAACTGGAATCCCGCCGATGGCACCGGCGACCGCCCGACCGCCTGGGGCATCGCCTTTGACGGCATCGTCGTGCGGAACTCGGCCAACAGCAAAATCCAGAATCTCAAGTTTGGCTTCCAGGAAAACATCGGGGCCTTGGGCGGGGGCGATGTTTCGGTCAAGGCGGGCCGCGCTATCCAAGATCTTTCGGTCATGTTGCCGACCAGTGCCAAACCGGTCGGGCCGGTCGTGAACGGACAAATCGCCGAAAACATCCGGGACTTGCAGGGCGGCGGAAAACTGGAGGTCCAAGCCGGCGGGGACATTGCCGGTGGGGTGTTCTTCGTGGATCGGGGAGAGGCGGCCATCACGGCGGGCGGAGCCATCACCGGGGGAAGCCAATACACGGCGGGACCGGTTTTCGCGCTGGGCGATGCCCGGTTCCAGATCACGGCGCGGACTGGTTTGGCGGTTGGCGCGGCGGTCAACCCGTATCTGGTGACGCAGGCCAAATTCACCGACAAACCGGCTTACTTCACCACCTATACCGATGCCAGCCGCCTAAGCCTTGAGTCCCTGGCCGGTGACATCCATTTCAATAACGACCTGTCCGTCATCCGTCAACAATACAAGGTTTTCGACAGCCAGAGTTCCAAGGGGCGCAGCGTGCTCAGCAGTTTCGACACCCCGCTGCTCGGCACCTACCCCGGTTCCTTGCAGGCTTCCGCGTTGAGCGGGTCGATGGGTTTCGCCCATTCCTTCACGCTTTATCCGGCGGCCAAGGGCACACTGGCGCTGCTGGCCGCAGGCGACGTGAAGGCTGAAGGCAGCGACGGCGCGGTCGGCATCAACCAATCCGACCTGGATCCCTTTTTCCTGTTGAATCCGGGGCTGCCGAGGCAAAGCCTCAATTCGCCGAGCAATCATTTCATCGTCAACTGGCTGGCTGGCAGCGACCCGAACCCGGCCAATCTGCATGCCGCCCAGCCCCTGCATGCCGGCGACCCGAACCCGGTTCGCATCGTCTCGGAACACGGCAGCATCGACGCTTGGGACGGCCTGCTCGTCACCACCGCCAAGCCGGTGGACATCCATGCGGGCTTGGATATCGTCGGTTTGGGCTTGCTGGCGCAAAACGTGGACGCGGGCGCGGTCTCGCAGATCGTCGCCGGGCGGGATGTCAAATATCCGATCCAGCGCGATTCGGTCACCGGTGATGTGTTGGGGGCCAGCCAGTCCATCAGGCTGGCAGGCCCAGGCCAGTTGCGGATGCTGGCCGGGCGTAACATCGACTTGGGCTCAGCCGATGGCATCCGCTCGGTGGGGAACTTGCTCAACTCAGGGCTGGCCGGCCAAGGTGCCGACCTGCTGATCTTCGCAGGCTTGGGCAACCTCTCTGAAACCGAGGCTTTTGTGAAAAGCCAAGCGGACGGTTTGTTCGAGGCGCTGCGCGTGTCGGCCACGACCGCCGCCACAACCGATGACGCAGCAGCCAAGTTCGCCGCCTATCGGACAGGATACGATGCCATTGCGGCGCTGTTCCCTAAGACAGGCTACCAAGGCGACATCAAACTATTTTTCAGCACCATTCAAACCTTGGACGGCGGCGATATCCAGCTACTGGCACCGGGAGGGCTGGTTAACGCGGGGCTGCCCACCGCCTTCAGCGGCAACAAGACGGCCGGCGAGCTGGGCATCGTGGCTCAGCGGGATGGCAATATCGACATCTTGGTGCGGGACGACCTGCTCGTGAACCGTTCGCGGGTGTTCACGCTGGATGGCGGCGACATCACCGTGTGGTCGTCGGAGGGAAACATTGACGCGGGCCGGGGGGCCAAGTCGGCGCTCTCGGCCCCCTTGCCCGTCACCGGCTTCGACAGCCAGGGCAATCTTGTCGTGATCTTCCCACCGACGGTGTCCGGCAGCGGCATCCGCGCCCAATCGGGGACGGCCAATGGCAAGGCCGGGGACGTGTTGCTCGCGGCCCCTGCCGGGGTGGTCGATGCGGGCGAGGCCGGCATCGGCGGCAACAATATCGTCATCGCCGCTACGGCGGTGATCGGCGCAAGCAATATCCAGGCAATCAACTCGACGACCGGCATCCCCCAGCCGCAAGCGGTCGTCGTGCCGTCAGCCAGCATCGGCAATTCGCTGGCAGCGGTGACCAAGGCCGCCGATTCCATGGCGACTGGACAAAGCGCAAGCCAACAAATGATCAAGCCGGAGGTGAAACCGGTGACGATCACCAGCACCTTATCGACGCAAGTCCTGGGATTTGGGGATTGCAGCGTCAGCGATGTGAGATCCGGCAAGCCGGGTTGTGGAAATTAACGAGGATTCAGCATGCCAAGATCAAAGAAAAAGCATCATCTACCGGAAGCCGATACCGCGCCGGAACCGACGCTCAAACTGACTGTGCGATTGTTCCATGGCCAGGAGATTGCGATGGGGCCAGGCAAGGCCGAACTGCTAGAGGCCATCATGGAAACCGGTTCCATCTCCGCCGCTTGCAAAGCCATGGACATGAGCTACCGCCGCGCTTGGTCGCTGGTGGATGAAATGAACCGATGCTTCAAGGAGCGAATCGTAGTGACGAGCAAGGGTGGGGCCCATGGCGGCGGTGCGGAGGTCACGCCTTATGGGCGAGAGGTCTTGAAAAGGTATCGTGAAATGATGTTGGCAACGCAACAAGTCGCGCAAGCCTACATGGGTAGGTGTAAGGATTCCTTCGTAAATGAGTAACAGGCGGTCTTGGCCGTTTTTATGAGTGGACAGGCTGGCCTCATCTGGATCGGCGGATTCCTGTCAGGCCTTGTCCAACGCCCGCGACCGGATGAAGTGGAGCAGCGTCGAACGCGACACGTCCATGATCTTGGCAATCGATGCCTTCGATACCTGCTTGCCAAGCAACGTCTTGATTTCCGCCTCCCTGCCGTCGAGCCGGGACTGGCCTAGCGAACCCTTCGGCCGACCGGCCAGATGGCCCTTGGCCTTGGCCTTGGCCGCCGCCAGCCCCTCGCGCGTGCGTTCCGAAATGAGATCCCGCTCGATCTCGGCGAACAGCCCGAACAGCGTCACCATGACTTTGCTCTGGATGTCCTGCCGACCGTCTAGCCGGATGTCCTCCTTGATGGCGACCAGGCGGATCTGGTTTTTGACCAGATCGTCGACGATCTGGATGATTTGCCCGACGCTGCGCCCCAGGCGCGACAGTTCGCTCACCAGCAACAGGTCACCCGCCTGCATGCCCGCACACAGCCTATCCACCCCGAGCCCCTTCAATGTCTTGCGGGGAGAAACCGTCACCTCCAGGAAATCGTCAACGTGAAAGCGGTGGCGATGGGCGTAGTCCAAGATCGCCAGCCGCTGGCTGTCGAGGTCCTGACCACCGGTCGAGACCCGCAAGTAGGCGATGGTTTTCATGGGGCGGACAGGGGGTGTCGAAGCATTGGTTGGGAACCTCGAAAAACCCGCCCCGTGAGATAATAGCCACCCTCACCAGCCCCATCTGACCTGCCATGCTCGAAGAAAGCCTGTTTGCCGCCGAAGAGCGCGAGGCCAAGCTCGACAAGCTTGGCGACGTGCTGCAACTGTTGGAGAAGCACGTCGACTTCGCCGCCCTGGCGGCGG
>CAJPFO010000037.1 GCA_905339255.1 Myxococcaceae bacterium
AGGCCACCGCGTACGTCGCGCTCGAGCCCGCGCCTTCTCCTGCGAATGCGGCGTACTGGTTCACGAAGCCCGGCGTCGTCGTGTCGACGATGTTCGAGATCGCGAAGCCCGCCCAGCTCGTGAAGCCGCCGCCGAAATCCTGGAACAGGTTGTTGAACGACGCGCCACCGCTCGTGAAGCCTCCCGAATCGAAGTCGGCCGATTGCGGCGAGAGTGACGCACCGACGTCTTCGAAGTCGACGACGACGGCGTGGGCGGGGACGTGAGCGAGACCGAGGATCGTGACAAGGACGGCGGCGAGCACCGTCCGGGGGCGCCTTGCCCCGGAACGTCGATTCATGCAGGACTCCATCGCGCCGGAACCGGGCGCATGGGGGTTTCGCGCCCGGGGACCACCCCGTTCGCGGCCGTTCGGGCCCTGCATCGCCGTCGAGAGAGGGTTCCGCCGACCGGTCCGGCCGAAGCGGAGCGCTCCCCCTCTCGTCGCCGGAGAGGCAGGAACCCGCTGGAAGGCCGGTCTTCTGGCTTCCGGATCCACCGATTGGAGGCCCTTCCCGACCGTTTCCGGTCAGTGGCTCTGCCTCCGCTCGTCCCCGGTCACAGCGACGGGCTCGCGCCGGATTCCCACCGGCTTCCCGCAGCCCCTCCGTTTTCGAGGGACTGCCTCCGGCGGGTCTCGCCGGAGGTCACCTTCCACGTGCACGCAGGTTGTACCGGTTCCCTGCCGCGGGTGTCAACGCCCGCCCAGCACGGCGAACGGATGCCCAACACCAGGAGATCGACCCGATACGGGTCGATCTCCTAGGACCGCAGCGTTCTCGCGAAGAACTCCCGGAGCTGTCGCCAGGCGTCGCGCGCCGACGGCTCGTGGTACGTCGAACGCCGGTCGCAGAAGAAACCGTGGTCCGCATCGGGATACACTTCGATGTGGTGTCGGACGCCCGCCCGCGCGAGCGCCGCTCGGATCTTCTCGATCTGATCGACCGGGATCATGGCGTCCCGTCCACCGAAGAAGCAGACGATCTCGCCGCCGATTCCGGAGCTGCGATCGACGGTCGGGGGTCCCCCGCCCGGCCCGGCCGCGCCGGCGATCCCGCCCCCATAGAAGCTCACCGCCGCGACCACGTCCGTCTCGCAAGCCACGAGGTACGCCATGTGTCCGCCGATGCAGAAGCCGACGCAGCCGATCCGCGCGGGATCGACGTCACTGCGCGCACGCAACCAGCCGATCGCATCGTGCGCATCCGCGATCATCTCGTCTGCGCGAAGCGCGGTGAGGAGCTTCATCCCCGCGGCGATCCCGGCCTCGTCGTAGTCGTACTCGACCCCCGGCCCGCTGCGGTGGAAATAGTCTGGAGCGAGCGCCACGTATCCCTCGCGAGCGATCCGCTCGGTGACGTCGCGGATGTGCGCGTTCACGCCGAAGATCTCCATGAAGACGAGAACGGCTCCCCGTCGGCCGCCGTCCTTCGGGCGTGCGAGGGTGCCGCCCATCGAACCCCCTCCCGAGACCGGGATCCGCACCCGCTCCGTCGTGATCTCCATCGATCCCTCCCATCGACACGCGCCCTACGGGAAACCTTGCGACGCGACCGCTCCGCCGTCAAACGGCCTGCTAGAGTCCGTCCATGGACGGCGGCATTCCGATCGGTCGGATCCGGGGCATCCCGGTCTTCCTGCATCCCACCTGGTTCGTGGTCTTCTTCCTCGTGACGGTCACGCTCAGCACGTCACTCGGCCGCGAACACGAGGATTGGCCCGCGGTGCTGCGCCTCGGGCTCGCCGCCGGAACTGCAATCCTCTTCTTTGCCTCGATCTTCCTCCACGAGCTCGGTCACAGCATCATCGCGATGCGACACCACGTCGGCGTCCGTTCGATCACACTCTTCATCTTCGGCGGCGTCGCAGTGATGGAGAAGGAACCCCCGACACCTCGTGCGGAGTTCGAGATCGCGATCGCAGGCCCCGTGGTGAGCGGGCTCCTCGCGCTCGGCTTCGGCTGGGTCGCGGGCCTCGGCGGCTCCGACGCTCCGCTCGGAAGCATGCTCGGCTGGCTCGCCTGGATCAACTTCATCATCGCGGTCTTCAATCTTCTCCCCGGCTTCCCGCTCGACGGCGGCCGCGTCCTCCGGGCGTTCCTCTGGGCCCGCAGCGGAAATTTCCAACGCGCCACCCGCGTGGCCGCGAACGTCGGCCAGTGGATCGCCTACGGCTTCATCGGTCTGGGCGTGCTCCAGCTCCTTTCCGGGAACGTCGTCGGCGGCATGTGGCAGGCCTTCATCGGCTGGTTCCTGCTCTCGGCCTCGGGAGCGACGGTGCGGCAGGCCGAGATCGAGCACTCACTCGCCGGCCTCGTCGCGAAGGACGTCATGAGCACCGACGTGCCCCGCGTCGCAGCCGGGATCTCGGTGGGCTCGTTCGCCCGAGACCTCGTCCTGCGTGGCCGGCGCTGGGCGCTCGTGGTCGAGGCGGATCGCACGTCGGGAATCGTGACCCTCTCGGACGTGAAGCGTGTGCCGCCGGAGGAATGGGACACGACCCCCGTCGGACGCGTCGCGACGCCGATCGAGTCGCTGGTGACGGTGACGCCGATGCAACCGCTTCGCGACGTGCTCTCGGCGATCGGTACCAAGAACGTGAACCAGATCCCCGTCGTCGACGACGGCAAGGTCCTCGGCGCCGTGACGCGCGACATTCTCGTCCAGGCGATCGAGCTCCGCGGCGGGCTGCGCTAGGAGGCCGATCCGCGACGGGTCGGGTCGATCGGGCTGCGCTGCCTCGCCGCCGTTCGCGGTCGAGACACCGGCTCCTTCTTCGATCGTCCCGGCAGATCAGCCCGCATACACCGGCGGGCGTCGGTCCCGCCAGGGGCGGGCCTCCTCGAGGCTCGACGCCACCCGGAGCAGCAGATCCTCGCGACCGTACGCGGCAACGAGCTGTGCCCCCACGGGCAGCCCGTTCGTGGTCCAATGGAGCGGGAGCGAGATGGCGGGCTGCCCCGTGAGGTTGAACGACGACGTGAACGCGCCGTAGGGTGCCGCTCGCAAGAACGGAGCGAGCGGCGGATCGCCGGGCGCGTGGAGGGCACCGACTTCCGGCGCGAGCGCGGCGGTGGTCGGCGTGACGAGAAGATCGAATCCCGCTTCCCAGAACGCGGCGACGCGCCGCCCGAAGGAGTGGACGGTTTCGATCGCTTCGAGCAATCGTGGCGCGCTCGTGGCCCTCCCCTGCTCGGCGAGCGCATAGGTGAGCGGCTCGACGTCGTCCGGGCCGAGCGTTCGCCCGAGCTTCGCTCCCCACGAATCGAGCGCGCGTGCAACCGACGCCGAAACGACCACCACGTAGCTGCCGACGGCTGCGCCGTCGTCGAGCGCTTCGGGATGCGACGGTTCGACCGCGTGCCCGAGCTCCGCGAGTGCGGTCGCCGCGCGCCGCGCCGCCTCGAGGCAATCCTCTGCGACTGCGATCCCGCGCGGCCCCCGCAGCAACACCCCGACGCGAAGCTGCGGTAGCGGCGCCCCGACCTCTTCGAGATGAGGACGCGACGGCGGCGGCGCGAAGTAGGGATCGCCCGGCATCGGACCCTGGACGACGTCGAGAAGCGCCGCAGTGTCCCGCACGCTTCGCGAGACGCCGAGTTCGACCGAGAACCCACCCCAGCGCTCCCCGAGCCCCGGACCGAACGAGGATCGTCCTCGGGTGGGCTTGAGCCCCACGAGCCCACAATGTGCGGCCGGGATCCGGATCGAGCCTCCTCCGTCGCTCGCATGCGCGAGCGGAACCCTTCCACCGGCCACGGCCGCCGATGCGCCGCCGCTCGATCCGC
>CAJPFO010000038.1 GCA_905339255.1 Myxococcaceae bacterium
ATCTCCGAATAGCGCTCGTGTTCGGGAAGCTCCCGGCCGTCGAGCCAGCCCGTGACGACGTAGAACGTCGCGGGCATCCCCCTGCGCAGCAGTCGCGGCGCGGCCTCCCGGCCGACTCCGGCGCGACCGTCGTCGAAGGTGAGCGCCACCGGTCGCTCCGGCCTCTCGCGGCGACCCTCGTCGATCGCGAGCACGTCGTCCATCGAGAGCGCGACGAAGCCCGCGTCGGCGAGCCAGGCGAGCTGTTCCTCGAAGGCCTCGGGCGAGACCACGTGCTTCGACTCGGGCTTGCCGACCTCGTGGTAGTAGAGGATCGGGATCCGCATTCGCCGCCACCAACGTCGCATGGAGGGAGCGTAGCGGCGTTCGATTCCTGGAGAGACCTGCCGGTCCTGATGGTAGGATCCGGCGACATGGAGCCGGTCTACGTCGCGAGCTTCGACTCTCCGGTGGGACCGCTCCGGATCGCCTCGACCGAGACCGGGATCGCCTTTCTCGAGCTTCCCCACGCGAGCGGGAGCGGCCTCGCGGGCTGGCTCGCTCGCGAAGGCCTGCAGGCCGCGGTTCGAAGCGGATTCACGCCCAATCGCGATGCGATCCAGCAGGTGATCGAGTACCTCGAGGGCAAGCGCCGTGCCTTCGAGCTCCCGCTCGACCTGCGTGGCACCGGCTTCCAGCGCGACGTCTGGTTGGCGCTTCGAGAGATTCCCTACGGAGAGGTGCGAACCTACGGCGACGTCGCGAGAGCCGTCGGCCGCCCGCTCGCCGTCCGTGCAACCGGCTCGGCGAACGGAGCGAACCCGGTGCCGATCCTCGTCCCGTGTCATCGCTGCGTCGCCGCCGGCGCACGGCTCGGAGGCTACGCCGGCGGGCGCGTGCTCAAGGCGCGGCTGCTCGCGCTCGAGCGCGACCAGGCGCACGGCGGGGCGCTTCTCTAGGCGGCCGGCGGCTTCGCTTCGTCGAGCCCCTCGATCGCCTCGATGCGAAGCGCGGGATCGATCGCGGCGAGCTCGTCGCTATAGCTCGGCGGTCGCTCGGCGAGCTCGATCTGCTCCTCCTCGCCCTGGCCGAGGCGGAGCTGGAGATCGAGGTCGCCCGGCGAGGTCGCCGCGGCGAGCGCGACCTCGCGGCTGATCGTCCCCTCGCGTACCAGCCGAAGGAGATCCTGGTCGAAGGTCCGCATCCCGTAATGCGCTCCCTTCGAGATGATCTCCGGGATCTCGCCCTGGCGGTCCGCCTGCCGGATGCAGTCCTGCACGATCCTCGTGTTGACCATCACCTCGATCGCGGGAACGAGCCCCTGACCGTCTGCGCGCGGCAGGAGCCGCATCGAGATCACCGCGCGAAGAGCCTCCGAGAGCCGGAGCCGGAGCATCCCCTGCTCGGAAGGCGATGCGGCGCCGACCAGGCGGTGGATGGTCTTCGCCGCGTCGGTGGTGTGCGCGGTGCTCAAGACGAGGTGACCGGTCTCGGCGGCCTTGATCGCGATGTCCATCGTCTCGGCGTCGCGCATCTCGCCGATCATGATGACGTCGGGATCCTGGCGCAGCGCTGCGCGGAGCGCGTCGGCAAAGGCGCCCGTATCGCTTCCGACCTCGCGCTGGACGATCGACGAGCGTTCGTTCAGGAACAGGAACTCGATCGGATCCTCGATCGTGATCACGTGCGCCGCGCGCGTTCGGTTGATGTGCTTGATCATCGCGGCGAGCGTCGTCGACTTCCCGCTTCCGGTGGCGCCCGTCACCAGCACGATGCCGCGCTCTTCGGCGGCCAGGTCGGCGACCACCTCGGGGAGCCCGAGATCCTGGAGATCCGGGATCTGGATCGGAATCACGCGGACGACGAGCGCGAGGCTTCCGCGCTGGCGGAAGGCATTCGCGCGAAAGCGTGCGGCACCCGGCACCGCGAACGAGAAGTCGATCTCGTGGATCGACTCGACGTCGACCCCCGCGAGCCTCGCAGGGCGGATCGAATCGAAGACGGCCTGGGTCTGTGCGGGAGTGAGACGAGGCACGTCGAGCGCACGGAGATCTCCGCGGATGCGCAGCAGGATCCGCTCGCCGGCCTTGAAGTGGAGATCGGAGGCGCCGAGCGAGAGCGCCGAGCGGAGGATCTCCTCCACGCGCGAGCGGTCGAAGGGCCTGGCCGTGGTCTCCGGCATCGCCCCCGGATCGACCGGCCGGTAGCCGCGCTTGACCCTCCGTTCGAATGGCACGAGCTATCTTGGGCACGAGGATCCCGTGGCGAAGCCCCGTTTCCCCGAATCGGAAAGACCCAAGGAGCGCAAGCCCCCGTGGCTTCGCGTCCGCGTTCCGCTGTCCCCGGAGCTCGACCAGACGCGCGGAATCATCCGCCGGGGGCGCTTGCACACCGTTTGCGAGGAGGCGGCGTGCCCCAATCTCGGCGAATGCTGGTCGAGTCGACACGCGACGTTCATGATCCTCGGCAGCGTCTGTACGCGAGCCTGCGCCTTCTGCAACGTCGCGACGGGACGCCCGCAGGGAGTCGATCCGGACGAGCCGGCTCGCGTCGCGAAGGCCGTTGCCGAGCTCGGCCTCCGACACGTCGTCGTGACCTCGGTCGATCGCGATGACCTCGACGACGGGGGCGCCGGACATTTCGCCCGGACCATCGAGAGCATCCGAGCCGCCTCGCCGGGGGCGACCGTCGAGGTGCTGACTCCGGATTTCCTCCGCAAGCAGGGCGCGCTCGAGACCGTGATCGAAGCGCGGCCCGACGTCTTCAACCACAACATCGAGACCGTTCCGAGGCTCTACCGCACGGTTCGGCCCGCCGCCGATTACGAGCACTCGCTCGCGATCCTGGCGCGCGTGAAGGACGCCGCCCCCTCGATCTTCACGAAATCGGGCCTGATGGTCGGCCTCGGCGAGGAGCGCGAGGAGGTGCGCGGGGTGCTCGACGACCTGCGGCGACACGGCGTCGACTTCGTGACCGTGGGGCAGTACCTGCAGCCGACCCTTCGCCACATCGGTGTGGCGCGTTATCTCCCGCCCGAGGAGTTCGACGAGATCCGCACCGAGGCCGAGGCGCGCGGCTTTCTCATGGTCTCGGCCACGCCGCTCACCCGCTCGTCGCACCACGCCGACGAAGCCTTCGAGAAGCTCCGCGAGGCGCGCGAAAGGGCGCTCCGTCGGTAGCCTCTCGGCATGGACGCAGCCGCGCAAGGGCCGCGCATCGTCGGCGGGCGCATCTACGCGCTCTTCGCCTTCGACGTCGCGGGGGCCATCGACCTCGAACGGATCCCGGGCGTGCTGCGTCCGGGACGCGCGCTCCTCTCGGGGCGCAAGCCCGCTCCCGAGTACGTCCGCTACGCGGTGGCTCCGGTCGAGATCGCGCTCGGAGCGCGCGAGGTCTCGTTCGGCGGCCGAAACCTCGCGGTTGCCACGACGGCGCGCTTGTTCGATTTCGGCGCGGTCAGCATCGCGTTCGAGATTCCCGCCCCCGAACGCTTCGACGAACTGCCTTCGCTCGCCGAGGCGCTCCTGCGCGCGGACCTCGCGCACGGTGCGCGGCGCGTGCTCGACGAACTCCTCGCGCGAATCCTCCCCGCGCTCGACACGCCCTACGAGAATGATCTCGTCGAGGATTACTACGTCTTCCAGGTCGATTCGCTCGATCCTGCCGAAGAGGCCGAGGGTCTCTTGCGGCGACACGGCGGGACGATCGCGTCGGTCGTCGACATGGACGCCGGTCCCCTCTCGCGGCAGCAGATCGACGAGTCGCTCCGCGATCCGCTCTCCTTCTCGCCGGCGGATCTCGTCGTCGCGAACTGGAGTGCGGCCTTCGTCCTCGACCCCGACTACGCGGATACGCTCCTCGTCCTCGAGTTCCTGAACGTCCAGCTCGTCGAACTCCGTCTCCTCGACGGCCAGCTCGACGCCGCGCTCGCGCGCTTCTCGGGTGAGGTCTACCGCGATCCGAGCCTCTGGAGCTCCGTTCGAGGCCCGCATCGAGAGGCGATCCGCGAGCTTTCCGAGCGGATGGTCGAGGCACAGCATCTCGGCGAGCGGGTCGAGAACGCGGTCAAGCTCGTTCCCGACGTCTACCTCGCCCGCGTGCATCGCCGCTCGGCCGCGAGACTCGGGCTCCCGACCTGGCAACGGCTCGTCGATACCAAACTCGACGCCATGCGCCACCTGACCTCGGTGCTCGTCGAGCGCGCCGCTGCGCGTCGCGCCGAGGCGCTCGAGATCACGATCATCGTGCTCATCGCGCTCGAGATCGTGCTTGCGCTCGCGGGTTTCGTCGCATGAACGAGAGCGTGTCCGAGCCGCTCGACGAAGCTGCCGTCGCGGCGCTCGGCCGAGGCCTCGACCACGTGCAGACGCACCTCTCGCACGTCTTTCTCGCGAGTGAACGCGTCTACAAGCTCCGCAAGGCGGTCGACTTCGGCTTCGTCTCGTTCGCGACACGCGCCGAGCGCAACGCGGACTGCGTTCGCGAGGTGGTTCTGAACCGCCGTCTCGCGCCGGACGTCTACCTCGGCGTGGCGCCGGTCGAGGGCTCGGGCGGGGCGGCCCGACTCGGCGCGCTCCGTCCGGTTCGCCCCGGAGAGATCCTCGATCCTTCACGCGAGCATTGCGTCGTGATGCGGAGGCTTCCGGCGGCGCGAGATGCGCTCTCGCTGCTTTCGAACGGGAGGCTCGGCGCCGACGCGCTCGATCGCCTCGCCATCACGATCGCGCGCTTCCACGAGGCGAACCGTCTCGGCCGGCCGGCGCCCTTCGAGCGCGAGGCCTGGCTCGAGAGGATTCGCGGCCCCGTCGAGGCGAACTTCGACACCCTCGCCACGCGTACCGAGATCGTATCGGGCGAAGAGGTCGAACGGACACGCCGGACCTCGCGCCGCGCGTTCGAGCGGCTCGGGGACACTTTCGACGCGCGCCGCGTCGCGGGGCGCGTCGTCGACGCTCACGGCGACCTCCACCTCCAACACGTCTTCTTCGAGCAGGACGACTCTCAGCCTCTGCTCATCGATTGCCTCGAGTTCAGCGACGAGCTTCGCCGGATCGATGCAGCGTCCGAGGTCGCCTTCCTGGCGATGGATCTCCGTTACCGCCGCCGGCGCGACCTGGCCGAGTCCTTCCTGGCAGCGTACGCGCGCGAGAGCGACGACTTCGACCTCTACCGGGTCGTCGACTTCTTCACGAGCTATCGCGCCGGCGTGCGTGCGACGGTCGCGGCGCTCGCCGCGACCGGGAGCGAGATCGACGCCGCCCAGCGAAGCCGTGCCGCCGAGAGCGCGAGGAGCCATT
>CAJPFO010000039.1 GCA_905339255.1 Myxococcaceae bacterium
GGGGGCTCCGCCCCCGCACCCGTGCGCCCAGCAGCGCACGACATCAATGGGGTGAGAGTCCCCGTCCAGGCAGAGGCTCTCCGGCCTGGTATCCGAACCCAACTGCGAAGCCGCGAGGTGACGTGGAGAGCAGGGGGAGGAGAACGGATGGCCCGCAGGAGGACGAACGTGATTCGGCCGCGTGATCAGGCGAGCTGGCGGGTACAGGCGAAGCCAACACTCGAACGAGTGGTAGCGCGCACCACGATGGGTAGCCGGTCAAGGGATGCGCGATGGTCACGAGGTGGTTGACGGCGGGACGTCTGGAAGGTGACGTGCGTGGAATGGGGAAGTCTGCACGCGACAGCGCCGGCGCAGGTCGGGCGTGCAGACGGCAGAGGCGTCGTAGTAGTGAGGAAGCCGGTGAAAGCCGGGGGAGCGAAGGACGCCAGGAAGGTGGATGCGCGCATGCCGCATGACGCGAAGCGCTACCCGGCCGAAGTGCCCGCGAGGGCTGTGCTACCGGGAGAAGCCGGCCCGTTTGGGTGGGTGGAACGCGTCGTGTGGACGGATCGCATGTTGGAAACCCTCCGCCGTGGAGGGCCAGAAGGAGGACGTTGGTACTGGCTGCACGACGAGGTCTTCGCCGAGAAGACTCTGCGGGCAGCCTTCGCCCGGGTCTCGCGCAACGGCGGCGCCCCCGGGCGTGGACGGGATGACGGTCGAGGCGTTCGGGAACCATCTCGAAGAGGAGATCATGCGATTGCGAAGTGCCTGGAAGGCCGGAACGTATCGGCCGCAGTCGCTTCGAAGGGTATGGATCTCGAAGCCGGGGACGGAATCGCATCCTCCGTCGGGTGAGGCCGAAGAGTCTCGCCCGGATCAAGGATGCCATCCGCAGCCTCACGCCACGGAACAGCGGCGACAGCCTGGCGGTACAGATCGCCCGGTTGAACTCGGTCCTCACGGGTTGGTTCGCCTATTTCCGCAGCGTTACTCAGCCGAACCACGCTCTCTTGGACAAGATGATCCGGCGTCGCCTGCGCAGCATGCTGTGCAAGCGAGTCGGATGGTCGATGTCCTGGGAGCGAGGAGAAGCGCAAAAGCGCTGGTCCAAGGCCTTCTTCGCCGAGCAGGGGCTGTTCTCGCTGGAGCAGGCTCACGCACGGTTCATCCATGCCCATCGTCGGGCCCGCTGACCGGAGAGCCGTATGCGGGAAATCCGCCTGTACGGTTCGGAGGGAGGGGTGGCCGGGAGACCGGCCATCCCTACCCCCATCCGGGACGAGAGAAGGAGCGTGGGACAGGACAAGAGTCGAGCCGCCTACGGGAAACTCCCGAAAGCGCATGACCGTCCACGGAACCCAGGGCACCTCATTCCGGACGCGTGCGCGACCGCGGCACAGTCGACCCGGAAAGCCCTTACTCGTCAGCGACTTCCCGAAAGTCCGAGTCTCGCACCGGTCCGAGATCCCCGATCATGCACTTCACGGATCCGCCGCCCTTCTTGAGGAACTCCGAGACGTCGACCTCGATCGGGCGGACGCCACGTTCGCGGATCGCTGCGAGCAGTGACGCGGAGACACCGGACGGGAGTACGAGGGCCGACTCCGTCTCGTGCGTGAGCGTGAAGGAGTTGGCGGCGTAGCGCCGCGCATCGTCGTCGCCGATCTCGAGGAGCTTCTCGCCGAAGGCATCCCGGAGCTTCGAGAAGCTCCGCGGCGCGAGCGCGGCGCGGTAGACGAGCAGATGCTCGCGGCCCGGACCGAAGGCGCAAAGCGCGGTATCGCCGTGGTAGTGCGCTTCGAGGACGAGTTCGAGCGGGATCACGGGCTTGGGGCGGACGATCGGCGCGAGGACCGACGAGACGCGCGCATCGGTGCGGAAGCCGTAGACGCGGCGCCACGGCGGGATCGCGAAGGCGGGAACGAAGCGCTGGCGTTCGAGGTGGCCGTGCGTGAGGAGGTAGTGCTCCCCCACCGGGAAGAAGTCGGCTTCTCCTTCGAAGCGGTACTGCTCGTCGACTCTCGCGATGCGGACGCCGGCGGCCGCGAGCACGCGTTCGTAATGCGGTCGCTCTCCGGCGCGAGTCGGGAGGAGGTTCGAGAGGTAGAAGGTCTTCTCGGCGAGCGGTCTCTCGGCGTCGACGTCGGTCATGAAGCCGGCGTTCGCCGGATAGACGAGCCCGGGCTGCGCGGGGTCGGGTGGGACGACGAGGACGCGAACGCCGAGATCCTCGAGCGTGCTTCGGAGCCGCTCCCACTGCGCGATGGCCTTCGCACGATCGGCGCTTCGCCGTGTGCCCCAGCGGGTTCGCGTGT
>CAJPFO010000040.1 GCA_905339255.1 Myxococcaceae bacterium
CGAAGACCTCGCAGCGGCGCAAGTCGGCTTCGAGGGGCGCGCCGCGCCGGACGAGCTCGGCCCGGGTGGCGTCGTGGCCGCACTTCGATGCGTCGCGAGGCTCGCACGAAAGGCCACGATCGCGTTCGAGAGTGGTGCGGAGGAGGCGCTCGTCCTCGTCGAGGAGGGGTATCTCGTCGCAGCGCGGGTCGGCCCCGTACACGGTGTGAAGGCGCTCGGCCGGATCCTCGCCTGGACCGAGGGCTCGTACGAGATCCTCGACGAGCCGATTGCGTTGCCGGACGTCGAGCCCATGCCGATCCCGATTGCGGATGCGATCGAGCGCGCCCGCAAGCTCCTCGAAGCGGCGGTCGATGCGACGACGTTTCCGGCCGATTCGCGCTTCGCGGTCCGTCTCGGCCCAGAAGATCCACGCCGCAGCGTTCTTTCGGCCGTCGAGGTCTCGGTGGTCGCGCTCGCGAAGAAGGGGCTCACGCTGCGACGGATCCTCGATTTTTCCCCCGAGCCCGACGGCGATCTGTTGCGCGCGATCCGATCGCTCGTCGATCGGGGCCTGCTCTCGCGCGTCTAGCCGGCGCTCCGAGGCTTTCGGATTGCCCGGGCGACCCACCGGGTCGCCCCTACACGCGGACCCGTGGCGGTGCTGGGAACCTATGGCGGCGGCGGCGCGCGCGAGGTCCGGAGGTTCCGATCGGGCTCAGCGCCTCGCGGAGCGTCGGGTGGCTGGCCTCGACAGGGCTTCGAGGTGACCGGAGAGGCGGCGCTCGAGACCGCGGCAGACGATCTCGCAGAGCTCGAGGACGCTCGGATCGGCGATCGAGTAGAAGACCGAGGCTCCTCGTGGGCGACGCAGGACGATCCCCTCGGCGCGCAACACCGCGAGGTGCTTCGAGACGCTCGGCTGGAGGATTCCGGTTCGCGAGACGAGCTCCTGGACGCTTCGCTCTCCGTCCATGAGCTCGCGAAGCAGCCGCAGACGCAGCGGGTCGGCGAGCGCCCGGAAGCGATCGGCCACGAGCGCGAGCGCGTCGTCCGATGGGATCGCGTGCCGCTCGGGCCCCTGCGTCATGCCGGCAGGCTACGGGCTTCCCGCTTCATGTCAATATGCTTATCATGGAATGATGACCGCGGGCGCTCGCCCGCTGCGGGGGGACGAAATGCTCCGACATCTCCTGCTCTCGGCGGGGATCGCGCTCTTTGCCGCGTCGGCCGAGGAGTCTGCGCCGGCCTCTTCCGACGTCGCGGCCGCAAAGGGGCGAGCCGAGGCGGCAGCAACCACGCTCCAGCGGACGCTTCTCGCCGAGCTCGAGGCGGCGATCGCGGCGGGAGGGCCGGCGAACGCCGTCGAGGTCTGTCGCGACGTCGCACAGAGGCACTCGAAGGAGCTCTCGGAGTCCGAGGGCCTCGTGATCCGACGCACGGCGCTTCGCACGCGGAACCCCGTGAACGCGCCGGACGCCTTCGAGCGCGAGTTCCTCGAGTCGGCCGAAGCCGGGATCCGGAGCGGGAAGCAGCCGACCACGAAGATCGAGGTCGTCGGCACGGGCGGGAGGGGCCGCGAGCTCCGGATGCTTCGGCCGCTGGTCTTTCCGGGCGGCATCTGCAGCCAGTGCCACGGTACGGCCGACGAGATCTCGCCCGAGGTCCGCGCGATCCTTGCCGAGCGCTATCCCGACGATCGCGCCACGGGGTTCCGACCCGGGGATCTGCGCGGCGCCCTCTCCGTGCGCGTCCCGCTCGCAGCCGAGGCGACGCCGTGACGGCGAGCGGGTAACCTTCCCCGAACGCGGCCCGAACGCCGCCGACGCAGAGCGATTCCGTGGCCCGGAGGCTCGACATGGCCGAGATCCGACGTCCGCCTTACCTCCCGCCCGTCCTCGTCGCCGGCTGCCTCGCGCTCATGGTGCTCCTGCACTTCGCGCTGCCGCTCGGACGCTGGCTCGACCCGCCGCTCACGTGGATCGGCCTCCTTCCGCTCGGGATCGGCATCGGGCTGCTGCTCGGATCGTCGCTGCTCTTCCGCAAGCGCGAGACGACGATCGTTCCCTTCCGGGAGTCTTCGGCGCTACTCACCGAGGGACCCTACCGCTACACGCGCAATCCGATCTACCTCGGCATGCTCGTGGCGCTCGCGGGTGTGGCGATGCTGCTCGGCACGCGCACGCCGCTGCTCGTGATCCCGCTCTTCTTCGTCCTCATCACGAACCAGTTCATCGTGAACGAGGAAGCCATGCTCGAGGAGCGCTTCGGCGAGGCCTACGACGAGTACCGCCGCAAGGTGCGCCGCTGGATCTGAGCGACGATCGCTCCTCCACCACGGCGCCGCTCGGGCCGTTCGCGCTGATTCAGGGTTCGAGCGTCTCGACGTAGATCGACCGGACGCGTTCGACGTGCGAGTCGAGGTCCTCCCGCCGCCACTCCCGGGTGGAGATCGGCGCATGCACGACGGCCTCGACGCGCGCCGGCCGGATCAACATCGAGTGCTTCGGAAGCGCATCGAGCGCATTGCGGAAGACGACGGGAACGATCGGGACCCCCGCCTGCATCGCCAGATGGAAGGCTCCCTTCTTGAACGGGCCGACGTGCGTCGTGCTGCTCCGGGTTCCCTCGGGAGCGATCGCGATCGAGAGTCCACTTCGGAGCGCCTCGACGGCCGGGCCGAGGGCGGCCACGGCCTTCCCGTGGTCGTCGCGGTCCACGAAGACCATCCCGCTCCACGCGAAGATCGGACCGAGCAGAGGAGTTCGCCTGAGCTCCTGCTTTCCGATCGCGACCACGTCGCGACGGAGCAGCTTGCACAGCAGCAGCGTATCGATCCCGCTCTGGTGGTTAAAGATGAAGACCGCAGGCCGCTCGGCCCAGAGATGCTCCTCGCCCTCGACGGCGAGCTCGATCCCGGCGAGCGCCGTTCCGATTTCTCCCCAGGTCGCCATCCCGACGTTCACGGCGTCTCGGCGCGAGCCGTTCATGAGCGCGACGGGGATCCCCGATGCGAACGACGGCAGGACGCTCCACCACGCGAGTGCGGTCCGAGCGACTTCCGCGAGCCCCGGCGTGCCGCGGCTGCGGAAGCTCCGCGCCGGCCAGCCGCGGGCTTGAGCGATCTCGGAAAGCGTCCGGTCCGGATTCAACGGGCGTGGGTTCCCGACGATCTCGAACAGCGGCAGATCCTCGTGGCTGTCGGAGTAGAACGTGGAGTGGGAAAGATCGCAGCCGAGCTTTTGTGCGAGTTCGCGAGCGTAGAACGCCTTTCCCTCGCCGTAGCAGGTCGGGCGAACGATCCTTCCGGTGAAGACACCGTCGCGGGTCTCGAGCCTCGTGCAGAGCACGTGCTCGATTCCGAGCGCGCGCGCCACGGGTTCGACCTGGTGGGGGAGCGCGGAAGAGACGATCGCGACGACGTGGCCCATGTGCTGGTGCGCCTCGACGAGCGCACGCGACTCGGGGTAGATCTCCCGCGCGAGCTGCTTCTCGAAGATCTCTTCGCCGATCTCCATGAGCGCGCGTTCGGAAAAGCCCCGGAACGCGGCCGCGGCCCCTCCCACCAGCCCGGAGAAGCCGGTCCTTCCGAGCCCGAAGCTCGTCGCTGCGGCGATCGACTCGACGAGCTCCCGGGGCGACATCCTCCCCGAGAGGAGGCGGTGCTGGAAGAAGGCGAAGGCCGAGAACCCCGAAAGGAGCGTCCGGTCGAGATCGAAGAAAGCCGCGCACTCGCGCCCGGAAGGGCCGCTTCGGATCTCCTTCGTCACCTGCGCGTACAGGGTCATGGATGCTCCGGGTCGGTCCAGCATACCCCCGATCGGCAGCGCCGGTTACGCTTCTTTGGTTCCCCGGAGGAATCGTGCAAACGCGAGCCCGTTCCGGCGTCGTCGATCGGTCCGACCGCCTCGCGCCGCTCGGGCCGGAGCGTGCCGCCGCTTGGATCTCGCGCGCCTTCCATCCCTTCGCCGTACCGCTCCCGGTGCTCGTCTACGTCCTCCACGAGACGGGAAGTCCGTGGCCGGCCGCGCTCGGATGGACGCTCCTGTGTGTGGGCATCGTGATCGTCCCGAGCCTCGCGCTGCTCGTCCACGAGAGGCGAAAGCGCGCCGATGGAGACTGGTTCGTGACCGTACGGGAGGAGCGGCGATCTCTCTACGCGCTCGGAAGCGCGAGCCTCTTCGTGCTGCTCGCGCTGCTCGTGGCCGCCGGAGCTCCTCGGCTCCTCGTCGCGGCGCTCGTCGGCGCGGCGTCGGCGAATGCGATCGCCATGATCCTGAACCGGAGGATCAAGGTGAGCGTGCATGCGGGAGCGTGCGCTGGATCGGCCGTGCTGCTCGGATCGGTCGCGCCGTTCGGCGGCCTCGCGCTCTCGCTCGCGACGCTCGCGGTCGGATGGGCGCGGATCCGGCTCGATCACCACACGCTCGTCGAGGTGCTGCTCGGCGCCGCGATCACACCGGTCTGCGTTGGCGCCGCGATCGCCGCGATCGGCTGATCGCAGGAGCGGCCCGGCGTGGGTGGCGAGCGAACCCGAGCGGAACCGGCCTGGGAGAAGCTTCGCTCAGCGCTCGATCACGAGCGCGAAGCGCCGCTTTCCCATCCGATGGACGGGCGCCGCCGCGAGAAGCGCTTCGCAACCCGATCCGGAAAACGCC
Organism: Myxococcaceae bacterium; assembly: GCA_905339255.1. Lineage (GTDB taxonomy): Bacteria > Myxococcota_A > UBA9160 > UBA9160 > UBA9160 > MYXO. The sequence goes on from CAJPFO010000040.1 coordinate 4,638, forward strand.
GTCTCGACGCGCGAGCGACCCTGGGGACCGAGCGACGCGACGGGATCGAGGACGCGCTGGAGCATCCAGAGCGAGTACGGGCTCGTGTAGCGCCGCAATCGGGCCCCCCGGAGCACCGTCTCGTGGAGGCCGACGCCGCGCGGAGGCGTCTCGCCGACCCTTCCTTCGCGGTCGATCCAGGCTTCGAGGTCGCGGATCCCGTCGAGAAGGAGCGGTGCGGCGTCCGATCCCACCAGACCGAGCAGCGGCGCGAGCGTCGCCGGCAGCGCGTCGCCTTCGAGCCAGCCGCCGCGCGCGTCGGGGTCGGGATGGTTCGTCCGCTCGATCCAGTGGCAGGTTCGCGGTGCCGTCTCGCGAAGCAATCGTCCGGGTACGGCGTCGAGGTAGAGGTGTGCGTAGAGAGGGCCCATGAGCGCGCAGTCCGCAATCGACGGTGCGTCACCGAGAAGAAACGGATGCGCTGCGAAGTGAGTTTCGAGCGCAGCGAGGAGGTCGCGCAGGTGGGCCTCGATCGCAGGCTTCGATGCGTCGCTCACGCCGAGCGCAAGAATGCTTCCCGACATCCGGTCGGCGAACTTCTTGGCGGCGTCGGGGTCGCCGTTCACCGCGGCGAAGTCGGCACGAGCCTTCGCCACGCTCTCGGGGAAGCTCCAGCGGTAGTGCATGGCCGGGAGTACGAGAAACTCGTCGGCGTAGAGCTCGAGAAGCCTCGCAGCCGTCCGCTGGACCGGAGTCGAAGGCTCGAGCCGACGCTCCGGGAAGCGCACCTCGAGCGCGTCGAGGATGTCGCTCGTGTCCTGCCAGGTTTCGCCCTCGGGAGTCACGACGATCGGGATGAAGCCGAGGCCCGTGCGCGGAAGGATCACGCTCCGATAGACCTCGGGGGTCGGAAGGATCTCGGCGAACGGGACGTTCTTGTAGCGGAGCGCCGGCCGCACCTTGGCCGAGAAGTAGGAGATTTCGGCGGCGTAGAAGCGGAACGGCTCCACTATCCCTCCAGCAGTTCCAGGATCGCGCGGACGACGCGGTCGGGCGTGGCGGGGGCGTCTTCGGGTAGCCCCCGGCTCTCGAAATCGTGCCAGATCGCGTGGACCCCCGCAGATCTCGCCCCCGCGATGTCGGCCTCGAGGTTGTCGCCGACCATCCACGCGTCGCATGGCGCCGCATCGAGACGCGAAAGAACGTGGCGGAAGACGCGGACGTCCGGCTTTCCGAATCCGACCTCCTCTTCGATCGCGATCGCATCGAAGCGCGATCCGAGCTCGAAGCGCTCGATCTTCTCGCGCTGCGTCTTCGAGCGGCCGTTGGTGACGAGCCCGAGCCGGACGCCGCGCTCGCGCAGCGTGTCGAGCGTCTCGATCGCTCCGGGAAAGGGCTCGATCGAATCGAGACGCTCGCGCGAGAAGGTGTCGGCGAAGGCGAACGCCGCCACGCCGCTTCCCGCGCCGGTTCGCGAGAAGGCGTCGGCGGCGATCACCCGGCGAGCGCGCTCGAGATCGAAGACGCCCCAGCGGCGAGCTTCGCCGTCCCGCCAGAAAGTCGCGGTCGCTTCGCGGAGCGCGGCGAGAAGGGATTCGGGATCGGTTCCCGGCGCGAGGTCCGGGGCGAAGCGGTGGCAGAGCGTGGTCCAAAGCCGCTGCGCCGATCGCGAGAGATCGAGGATCGTGTCGTCGAGGTCGAGGAGCAGGACGGGCGGAAGGCCACTCATTTCGGCGGAACGAGGAGCGAGCGCCCCGTCATCTCGACGGGTCGCGGCAGCCCGAGCAGCTCGAGGATCGTCGGGGCGAGATCCGCGAGCGTCCCGTCGCGCAGCGTCCGGCCGCGTGCGTCGTTCGTGATCCACCAGATCGGAACCGGATTCGTGGTGTGCGCCGTGTGTGGTCCACCGGTCTCGGGATCGATCATCTGCTCGCAGTTGCCGTGGTCGGCCGTGACGAGCACGCATCCACCGCGAGCCAGCACCGCCTCGGTCACCCTCGCGAGGCAGACGTCGATCGTCTCGACGGCTTCGATCGCGGCCGCGAGCACACCCGTGTGGCCAACCATGTCGGGGTTCGCGTAGTTGACGAGGACGAAGTCGTAAAGGGTCTCGTCGAGCTTCGCGAGGAGCTCGTCGGTCACCTCGATCGCGCTCATCTCGGGCTCGAGATCGTAGGTGGCGACGCCGCGGGGCGAGGGCACGAGGATCCGGTCCTCTCCCGGGAAGGGCTGCTCGCGCCCGCCGTTGAAGAAGAAGGTCACGTGCGCGTACTTCTCGGTCTCGGCCACGCGAAGCTGGCGGAGTTTTGCGGATGCGAGCAACTCACCGACGATCTTCTTCGGCGCCTCGTTCGCGAACGCCACTGGAAGATCGAAGCGCTCGTCGTATTCGGTCAGGCACACGAAGGTCGAGAGCGAAACGATCTTCTCGCGCTCGAGCTCGGCCTCGAAGCGCTCGGGAATCTGGCCCGTGATCGCGTTGGTGAGCTCGCGCGCCCGGTCGGCGCGAAAGTTCACGAAGATCACGGCGTCGCCATCGGAGAGAGGGGCCCCCCCGTCGACGACGGTCGGCTTCACGAACTCGTCGGTCTCCTTGCGCGCGTAGGCCTCACGAACCGCCGCGACCGGATCTGGCGCCGCGACTCCCCTGCCGAGCACGATGGCGTCGTACGCCTGCTTCACGCGTTCCCAGCGGTTGTCACGATCCATCGCGTAGTAGCGTCCCGAGACCGTCGAGATCCGGGCCCCCGTTCTCTCGAGCACCGGGACGAGCGCTTCGATGTACCCGAGCCCGGATGAGGGCGGGGTATCGCGTCCATCGAGAAACGCGTGGATCTGCGCGGCAATCCCGTGACGCTTCGCGAGGTCGAGAAGGGCCACGAGGTGGTCGACGTGCGAGTGGACTCCGCCATCCGAAACGAGCGCCAAGAGATGCAGCCGGGTCCCGCGGCGCCGGACGGCGTCGAGCGCCCCCTGGACGGCCGGGTTCGTCTCGAGCTCGCCCGCGGCGATCGCCTTGCTGATCCGGGTGATGTCCTGGTCGATCACCCGGCCGGCGCCCATCGTCATGTGGCCGACCTCGGAGTTGCCCATCTGCCCGGGCGGAAGGCCGACGGCCTCGCCCGACGTCTCGAGCTTCGCATGGGGGTGGCGGTCGGCCGCCGCGAAGAAGGGAGCCCGTGCGCGGGCGGTCGCGTCTCCGGGGCCGCGGTCGCCGAGGCCGAAGCCGTCGAGGACGATCAGCATCACGGGTCGGTTCATCGCGTCGCTTCTGCCGCCCCGCCGGCGCCGACGAAGGTGAGCTTCGGCGCGTCGCTCCAGAGCCGCTCGAGATCGTAATGCGCCCGCACGTCACGAAGGAAGACGTGGACGATGGCATCGTTGGCATCGATCAGCACCCAGCGCCCTTCCTCGGTCCCCTCGATTCCGATCGGCTTCTCGCCGTGCGCGCGAAGTGCCTCTTCGATGCCGTCGACGATCGACCGCACGTGGCGATCCGAGTTTCCGGAGGCGATCACGAACGTGTCGGCAAACGAGACGAGTTCGCGAACGTCGAGGGCGATCACGTCTTCGGCCTTCTTGTCGAGCGCCGCCTCGACCAGGAGGCGCGCTTTCACGAGCCGGTCGAGCCCGCCGCCAGGGACGTCCTTGCGCTTCGGTTCCGTCACGACCCCTCCTGGTCCGAAGCCGAGGCGCCGCGACCTGCGTAGATTCCGCTCTGCAGGATCTCCTCCCGAACCCCCTCCGGGATCAAGTAGCGCACGGAACGCCCGCTGCGAAGCCGCGAGCGCAGATCGCTCGCACGGACGTCGAGGGCGGTGATCGGTAGGAGTCTCATCCAGGTGCCCGTTCGCCGATGCTCCGCGTGGTCGCCCGAGCTCGCGAACCGGAACTCTCCCGCGAGCCCGGCGGGAACGATCTCCGTGAGCGGGCAGCCGACGAGCGGGGGACGCGTCATCACGGCGAAGTGCGCGAGTCCGAGCAGGGTCTCGGGCTCCTTCCAGGTGTCGATCTCGGCGAGCGCGTCGCATCCGATCAAGAAGACGGGCCGCTCGGGGGCGAGCCGTTCGCCGAAAATACGGAGCGTGTCGACCGTGTAAGAGAGGCCGCCCCGGACCACTTCGACGTCGTCGACCTCGAAGCGCGGGTTTCCTGCGACGGCACGTCGGACCCAGGCGAGCCGCCGCTGTGCCGGCGCCATCACGTCGTCGCGCGTAGGCCGCTTGTGCGGCGGGCTCGCGCTCGGCACGAAGACCACGCGTTCGAGTCCGAGCGATTCGGCGGCGTCCTCGGCTGCGCGCAGATGGGCGACGTGGATGGGGTTGAAAGTGCCGCCGAAGAGGCCCGTCGCCGCACGCTCCGTCATTCGCGGAGCTGGCCCTCTCCCTCGAGCACGAACTTGAGCGTGGTGAGCCCCTCGAGGCCCATCGGACCGTAGGCGTGGAGCTTCGAGGTCGAGATCCCGATCTCCGCGCCGAGGCCGAGGCGGTAGCCGTCGGCGAAGGCCGTCGAGCAGTTCACTCCGACGGTCGACGACGTGACGCGGCGGGTCCAGGCGCGCGCGCTCGCGTAGTCCTGCGTGACGATCACTTCCGTGTGGTCGGATCCCCAGCGACGCACGTGCTCGATGGCCTCGTCGAGCGAATCGACCACGCGCACCGCGAGAATCGGAGCGAGGTACTCCGCGGCCCAGTCCTCGTCGCTCGCAGGCTTCGCCTCGGAGAAGGCCTCGCGAGTCCTCTCGCAGCCCCGGACCTCGACGCCCTGCTCGACGAGCGCCTTCATCACTGCCGGAAGCGCCGTTCGCACGGCATCGCGGTGGACGAGGAGCGTCTCGAGCCCGTTGCAGACCGCCATCTGTCGGATCTTCGAGTCGATCACGATGCTCGTCGACATCTCGGGGTCGGCCGAGGCGTCGAGGAAGACATGACACACACCTGCGTCGTGCTTGATCACCGGGATTCGCGAGGTCTCGACGACCTTGCGGATCAGCCCGGGGCCGCCGCGCGGAATCACGAGGTCGATGTCGCGATCGGCCCGGAGCAGGGGTTCGAGCGCCGCGCGATCGGTCGTCGGCACCACGACGACGGCATCCTCGGGAACACCCGTTTCGCGAGCCGCAGCGCGGAGCTCTTCGCCGAGTGCGCGGTTCGCGCGGATCGCTTCGGAGCCTCCGCGCAGGATCACGGCGTTGCCGGCCTTCACGCAGAGTGCCGCGGCGTCGACGGTCACGTTCGGCCGCGCCTCGTAGATGATGAGGATCACGCCGAGAGGAATCCGCATGCGTCCGACGCGGAGCCCGTTCGGGCGCACCCTCGAGTCGACGATCTCGCCGACGGGATCGGGGAGCGCCGCCACGTCCCGGAGCCCCGCGATCATGTCGCGCCACTTCGCCTCGGAGATCGCGAGGCGGCCGAGGAGCGGCTTCTCGACCCCCGCCGCCTCGGCCGAACGGACGTCCTCGGCGTTGGCCTCGAGGATCGAGGGCTTGGCGGCGTCGAGCCGCTCGGCCGTTCGCAGGAGCCATGCGTTCTTCGTTCTCGTATCGAGCTCGCCCGTGCGACGAGAAGCCTCACGAGCACGTCGCGCGAGCCCGAAGAGCTGCGTTTCGAGGGTGGGATCGACGGGAGGGGTGTGGCTCATGGTCTCGGGTCCGGCCGGCAGGCCAGCTCCGAGAATAGCAGGCCGAACTCCGGCGCGTTCGCGCCGCCCCGCGACGCGAGGGGCTGTCGTATGCTGCCGATGGGAAGGGGGAGGCCATGGGATACACGCATTACGATCGGCTTTCGGCACTCGACGCCACCTTCCTCGCGATCGAGGACGCGAACGTCCACATGCACGTCGGCGCCGTGCAGGTCTTCGAGGGCGACGGCCCGCAGACACCGGACGGCGGGCTCGACATCGAACGGATCCGCGAGCTCGCCGAGCCGGCGCTTCGAAGGAGCGCTCGCTTCCGCCAGCGGATCGAGCGGATTCCGTACTTCGATCATCCCGTCTGGGTCGACGACGAGCGCTTCCGCCTCGACTACCACCTGCGACACACGGCGCTTCCCGAGCCCGGCGACGAACGCCAGTTGAAGCGCCTCGCCGGCCGGATCTTCTCGCAGAAGCTCGATCCCGCGAGACCTCTCTGGGAGCTCTGGTTCGTCGAGGGTCTCGAAGGCAACCGCTTCGCGGTGATCTCGAAGATCCATCACTGCATGATCGACGGAATCTCGGGGGCGGATCTTCTCGCCGGCTTCTTGCAGTCGGCTCCCGGAATGCCTGCCGCGTCGGCGACGCCTCCCTGGGTGCCGAGGCCCGTTCCGTCCGCCGCGCGGCTCCTTCGCGACGAGGTCGCTCGCCGGGGAACGATCCCCGCAGCGGCGGCGGGGGCCGCCCTCGACCTGCTCCGCTCGCCGGGCAAGGCCGTGCGCGGGGCGCGCGAGACGCTCGAGGCGATCGCCGATTCGCTCACCGCCGGCCTCGGCAGCGCTTCGGAGACGCCGCTCAACGATCCGGTCGGCCCGTACCGGCGCTTCGACTGGACGCAGATGGATCTCGCGGCCGTCAAGGAGGCGCGCGGCGACTCGGGGGGGACACTCAACGACGTGGTCCTCGCGGTCGTCGCCGGCGCGATGCGGAGCTTCTTGCAGCGACGCGGGGTCGACGTCGATTCGCTCGACTTCCGCGCGATGCTTCCGGTGAACGTCCGGCCCGGTGCCGAGCACGGTCGGCTCGGAAATCGCGTCTCGTTCCTGATGGCGCGGCTTCCCGTCCACGAGAGCACTCCGGAGAAGCGGCTCGCGAGCGTGATTGCGACGACCCGCGCGCTCAAGCGCTCGTCGAAGGTCCACGGAACCGAGCTCGTCGAGGAGCTCAGCGATCTCGGGATGACTTCGCTCTTCGCCGATTTCGCCCGGCTCGCCGCGCGAACGCGCTCGTACAACATGGTCGTCACCAACGTGCCGGGGCCGCAATTCCCGGTCCATCTGCTCGGCGCCCGGATGCGTGCGATCTACCCGCTCGTCCCGCTGTTCTCGAACCAGGCGCTCGGGATCGCGCTGTTCAGCTTCGACGGGGGCCTGTTCTGGGGTCTGAACGCCGAATGGGACGCCGTTCCCGACCTCCACGACCTCGTGGATCTGGTGCAGCAGGAGTTCGAGTCGCTCCGCAAGCGCTGAGCGAGGAGGGAACATGACGGCCTGGACCCGTCTTTCGGAGCTCGACCGGTCGTTCCTGATCTACGAGGGGCCGAACTCGCCGATGCACGTCGGCGCGGTGCAGATCTTCGAGGGCGATCCGCTGCGCGACGCGAGCGGCCCGATCGATTTCGATCGGATCCTCGACTACGTCGGGTCGAGACTCCATCGGATCCCGCGCTACCGCCAGAAGGTGATCGACGCGCCTCTCGATGGTCATCCGATCTGGGTCGACGATGCGCGCTTCAATCTCCGCTACCACGTGCGGCACGCGCGGCTTCCGCGCCCGGGAGACGAGCGGATCCTGAAGCGCACCTGCGCGCGGATCCTCGAGCAGCGCCTCGACCTCCACAAGCCGCTCTGGGAGCTCTGGGTGATCGAGGGTCTCGCCGACGGACGCATCGCCGTCGTGAGCAAGATCCACCACTGCATGGTCGACGGAGTCTCTGGAGCGGACTTGATGACGGTGCTCCTCACTCCGGAGCCGACCGCGAAGGTCGAGCCCCCGCCCGCCTGGATCCCGCGTCCTGCGCCGAGCGCCGTCGAGTACGCGATGCAGGAGGGCCTCCACCGGCTCGGCGCGCCGCTTCGAGGCGCGCGTGCGATCGGTCGCCTCGCGAGCGATGGCGAAGCGCGCGACGAGCTCGCCGAACGGCTGCGCGCGGCGGCGCGTGTGCTCACCGGAGGTCTCGCTCCGATGCCGCTCACCCCGCTCAACCTCCCGGTCGGTCCGCATCGGCGATTCGATTGGCTCACGATGGATCTCGACGAGGTCTCGAGGGTTCGCAAGCAGCTCGGGGGCACGCTGAACGATCTGGTCCTCACGGTCGTCGCCGGAGCGATCCGACGCTTCTTCAAGTACACGCGCCTCACCGATCCCAACGAGCTTCCGTTCCGGGTGATGGCCCCCGTCTCGGTCCGTGATGCGAGCGAGCGAGGACGCCTCGGAAACCGCGTCGCAGCATGGTTCGTTCCGCTTCCGATCGGCGAGAGCGATCCGCTCGAACGTCTCGCGCTCGTCCGGAAGGCCACCGAGGAGCTGAAGCGCCGTCACGATGCGCTCGGAGCCGAGACGCTCACGCAGGTGATCGAGTGGCTCGGCGCGACGCCCCTCGCGCTCGGAGCGAGGTTCGTCGAGACGCGGCCGCCCTATCACCTGATCGTGACCAACGTCCCCGGCCCGCGAATGGCGCTCTACCTGCTCGGGGCACGCATGCTCGAGGCGCATCCGATGGTGCCGCTGCTCGGTGCGCAGAGCGTCGGGATCGCACTCTTCAGCTACGGCGGACGCCTCTCGTGGGGCTTCAACGCCGATTGGGACCTGGTCCCGGATCTCCACGAGCTCGTGCTTGCGGTCGAGCGTTCGTTCGATCAACTCCGGCGCCGGGCCGACGCCGCTGCGCGGTCCGCCGGCGAGGCGCGGGCCTCGCCGGCGGCGTAACGCTCCTATCGGCGGCGGCCGCCGCCGCTCCCGAGCGCAGCGGCGCACCCGGGTGACACCAGATCCTTGTTCTTGCGCAGACAGGCGACCTTGTCGACGCCGCGTCGCTCGTCGTCATCGCAGTAGATCGCGGCGTCGACCTCGCAGGCCTCGGTGAGGCTGACCTTCGCAGGCCGGCTCTCTCGCGCCCGCTTCTGCTTGCCTTCGCCGGCCTGCGCACTGGCCGCGCCGGCCGCCAGCGTCGTGGTGAGCGCCAAAGCAAGGAACCCCGTCCCGATCCGTCGCATAAAACCCTCCTTCGGCCCGATTGGGCCGCAAGGATGAAAGCACACCTCCGCGCGCGCGGAAGCCGCTCGCGCGGGAAGGGCGCCCGCCTGCGCTCAAGAACGCCTTTCGAGCACGACGAGATCGTCGCGGTGGATCACCTCGTCGCCGTTGCTGAAGCCGAGCAAGGAGGCGATCTCCCGCGTCGGCCGTCCCTTGATGCTCTCGACGTCCTCCGAAGCGTAGGCCGCGAGGCCACGCGCGAGCTCGCGGCCCCGA
>CAJPFO010000041.1 GCA_905339255.1 Myxococcaceae bacterium
ATCCCGGTTCACGCCGAGCTCGGCGGCGAGCGCCCGGATCGTCGGAAGCCGCGCTCCCGCCGCGCGCTCCCCGGCCTCGATCTCGGCGCGCAGGTGCGCGGCGATCTGCTGGTAGACGGGGAGGCCGGAAAGCGGATCGAGAGCGCGCAAGAGGCCCGGCATGCCCCGAGACTAGGGCATCGGCCAATACCCGGTCAATCCGACAATCTGACCAATCAACCCGATCTAGATCCGATGATCGAACGGGACAATTCAGCATGGCCGTGCTGGAACGCGCCGGCCGACGACGCCTTCGGCGTCTTCGCGCCGACACCCGGTCGGGCCAGACCTACGGTCCCGTGGCTGCGGCGCAGACCTGCGAAATGCCTGGCGGAAGGCCGAGCGAGGCGCGCGTCACGAGCGTGCCGTCGAGACCGGTGCAGCCCGCCGTGCCGCCGACGTCGCATTTCTGTGTTGCCGGAAGATCCCCGACGCCGCCGGGAAAGGGGGCGAGCCCGAGCGCGGCGCGTTTCACGAGCGCGCCGTCGAGACCCGTCACGCGGCCATCGTCGTTGGCGTCGCCACACTGGCAGGCGTCGCCGATGCCGTCGGGAGCGGAGGCGAGGCCCACACCGCCCGTGTCCTCTTGCGCGGGATTCGACGCGAAGGGGCAGTTGTCGATCGCGTCGGGGACGCCGTCGGCGTCGGCATCGGGCGCGGCCGCCGAAGCAGCGATGGCGAGGCCGTGCATGCCTCCGGCGGCGATCGCGATGGACGTGCCCGAGGTGCCGTCGACTTCTGCCGGAGGCGTCGACTGTCCCTCACCATCCTGCCCCCAGCAGACGACCCGCGCCGACTCCGACTGGATCGCGCAACCGTGTTCGTCGCCGAGAGCGAGCGCGGTCGCGGTGCCCGAGGTGCCGTCGACCGAGAGCGGCGGCGTCGCCTGGCCCGAGCCATTTGCGCCCCAGCAGACGACGCGCCCGCTCTGCGCCTGGATCGCGCAGCTGTGCTCGAATCCGGCAGCGATCGCCGTCGCAGTCCCGAGCGAGCCGTCCACGTCCGGCGGCGGCGTCGCCTGGCCGGTATAGGTGCCGGGGGGCTCCTGCTCGATCTGGTTGGCGCCCCAGCACACCACGCGCCCCGTTCCCGCCTGGATCGCGCAGCCATGCGCCCAACCTGCGTCGATCGCGGTCGCCGTGCCGAGCGTACCGTCGACTTCTGCCGGCGGCGTCGACTGGCCGAACGAGTCGTCCCCCCAGCAGACGACGTTTCCCGTCCCGGCCTGGATCGCGCAGCTGTGTGCGCCTCCCGCGGTGATCGCCGTAGCCGTGCCCGCGATCCCATCGACCGACGCGGGCGGCGTCGCCTGGCCGAATCCGTCGTCCCCCCAGCAGACGACGTTTCCCGTCCCGGCCTGGATCGCGCAGCCGTGCAGATCCCCCGCGGTGATCGCCGCGGCGGTGCCCGAGGTGCCGTCCACTTCTGCGGGCGGCGTCGCCTGGCCGCCCCAATCGTTTCCCCAGCACACGACGTGCGCGGTTCCCGCCTGGATCGCGCAGCCGTGGAGCCAGCCCGCTGCGATGGCGATCGCCGTGCCGGCGCTCCCGTCGACCGACGCGGGCGGCGTGGCCTGGCCCTGGGCGTCGCTCCCCCAGCCGACCACCGGCCCCGCTGATGCCGACACTCCGGCTTCGCTGGATCCGGTGCCCGGTGCCGCAAGGAGCACGCCCCCCGATGCCATGACGAGCAGCAGCCCCGCACGCGCGAGCCGCGTCGACGCGCCGAAGCCCGAGCCCGCGTCGTTCATCCATGCGCTCCTGCTTCGCCCCATCTCCCGAAGCCTCCTCGAACCGAGGCCGCCCCCGCGGCTTCGAATGACGTCCAGCGCTCGCGTCGTTCCTTCTACCACGAGCCATCGCGAGTCGAGCGGCCTTTCGACCCGGGCGCCATGAGGCTGCGCCTGCGCCCGCTACGGGGCGCCCGTCGCCGCCGGGCAGAGCTGCGCGACGCCAGGCGAGAGGCCGAGCGAAGCGCGTGTCACGAGCGTGCCGTCGAGCCCCGTGCACCCCGCCGTGCCTCCGACGTCGCATTTCTCCGGCGCCACCAGATCCGAGACTCCGTTCGGGAAGGGCGTGAGCCCGAGCGCGGCGCGCTTTAGGAGGGTGCCGTCGATGCCGGTCACGCGGCCGTCGCCGTTCACGTCGCCGCATTGGCAGGCGTCGCCGATGCCGTCCGGCGCGGAATCGAGGCCGACGCCGCCGACATCGTCTTGTGCCGGGTTCGCCGCATGGGGGCAATTGTCGGAAGCGTCGGACACACCGTCGCCGTCCGCGTCGAGCGCCGGGACGACCTCGAGCGTCGCGCCGGGCCCGAACGGGAACTCTCGCGAGCGATTCTTCGCGGCGACCTGGAGAAAGAAGCGTCCCGGCGAATCCGGAGCGAACACGAACTCGGGGGTCTCGCCGAGCGCCGTGTCGGCCGTGCCGACGATTTCGTCGGCGTCGGAAACGCGGATGTCGTCGACGTGGAAACCGACCGAGACGTCGGTCTGGGTGAATGCGCTCCCGCTCGTGAACTCGAAGAGGAAACGCACGCGGATCACGCTTCCTGCAAACGACGCGAGCGAGACGCTCCGCTCCTCGAACGAGAACTCGACCACGTCCCCGCCCACCTGCGAGTAGACGCTCTGCCAGCTCGCGCCCTCGTCGGTCGAAACCTGAACCCTCGCGACCTGCGCCGGGGTCGCGAACCCGAGTCGGCTCGCGAAGCGGAGTTCGCTTCTCGGCGACGGGATGATCCGGCGCTCGAGGACGACGCTCTCGTCTGCGAAGTCCGGGTTGCAGAGATGAAAGGCATTCGCACCCGAATGGCTCGTCGCCGCCGAGATCACCTGGTGTCCCGGGCCGGCGACGATCGTCACGTCGCTCGCTCCATCCTCGGCGCCCTCGACGAAGCTCGCCGGCACGAGGCTCCCCGTTCGCAGCACGTAGCCCGTCGCGGCAGGGACCGCCGTGAACGGGATCGTTTCTTCCGTGCCGGCAGTGACCCGTGCGGGCACCGCGAGGACGGGCGGCGAATACGCGAGCGCGAGATCGACCTTCTGGCTGAGAAGCCCCACCACCGTCGCCTGTCGCACGACGGGCGCGCCTCCGGGAAACGAGAACGTGACGTCGAAGCTGCCGTTGCCGGGAAGCGGCACCGAGTAGCCACCGGACGCAGTGCTCACGGCGTATTGCGCCGCTCCCGAGACATCCACCAAGACGTCGCCGAGGCCCTCGCCGAGGCCGTAGGTTCCCGAGCCGTCCACGTCGAGGTACGCCACACCCGTCACGAATGCGGGAGCGCCCTCGCGACTCGCGAAGTCCTGGGTGACGACCAGGGGACCCACGTCGTTCGGACCATTTCCGACCGCCACGCCGATGCCGATCTCTCGCCAGGCGTTCGAATGGATGTTGTTGCGATGCCCCGGAGGCTGCTGCATGCCGCCGGACCCGGTGCCCCAATCGACCTCGAAGGCCGCGTGCCCGTAGGGGACGGATTTGACCGTAGAAAAGATGTTCTCTCCGAGGGCCGTCCACGGATAGCCGACGGCGTCGATTCGCGCGGTGAAGGGGAGCCCGCTGCTGCCCTCGTGTGCCTGGAAGCCGTTCGCGAGCATGTCCTGGCTGTGCCCCCGAGCGGCCTCGAGAAGGCCGGAATGGAACGAGAGCGGTGGCAGGCTCTGGGGGAGCGTCGCGAACTGCGCCTGCATGGTCGCGAGATCGACACCGAACCAGGCGTAGGCCTGAAGGATCTCGGGGTCCGTCGTCGTCGCGAGCCGCTCGGCTTCGGCGCGGGCATCGGCGCGCGCGCGATTGACGAGCTCGAGCATCCACTGCTCGTGATCCGTGGGCTCGCCGATCGAGTATTGGAGGCCCTCGCGGGCGCTCCACATTGCGGCCTCTCGCGGAGCGTTGCGCAGGACGATCGGCGTAGCCGTAGGTGCCGCGGCATGGGCGGGCCACGTGGCGTCGGCATGCGACTCGCCGGCGAGCACGACGCTGCCCGCGATGAGTCCGGCGAAGACGAGCGCCTTCGCCGGACGGCGCTTCGACGCCTCGCAGCTTCGATCCGGCTCTCGCCCCGAGAGCCATCGACAAGGGCTCGGCTCGGCCCCCGGTGGGCGGCCGCAGAACCCCATCCGCTAGGGACCGACCGCCGCGGGGCAGACCTGCGCAACCCCCGGCGGAAGGCCGAGCGAAGCCCGCGTGATGAACGTGCCGTCGAGACCCGTACAGCCCGAAGTCCCACCGACGTCGCACTTCTCGAATCCCGCGAGGTCACCCACGCCGCCCGGGAAGGGAGCGAGCGCGAGGGAGGCCCGCTTTACGAGCGTCCCGTCGACGCCGGTCACGCGGCCGTCGTTGTTCACGTCTCCGCACTGGCAGGCGTTGCCGATGCCGTCGGGCGCCGAACCGAGACCGATGCTCCCGACGTCCTCCTGCAGCGGATTCGCAGTGAACGGGCAGTTGTCGGAGGCATCGGCAACGCCGTCGCCGTCCGCATCGGGTGCCGCCGAGGCCACGGCGATCGCGAGCGAGAAGTCGCCCCCCGCTGCGACTGCGAGCGCAGTCCCCGAGGTGCCGTTCACCTCCGCGGGCGGCGTCGCCTTGCCGCCGTCGTCCCAGCCCCAACAGACGACGTTTCCCGTCGCCGACTGGATTGCGC
>CAJPFO010000042.1 GCA_905339255.1 Myxococcaceae bacterium
CCGCGCGACGGAGGCCGAGAGGGCCACCGCCGCGTGCCGAGATGCTGCCCGTCATGGACCTGACGTCGCTCCCCGGCGACGTGAAGGAACTCGTCCGAGCCCAGTTCGAGGCCGGCCACTTCCCGTCGGTCGACGAGGTGGTGTGCGAGGTCCGTGAACTCCGGGGGATGACCAATCGCTGGGGGAGTCCGGGCCAGAGCGACCCTCGGCGGGGAATTCAAGCGGCCCGCGGCGAGCCGGGCTTGCACTGCCCGCCTTCATTGCGCGCTCCGAAGCCCCCGGCGCTCCCGGCCTCCTCTCCCACCGTGCTGTCGCCCGAGAGCGTGAAGCGCCTCATCGACGCGATCTTCTGCGTGCTCCGCTCGCTCTGACGGTCTTTCGACCTGTCCCTCGCGCGGACGGCATCGGCTCGTATCCCGCGCACGTTCCACCGCCGCTCAACGAGGGACCTGCTCCCGGGTCGCGCCCTCGATCAGCCTCCGCCAGCGGGCCCGCACGTCGTGGTCCGGAATCCCTGCGGCCAGACTCTCGAGCTCACGTTCGAGGAGATCCCTCTCGAGCTCGTCGCGGAGGCTGCGCAGAACGGACTCGGCGTCCGTCAGGTCGCGCTCGCGTGTGGAGAGCAGCTTGAACAGCACGAAGTCCTCGGCCCCGAGCACGCGGATCGGGCGATCCCGCAGCGAGGACTCGATTGCCCGCGAGAGAGCCCGCGTGGCGTACGCCGGGTCGCGGGGCTCGACGAGGTCGAGCGTATTGTGCTCGTCCCCCTCGACCAGCGTGATCCGGCTGATTCGCAGGCCCCCGAAGACGCGGCGGTCGAACGCCGGCAGCGTACGGAGCCCCAGCTCGCTCACGAGCAGCCGGCCCACGGACGCTGCGTCCGCCTGCGCGACCGCGAGGTCGACGTCGCGCGTCTCTCGCGCCTCGCCGTAGGCGGCGAGGAGGAGGCCGCCGTAGAGCGCGTGCGGAACCTCCTCCCCGCGCAGCGCCTCAGCGATCGCCAGTGCCAGGGCGATCGGGTCGTCGAGGTCCATGGTTCCGTGCGCTGCGGATCGCCCGGCCCATGACGCGCAGCTCGCGCGTCGCACGCCGCAGCGCCGCGAGCTGGTGGTCGGCCCGCTCGAGGCGGCGCCGCAGGTCTTCCGGGGAGATCCGCACCGCGGAACGATACCGAACGCGAGGACGACGGCCGGCCCCACACCCCGAGGGCGCCCACGTCGCGCAGCACGCGCTGCATGCCGAGAGGCTCGGCGAGTGGTCCCGATCCTGGTTGGAACAGCTCGATGGCCAGGTGGCTGCGCACACCTTCAAGGACTACCGCTCGCACGTGCGACGCATCGTGCAGCGGCTGGGCGAGCGCAAACTCGACGAGACGACGCCGGGAGATGTCATCGGGCTCCGCGATGCGTGCCCGCGCGAGAAGCTTCGCGATCGGACGGTCCGGAACCGGCTCGGCGTGCTGCGGATGCTCTACCGGGACGCGCGGCTCTCGGGCCTCGTTGCCTCGATTCCCCTCGACATGCCGCTCCCGCGCCGCAGGACGAAGCAGCAGCGGCGCGAGCTGCAGTCGAAGCGGGTCACGTTCCGACCGCTCGATGCCGCGCAGCCGGGACGTCTGGCAGCCGTCCTGCGGTACGACTCCTTCCTCGCCCCCACGAACTGGCCCGACGAGCTCGAGCGGCACAGGCTCGCCCGCTTCCACGGCTGGCGCGACGTGGCACCCCTTCAGCACCCCACCGCACGCACCCCCCTGAAGCAGCAAGGCCCGACGCGGCAACCCCGCATCGGGCCTCGGAAACCTGGCGCGCCCAGCATGACTCGAACATGCGACCTTCAGGTCCGCAACCTGACGCTCTATCCAACTGAGCTATGGGCGCGTGGAACCCCGGCAATCTAGCGCAGCGCCGAGCGAGGCAGCAGAGGCGGTGGCGGAGAGAGAGGGATTCGAACCCTCGATACCCTTTCGGGTATACACGCTTTCCAAGCGTGCGCCTTCAGCCACTCGGCCATCTCTCCGGACCCTGCCCTGGCGCCGCGTTGGCGGAGAGGGGGGGATTCGAACCCCCGATACGGCTTTTGGCCGTATAACGGTTTAGCAAACCGCCGCCTTCAGCCACTCGGCCACCTCTCCGCGCAGGGGCGGATCTTATCGGGCCGGGGGCTCCTCGGCATGCCCCGATCCGTGAGCGTCCGGGAGCGCCGGGGAGCGGCGCGGTTGGCGGAGAGGGAGGGATTCGAACCCTCGAGACGCTCGCGCGCCTGGCGGTTTTCAAGACCGCTGCCTTCGACCGCTCGGCCACCTCTCCGCGAGCAGGGTCGCCCGGGAGCGTGACGCAAGCAATACCAGGCGCCGACCACGGCGTCGGCCAGTGGCTCTCATTTTTCACGACCTCGATGCCACCCCGCGAACCTGGCCGTACCGGCCCATCGGAACCCGGCCTTCGTCGCGATCGAGATGGAATCGAGTTGGAGGAAATCCGATTCGAAGTTCAGGCTTGCGCAAACTCTGGCCCTTCTCCGGCTGTTTCACCCGCAGCTCGACGCGACCGCGCGCGCGCGATCTGCGCGCGCGGAGCTCGGCTACCGCCGCCGCGGAAGGCGCTCCAGCGGAAAGGGCGGCTTGGCCATGGGGCGTGCGGCGAGCGAGAGCAACACGGCCTCGGAATCGTCGCCAGCGATCCGGTTCACGCGCACGCCATGGCAGGTGCCGCAGCGATGCACGAGGGCCCACTCGCCACCGGGCCTCACCCAGACGGCGATGGGCTCCATGCCCCCACCGCAGGGCGACGCGCGATCGCCCGGGCGCTCGTCGACGTGCACGCTCCAGAGACAGCGCGGGCAGTGATTGCGGTGGCCGGTACCCGGCGCCTCCGCATCCGCGAACTCGTGACAGCGCCGGCAGAGGAACCCCTCTTCCGTGCGCCGGTTCCGGCTTCGCTCGCGACCGAAGTCATCGGGAAGACGGCGGTAGGTTCTCGACATCGTGGCCCCATCGCGCCGCGCGTGACGCAGCGCGCCGGAATCGGTTCGATGAGCCGACGGACGTGCCCGAGGCACGGCCGCGGCGCCGGCGTCACGCCAGCCCGATCCGGGGCCTTCTCGTCGCCGAGGAGACTAGGAGGCGCGCCAGCGGAGGCGTGACGGAGCTGCGACCGATCCCTGGGTGGCACTCACGGATTCACCTCCTGGCGCGTGGCCTTCGACTTGCGCGCGGAACCTACTGGGACGGTCGTGGGGCGTCAACGGAAGAACTCCTGCCGCACCCGCCGCCCATCGATCTCATCGGGTGGATGCCCAGAGCCTCTGGAGAACCCGGGGCGATTCAACCATCGCCATTCCAGCCGACGCGACGCGACGCGTGCGCGCGGAACGAAGAGGCGGGCGCGCTGCAGGTGACGTCCGGGAGCGCCCAATCCGGAAGCGACCTCTGAAAGACCCTGCCCCACGATCCGATCATCGAGACTCCTCGATCCGGTCACGGGACCGACGGAGAGCAGGGACATGCTCCTCGCTGGGAAGGGGATCGCTTCGCAGCGGGCATGTCGCGGCCGAGCGAATCCCGATCGCATGACTTCGGAGGAACCATGCATCGGTCATACTTTCTGGCCTTGATCTGCCTGCTCTCGCCTGGCCTCGCGTCTGCTCTCGCGACGCCGGTCACGCTCACGTCCACGTCGGGATCGGATGGCGGTTTCGCCTACAGCTTCTTGCACGACGCCACCTCGAACTGCATCACGATCGGCGGCACCGAGTTCTGCCAGAGCGGCGCGACGTACGCGATCGTGAACGGCAGCACGCTCTCGGGCACGCTCGACGGGCTGCACCTGTACGGGTTGTCCGGGACGCTCGACGTCACGAGCGGACCCGACATCGTCGTGACCGACGGCGACATCGACTTCTCGGTCTCGGCTCCGGACACGTTCGGCGGGTCGCTCACGACGTCGCTCGGCACCTTCCACTTCCTCGACCACGCGTTCGCCGGTCCGGCGAACAGCTTCGACGGCACGTCGCTCTACCTGTGGGGAAACAACTGGGATAGCGGTACGGCAGTCGGTCACGTCGACCCGGATTACGGCGTCGACCTCGGCTTCGTCGTGACCGTGGTGCCGGAGCCCGGCACGCTCCTGCTCCTCTCGGCCGGGCTCGCCGGCCTCGGCTGGAGCGGGCGCCGGAAGAGCGGCTGCTGACCCGTTTTCGTCTCGCTGCCACTGGCGCGCACGTCCGGTCTCGTCGGCCGGGCGTGCGCGAGGGCACGCGCCCTCGCGCACGAACGCTCGCGGCGGTCGTCCTGGCCGGTTCGCGCCAGCCTTGCGGTCACGCGTTTCTCGGATGGGTCTCCTCGGCGTCGTGGCCCTGATAGGGACGGTTCCCGTAGCGGTCGACGTGGACCACGTCGCCCACCGGCTTTCGCGTCGTCGGCCCGTAGCGGCCGCGAGGCCATCCGACCGGGATCACCGCGATCGGCGACGTCCACGGCGGAAGCCCGAGCGCGCGGCGCGCGAGAAGTGTGCTCCAGAGCGGCATCACCGTGAGGCTCGCGCCGAGCCCTGCCGCGCGTGCGGCGAGCAGGAAGTTCTGGATCGCGGGGAAGGCGGATCCGTAATAGATGGCGGCGTAGAAGTCCGGAAACGGAAGCCGGACGCCGCTCACGATCGGACCGTACGACGTCCAGCGCAGGCACGGGATGACGAGTGCCGGGATCTCCTCGTAATGGTCGGCTGCCCAGCTCACGGCGTCCATCGTGCGGAGCGTCTTCGGATCGTTCCGGGCGAAGAGCCGCCAGATGCGACCGTAACTGCCCCACGCGACGCGATTGAGTCGCGCCATGCGCGCCTTCACGGCGCGCTCTCGCACGATCAGGAACTCGAGGTTCTGGCGATTTCCTCCGACGGGCGCCTGAAATGCGAGCTCGATCAGGTGGAGTAGCAGCGCGTCATCGACGGGGTCCGGAAGGAGACGTCGGATCGAGCGCTGCGTGCGCATGGCCTCTTCGATGGGCATCGAGAGCGGTCGCATCGAGAGATTCGTCTTGCTGTCGGGCACGAGACCTCCAGATCGAGAAGAGCGCCGAGCGGATCGGTGAGGGAACGCGAGAGCTCCCGGACGCGGACGTTCTCGCCCTCCCGAGGGCCGCCCGGCGCGTCGCGGCGGACGACGCCGTCGAGGATCGCTCGCACACCAGCGCGGGTCGAGACCACGCGCGACGCGAACGCGCGGCGGCCGAGAACGTTTGCCCCTCAGTCCGTTCCGGTCGCGAGCTGCGACGTCACGAGATCTTCGAGAAGGTCCCAGAAGGCCGCTGCGCGCGACGAGTCGGCAGCGGGATCGTCGCTCGCGAGCTCGACCCTGCCGAGCGCATTGTGGTAGTACGCGCCGGATCGGATCCCGGGCTGCGTGGCGCAGAAGAGCGGAGTCTGTGCGCCCGCTTCGGTCGAGAGCAGGAGGGCGCGCTTCACGGTGCCCCCCACGCCTCGGCTCGCCCCTCCGAGCTCCGATGCCACCACGCCCGGATGGACCGCCACCACGCAGAGCTCGGGATGACGCGCAGCGAGTTCGCGCATCTGCCAGAGGTTCGCGAGCTTGCTGCGGCAGTAGGCGAGTTGGCCTCCGAGGGCCGTGCGGTATGCGAAGTCTGGCGTGCACTCGCGCGCCATCACGTAGATGTCGCCGGTCACGATCACGACGCGGGCACCGCTGGCGAGCAGATCGCGGGCCTGGAGGCCCCGGATCAGCGCATGGTGGCCGAGCGCATTGGTCGCGAACGCGATCTCATGGCCCTGGGCGGAGCGTGCGAAGCGGGTGGGCCAGAGCCCCGCGTTTGCGACGAGGAGGTCGAGTCGTCGGCCGTCGAGAAGCGACGCGAGCGAATCGACGCTCCTCGCCACCGCGCCGAGGTCCGCGAGGTCGAGCGGCAGGTGGCGCGCGGGGAGCGAGAGATCGTGCGGCTTGCGAGATGCGCTGATCACTTCTGCGCCACGCGCGATGAGACCACGCGTCGTCTCGACTCCGATCCCTCGCCCGCCGCCGGTGACGAGCGCCGTCCGCCCGTCGAGCCGAGGAGTCGCCGGGCAGCGCGGGTTCCGGCTCGCCTGGCGCCAGACGCCGCGCGTGAGGCGCGCGAGCACCGACGCCGGCGGGCGGATCGTGACGCGCTCGCCCCAGCTGGAGGCCGGAGCGGCCGGGCGCTTCGTCGCGAGCGATGTCGGATCCGGCATCGGAGTCTCTCGGGGCGAGTCGGGGATCATCCGGATCGTATCCGGCGCATGCGTCGCCACCATCCGAGCCTCCGGCAGCTACGTGCCGGCAGAACACGCGTTCTCGGTTCCCACGCGCAGCCACGTCGTGGTGCGGCCGAGCAGCCGCAGCCCGAGGTATCCGCGAACGTGGAGGCGGTCGGGGCCGTCGAACTCGACGACCGCGCTGTAGGTACGACCGCTCGACGGGTCGTAGATCTCCCCGCCGCTCCACTCTCCGGGCGCGCCGGGGCTCTCGCGGAGATCTCGCAGGATCGCGAGGCCCTCGACGGGCCGACTCCGGAGCGCAGGATCCGGGTTCTCGACGTCGCGCAGCGCACAGCCGCCTTCCCCGAATGGGTGTCGGAGCCATGCGACACGCCCGCAGAGTGCGTCGGCGCAGCGCGAGATCTCGACCTGCGCAAAGCCGCCCTCGGCCCACCAGAGACCCGTGGGATCCCCGGCCGCCTCGGCACGCACGGCTCCGAGAAGAAGGAACGCCAGCAGGAGTGCGCGGGTCGCGCGCCGGACCCGGATCGGGAGCCGGATCGACGGAGCGCGATGCGGTTCGGGGAGGACGCGGCGCAGCGCGGCGGGGTCGTCCATGAGGCCTCCACGGGGCTCGAAGTGGGGTCGGGACTCGGAAACATTAGAATGACCGTCCTGGTCAGTCAAATCTAATCGCCGTCTTCGCGTCGGCTCCGGGGAGCGGCACGCCCGCGCTTGCCGTGCCTAGAGTCATACTCTAGCGTGGTGCTCCAATGACGAGTACCCGCGAGCGGATCCTGGCCGAGGCCGCGCGTCAGCTTCTCGTAAACGGCTACGCGGCCTTCACGATGGCTTCGGTCCGTGACGCCCTCTCGCTCTCGAGCGGCAGCGTGTTCCACGCGTTCGCGTCGAAGCCGTCGCTTGCCGCGGCGGTGTACGTCGAGGGCATGGCGGCCTACCAGCGCGCGGCAACCGCCGCGATGCGCCGGCACGACCACGCGGAGAAGGCGCTCCGCGATTTCGTCGCGACCCACCTCGCCTGGGTGGAGGACCACACCGACCTCGCCCGATTCCTCTTCACGACGCTTCCACGCGAGGTCGCGGTGGAGGCGGGAACGAGGCTCGACGAACTCAACGCCGGGTACTTCGCCGCAGAGAAGGAGCTCTTCGCACGCGCAGCAGAAGCCCGACTGATGGCAGAGATCCCACGGCCACTCGCGCACGCGCTCTGCATCGGCCCCGCGCAAGAGTACGCGCGTCTCTGGACGCGCGGGACGAGTCTGCTCCCGCCACGTCACGTCACGCGTCGGCTCGAGGACGCTGCCATCGCAGCGCTCGCTTCGACGCTTCCACGAACCCTCCCCACGACGAGAAAGGAGCGGCGATGATCTCGACCCCCCTGCTGCGATACGAGCTCGCCGAAGGCATCGCCACGATCACGCTCGACGACGGCAAGGCGAACGTCATGTCCGAGCGGATGCAGGCCGAGATCGCTGCGGCGCTCGACCGCGCCGAACGGGACCGTGCCGTGGTACTGCTCCGCGGACGTCCGCGAATCTTCTCGGGAGGTTACGACCTCGCGATGTTCGGTCGTTCCGCCGAGGAAGCCGTACGCACGATCCGCTCCGGAGGCGAGCTCGTCCATCGCCTGCTCGGCTTCCGGCGACCGGTCGTAGCGCTCTGCACCGGCCACGCCGTCGCGCAGGGCGCCTTCCTGCTGCTCGCCGCCGACGTGCGAATCGGAGTGTCCGGCGCCTTCAAGATCGGTCTGAACGAGGTCACGATCGGGCTCACCATGCCGCATTACGGCGTCGAGATCGCACGCCTTCGGCTCACAGCGCCCTGGTTCAACCACGCCACGACGACCGGCACGCTCTACGCACCGGAGGATGCGGCGCGTGCGGGCTTTCTCGATCGCGTCGCCGACGAGGCCGATGCGCTTCGCATCGCCCGTGACGAGGCACTGACTCTCACACGGGTACACGCCGAGGCGCACGCGGGGACGAAGCTCCGCGTGCGGCGCCATGCCCTCGACGCGATGCAGAGGGGGATCGCCGCCGACTTCGCAGCCGCCTAGTGGCGTGCGAAGCGATCGCCGCGCCCGAACGCGCGGCGACGAGCCTCCCTACACGAAGCGGCGAACCAAGTTCTCGAGCCGCTCCTGGCCTCCCGAGCGCGGCTGCGGCGAGAGCCTGCGTTCGAGGACGATCCTCTCGAGGTCGGGGAGTCCGAGTCCGCCGGCCCGGATCGAGCGGCCGAGCTCTCCCTCCCAACCGGCGTAGCGCTCGGCCACGGCGCGATCGAGCGTGCCGTCGGCCATGAGCGCCTCGGCCGCGAGAAGGCCTCGCGCGATCGCATCCATCCCGCCGACGTGGGCGTGGAGGAGATCCACCGGGTCGACGCTCTGCCGGCGAAGCTTTGCGTCGAAGTTGCAGCCTCCCGTTCCCATCCCCCCGGCGCCGAGGATCTCGCGCCACGCGAGCGCCCACTCGAGCGGATCGTCGGGAAACTGGTCCGTATCCCAGCCGAGGCGCGGGTCGCCCCGGTTCGCGTCGATCGAGCCGAAGATTCCGTTCGCCACCGCGTAGGCGATCTCGTGCGTGAAGTCGTGCCCGGCGAGGGTGGCGTGGTTCACCTCGATGTTGAGCGCGACCTCGCCGACGAGGTCGTAGCGTTGGAGCAATGCGAGAACCGCGGCCGCATCGAAGTCGTACTGGTGTTTGGTCGGCTCGAAGGGCTTTGGTTCGACGAGGAGCGTCCCCGGAAAGCCGATCCGATGCTTGTGTTCGACGACGAGGACGAGGAAGCGGCCGAGCTGATCGAGTTCGCGGCGGAGATCGGTGTGGAGGAGAGTCTCGTAGCCCTCACGACCGCCCCAGAGCACGTAGTTCGCACCGCCGAGCCGATGCGTCGCCTCGAGGCAGTGCTTCACCTGTGCCGCGGCGAAGGCGAAGACCTCGGGATCCGGGTTCGTCGCCGCGCCGGCCGCGTAGCGCGGATGACCGAAAAGGTTGGCAGTGCCCCAGAGCAGACGCCTTCCGCTGCGCTCCATCCCGCGCTCGAGATGCTCGAGCGCGCGGTCGAGGAGCGCGTTCGTCTCGGACAGCGATCCGACATCCGGCGTCACGTCGCGATCGTGGAAGCAGAAGAAGGGAATGCCGAGCGTCTCGCAGAGCTCGAACCCGGCGTCGATGCGATCGCGCGCCACGGCGAGCGGGTCGGCGGCCGAGTTCCAGGACCGCGGAAAACTCGCCGCGCCGAAGACGTCGCTGCCTTCCCAAGCGAGCGAATGCCAGAACGCCACCGCGAAGCGGATCTGCTCCTCCATGCGGCGGCCGCAGACGACGCGATCCGGGTCGTACCAGCGGAAGGCGAGCGGCGTCTCGCTCTGCGGACCTCGGTAGACGATCGGCTCGACGTCGGGAAACCAGGGGCGGCTCATCGGGACACTCCCTCCACGAGATCGCGGGTCTGCGAATGGAGCGCACGCCAGCGCGGCAGCACGCCGGCGTAGCGCTCGGCCAGCGCCGGATCGGGCTCGACGACCGACACGATCGGCGGCGGCGGGCACGCCGAAGCCGGATCGGCCCCGCTCGTGCAGAGCCGCGCGAGACGCGCGGCGCCGAGCGCGGGGCCGACCTCGCCGCTCGCACGCAAGAGGAGCGGACGGTGAAGCACCGCGGCGAGGATCGTGGCCCAGAGCCGGCTGCGCGCACCTCCACCGATGAGCGTCACCTCCCGGAGCGTTGCGCCGGCCTCGACGAGGACGTCCTGCGCATCCGCGAACGCAAAGGCCACGCCCTCGAGGACCGCTCGGCCGAGCGCAGCGCGCGTCGTCCCGTGGTCCATGCCGAAGAAGCCGCCCCGCGCGGCGGGATCATTGTGCGGCGTTCGCTCTCCAGAGAGATAGGGAAGAAAGAGGATCCTTCCGGGCGAAGCAGGCTCGGCCTCGATCTCGGCGAGCAGCGTGGCCTCGTCGCGAGCACCGCTCACGCGCGCCGCCCACGAGAGGCAGCTCGCCGCCGAGAGCAGGACCGACATCTGATGCCATGCACCGGGCACCGCATGACAGAACGCGTGTGCAGCGCGTTCCGGATTGGGACGGAAGCGATCGTCGGCGGCGAAGAGCACGCCCGAGGTGCCGAGCGAGAGGAGCGCCTCTCCGGGTCGGAGGACACCCGCGCCGACCGCGCCCGCCGCGTTGTCGCCACCGCCCGCGGCGACGGGCACCCGCGCAATCCCCCACGCCGCAGCGATTTCGGCGCGGAGCCGTCCGGACTCCTCGGGTCCTTCGTAGAGAGCCGGCATCGCGCTCACCTCGAGTCCCGTGGCGGCGAGCATGGCCTGCGACCAGCAGCGGCGCGCGACGTCGAGCCACAGGGTTCCAGACGCGTCGGAGACGTCGGTTGCCGCTTCGCCCGTGAGGCGCAGTCGCAGCCAATCCTTCGGTAGCAGCACGCGACGCACGCGGGCAAAGAGGTCGGGCTCGTGCGCGCGCACCCAGAGGAGCTTCGGCGCCGTGAAGCCCGGCATCGCGAGGTTTCCGGTGATCTCGCGGCTTCGCGGCTCGGCCGCCTCGAGCACCGCGCACTCCGCATGGCTCCTGCCGTCGTTCCAGAGGATCGCCGGCCGCAGCACGCGATCGCTGGCGTCGAGGAGCGTCGCACCATGCATCTGCCCGGAGAGACCGATCGCTGCCACGGCTCCCCACGCCGACCCCGCACCGGCGCGCGCGCCGGCGACCGCCTCGCGTGTCGCCTCCCACCAGTGGTCCGGATCCTGCTCGGACCAGAGAGGCCGCGGCCGCGAGACGGCGAGCGGCGCGCTCGCCTGCGCAATGATCCGGTCGTCGGCGTCCGCGAGCACCACCTTCACGCCCGAGGTGCCGAGGTCGATCCCGAGCCACATGCGGGCGACGGTTGCACCGGGTCGCGGGCTCGGCAACCGGAACACCGCGCCCGGATCCGGGGCTCCGGCCGTCGCCAATCCGCGAGCGATCGCCCGCGCTCCTGACCCCCGTCCTCTGCTATTCGATCCGCTGCGAGCGGACGCGAACCCCGCGCAGCCGAAAGCTCGTGAGTCGATCACGGAGGGGGGTCGAGATGGCCGATTACGAACGAGTCGTACGGGAGTGGATCGCCGGCGCACCGTACGCCGAGAAGCTCGGAGTGATCTGTGAGGAGGTCGAGGTCGACCGTGTCGTGATGCGCCTTCCCTGGGCGCCCGATCACGCGACGATCGGCGACAGGGTCCATGGCGGCGCGATCGCTTCCCTGGTCGACATCGTGGCGACGGGTGTGTGCTGGGCGACCCCGGAACTCACGGAGAGCACGCGCGGCACGACGATCGGGTTCTCGATCTCCTTCCTGAACGCCGGTCGGGCGCAGGACCTCCTCGCGACCGGTCGTGTCGTGCAGCGCGGCCGCTCGATCGTCGTGGCCGAGGTCGACGTTCGCGGAAGCGACGGCAAGCACGTCGCCCGGGCCAGCGTCACCTACAAGCGATCGGGCTAGAAGACCGACCCGCGGCGGGTCGGGTCGCTCGCACTCGGCCCCGATCTGGACGCGCTCGTGTCGATCAGGACGGTGTCGGGCGGTGGCGGTGCGAAACGCCGAGCGCGAGAAGGCCCATCCCGAGCGCGAGGCCCGTCGCGGGCTCGGGGACGGCCGTGAAGGCGAGACTCAGATCGCCGCTCGCAGTTCGCGTCTGGTTGTAGAAGTTGTGGGCCAGCCGGTACTCGAACTGGAGCTGGTAGGTGCGACCTGCAACGAGAGCGCCCGTGAGGCCGCTTCCCGTGAGCCCGTGCGAAGTGGCGGTGTTGCTCGAAGTCTGGTCGACGAAGTAGGTCGCCGTTGCGTTCTCGATGAGCCGGACGACCTGCACCAGATGAGCCCCTCCCGCGCCCGACTGGACGATCAACCCGGAGAGCTCGTACTGGAGATCTTCGAGCGCCATGAAATGGATCGTCCCACGCGAAAGAGATTCGCCCCAGGTGCTGTTGGTCGTGCGGTGGAAGGTCTGGAAGTCGAAGCTCAGGTCGAAGGAAGACTGATCGAGCACGCTCGCGACCGTCGCCGAGCTCGTTCCGTACACCGAGGAGTCCGTCGCCGTGGTGGTCTGGGTCCACTGCGGAGCGCTCGCTCCGAGCGTGTGCTGGGCATGGACGAAGCTCGAGATCGAGTCGTGCGCCTGCGATTCCTGGTAGGTCGTGTTCGTGATCGAGATGCTGTCGGCAGCGGCCGCCTCGGGAAAAGCGAGCGCCGATACGGCAAGCGAGAGCACGAGGCGAATGGAGCGGTTCGAGCGCAGCATCGGATCTCCTCTTCAACCCGCTCGAGCGGGTTCTCCCCGATCGCGGTGGCCAGCAGCGGCACCCGAGTATCGCATGGAATCGCACCCCCCGAACGGCAGGAGATCCGGAAAGAGCCGTTCCGACGAGGGCGAGAGGCGTCGATCTGCGCGTTCGCGAAGCTCCCCGGACGCGGCGGGCGCGCACCTCGCATCGCGCGGGTGACCGCGGCACGTGGCCCCGACGCGGTACGTTCATGCTCGCGCATGGTCGGTTTCCGTCGTGCACGGGGACGCGGATGCGGGTGGAGGAAGGGTGCTTTCGGAGGGCCTCCGGGCACGCAGCGGGAACTCGGGCGATGCAGCGCGGGTTTCGTTCTCGAGGGATCGCTCCGGGTGGTGGCGCCGGTGTCGGGCGTCGATCGCGATCCTCGCCGCCGTCGTGGGTTTGGGCTGTGGTCGCGTCGAAACGCTCGCGACCGAACCTCCCGTGACGCCCGAGCAGTGGTGCGCCGCTCGCCCGTGCATCGATCTCGGCGGGACTGTCCTCGACGAACCGCTCGGAACGCTCCTCGTCTTCGCGCTCGCGGGGCTCTGGGTCGCCGGCGGATTGCACGCGTGGCGGATCCGGGCCGGCCAGCGATCCCGCGCCTGGTTCGCGGTCGCCCTCGTCTGCGGTGGAATCGGCGCCGCCCTCGCCGGGACGAGCTTCCAGGCCTTCGGCTACGAGCTCGAGTGCGCCGGTCGATCGGTCTGTGTCTGGACGAACTGGTTCGAAGTCGGTTACCTGATTGCGCAGGCGATCTCCGTGAGCGGGATGGTCGCTGCCGTCGCCCATGCCCGTGCCTCGGGAAATCGCCGCCTCGCGATCCTCGTCTTCGCGGCCGTGAACGCCATTGTCTACACGGGCCTCGCCTTGCTGGGCGCACTGGTCCCGGTGGGCGCGCTCCTCCGCTTCGATGTCTTTCTCGCCTTCTCGGCTCCGGCGTTGCTCCTGGTCCTCGCGATCGGAGCCATCGGCGCATGGCGCCGGGACGATGCCCTCGGCCGATCGCTCGTCGTGGCAACACTCTGGCTCGTGCTGACTTTCGTCGCGTACTACGCATACGCCGCAGCCGGCATGACGAGGACGCTCTGGGACGATGGCGCCGGTTTCTACTTCTCGGAGAACGACGTCCTCCACGTCGGGATGATCGGATGGCTCGCCTACGCGGGAACCGTCGTCGTCCGCCGCCTGCGCGACACGTAGCCGTCGGGCCCGAGGCTCCCGGCGAGTCCGCGCCGCTTCGGTCCGGGTTGACGTCGTCACGACGAACGGGAAACCTCGCGCGGCGGCGGATTCCGTCGGCAACGAGCCGGTTCGGCCCGGCCGCATCGCTCGTCGCGCGCCCCCGGAGCCCGGAGCATGCGGCCCCGGCGCTCGCCCCGGAATCCTCATCGGGAGCAATGCAGTGTGCGATGTGCCTCTCGGAGGCCTCTGTGAGCCGGAGTACGGAGCGGTGCGCGAAGCGTTCCTCGAGAACTTCGCGAGCGACGGCGAGCTTGGCGGCGCAGTCTGCGTCATCCGGAACGGAGACACGGTCGTCGATCTCCACGGGGGCTTTTCCGACGGGTCCCGGACCCGGGAATGGGCGAGCGATACCCTGGTCAACGTCTACTCGGTGGGAAAGGCCTTCCTCGCGCTGCTGGCGCTCCAACTCGTCGACCGCGGCGAGTTGACGCTCGACGCTCCGATCGCCTCGGTATGGCCCGAGTTCGCTGCGGGAGGGAAGCAGACGGCCTCGCTGGGCCACGCGCTGACTCACTGCGCGGGCGTGCCGGCCATCCGCGAGCCACTCACGAACGTGGACCTATTCGACTGGAACCGGATGACTTCAGCCCTCGCCGGTACCGAGGCCTGGTGGGAACCCGGGACGAGGCTCGCGTACCACACGAACACCTTCGGCCACCTGATCGGCGAGATCGTCCACCGGGTCACCGGTCAAATGCCGGGCGAACGGCTCCGGGGGCTCGCCGCGCCGCTCGACGCCGACGTGTGGTTCGGGGTTCCCGAGACACAGCAAGAGCGGTGCGCCGAGATCGTCTGGGCTCCCCAGAAGCCGATCGTGGCGATCGAGTCCTTCGACGCCTTGGAGGGCGATCTGCTGATGAATGCCCTCGCGCACATGAACCCTCCGGCCTACTCGTCGATCGGCGTCGTGAACGGGCCGGCGTGGCGTGCCTCACAGATCGGATCGACGAGCGGACACGCGAGCGCCGCCGGTGTCGCACGCATCTACGCCGCGCTCCTCGAACCGGAGCGATTGCTCTCGTCCGATCTGCTCGCACGAGCGACGACGCCCCGGGTCTCGGCCCACTGTCCGATCCTTTCGGACGAGTTCACCTGCGGCCTCGGGTTCCAGCCGACGACCGGGCGCCGCCCGCTCGGTCCGAACCCACGCAGCTTCGGCCATTTCGGCACCGGCGGAGCACTCGGTTTCGCCGACCCCGATGCCGGAATCGCGTTCGGGTACGTGATGAACCACGTCGTGCCCCGCTGGCAGAGCAGCCGAAATCGCAGGCTCATCGACGCGCTCTACCGCTGCACCGCATCGTGATTTCCGTCTCGTCCGGCTCGCCGGGTGCGCATCCGGCTCGGCGGGATCGCTCCCAACAACTTCTTCGAGGAGATCGACAGGCATGACGAGCGAGGATCTGCGACGCCGGCGGCTCGAGGTACTCGAGGCGCATTTCCAATCGGAGGTGGATCACGACTGGGACGAGTGCCTCGGCACCTTCCACGACGTTCCGCGCTACGAGATCGTCCCGACAGGGAAGATCCACGAGGGGCGCGACGCCGTCCGCGCCTACCACGTGGGCCAGCGCGACGCCTTCCCCGACCAGCACCACGAGCACGTCCGCATCCACGTCGCCGACGACGACACGATCGTGACCGAGTTCGACCTCGTCGGTACGAACACGGGCCCCTTCATGGGCCTCGCGGCGACGGGGCGGGCCTTCCGCGTTCCGGTGGTCGCGATCTTCTCCTTCGAGGGCGATCGAATCACCAACGAGCGCGTCTACCTCGACGTGGCGAGCCTGGTTCGCCAGATCGGGCGCACCGAGTTGCTGCCGCTGATCGGCGTCGAGAACTTCGCCGCCGCCGAGATGCGCTGATTCGCCAGCCCCGGCGCGTCGCGCGAGTCCTCGACTCCCGCATGCGTGCGCGGACCGGGGGCCCTGCTCGCCCCGGGGCGGAACCGCAACCGGCTGCCCGGGCTTTCGAGGGAGCAGACGCGGGCTTCGGGTCGCCGCCTCCGGCTTCGCGGGGCACGAAGGCGGCTCCGGGGAAGAGCTGGCACGGCGTTCGACACGGCGCGATCTTCGGCGGCATGAAGGACACTCTCCGCCCTGGTCTTCGCGTCGAGCACCGCTTCGTCGTACCCCCTTCGAAAACGGTGCCGAGTCTCTACCCGGAAGCCCCCGAGTTCCAGGAGATGCCGCACGTGTTCGCGACCGGCTTTCTCGTCGGGCTCGTCGAGTGGGCATGTCTTCGGCTCGTGAACCCGCATCTCGATTGGCCCCGCGAGCAGACCGTGGGGACCCACGTCGATCTTTCGCACGCTGCGGCCACGCCTCCCGGAATGACCGTGAGCGTCGAGGCCGAGCTCGTTTCGGTCGACGGGCGAAAGCTCGCCTTCCGCGTCTCGGCGCACGACGGCCGCGATCTCGTCTGCGAGGGACGCCACGAGCGTTTCGTGATCGACGCGGTGCGGTTTCGTGAGCGGATTGCGGCGAAGGCCGCAGCGGCCGGCGTCGAGGCGCTCGGCGTCGACGACGATCGCGAGGTTCCATCGTTCGACCCGCGTCCCGTCGTGCTCGAGGGGGAGCATGCGCGGCTCGAGCCTCTGGAAGAGCATCATGGCGAGGATCTCTTCCGCGCCGGAAGCGAGGCGGAGACCTGGCTCTATCTGCCCGGAAGGCCCTTCGCAGGCCTCGAGGACGCGCGCCGCTTCATCGCAGACGCCGCCGCTCGAACGGCGGCCGGCACCGAAGTCGCGTTCGCCATCGTACGCCGCGCGGACGGCCGCGCCGTCGGTTCGACCCGCTTGCTCGACCTCCGGCGCTCCGATCGCGGCCTCGAGATCGGCTGGACGTGGCTCGGCGCGGAGGCGCGGCGAACGGCGATCAACACCGAATGCAAGTATCTCCTGCTTCGCCACGCCTTCGAGACGCTCGGTGCGAACCGCGTGCAGCTCAAGACCGACTCGCGAAACGAGCGCTCGCAGACCGCCATCACCCGCATCGGAGCGGTCCGCGAGGGCGTCCTGCGCCGGCACATGATCATGCCCGACGGTCACGTCCGCGACACAGTGATGTTCTCGATCACGAACCAGGAGTGGCCGTCCGCGAAGGGCAGGCTCGAGGCGATGCTTCGGCGCTGAGAAGCGAAAGGAGCGCCGGGACGCCGATCGCGACGAGCGCTCGCGTGAGACAGGCCTCGCAGATCCCGTGGCTCACCGGGTGCCGCAATCTGGCGTGAGCCACGGGATCCTGGGGTCGCGAGCCCCGCCCTTCACACCACGCGCAGCAGGTACGGCTTCGGGGTGATTCGAGGCGCATCGGCGGCTCTCCCAGGGGCGAATCGGTTCGCATCATCGCTTTGACGGGAGACGGCCGCGCTCTCGGAAGCGATAGGGTCCCGCCCCTCCCGCCGAGGGCGCAGGGGCAAGGGGGCGAGCGGGAATCTGCGCGCGGCGGGCGCCGCTTCGATCCGGAGGCCGCGACGGCGGCGGGCGGGACCCCGTCCGGGAGGCCCTGCGCCGGCTCCTCGAACCGCTCCTTTTATGGCACCCTATGCGCCAATAGTTTCGGGAGGATCCGTGCCGGGCCTACGAACGATCGCGATCTCGCTCGCAGCGGCGCTCGTGGTCTCGATCGGAGCCGCCTGGTGGCTCCAGGACGAGATCCTGCTTCGCGCCATCGGATTCGCCGTGAAGCGCCGCATGCAGGTCGGACCCACGCAGGAGGTGGCGTGGGACCGCGGACCGGATCCGCGCGGGAGAGCTCCGAGCGAGCGGCCTCCGAACATCGTCGTGATCGTCGCGGACGACCTCGGCTGGAACGACGTGAGCCTAGACGGTGGCGGCGTGGCCGGCGGCCGCGTTCCGACGCCGAACATCGATTCGATCGCCCGGTCGGGAGTCCGCTTCGCGTCGGGCTACGCCGCGAACGGCACCTGCGCGCCATCCCGCGCCGCGCTCCTCACGGGACGCTACGGCACGCGCTTCGGCTTCGAGTTCACGCCGACCCCGCCGGGGATGACCCGCGTCGTCGAGCATCTCAGCAACCGCATGCCCGGGCGGCTTCGCCCGGTGATCCGCCACGAATCGGACGAGAGCGATTTCGACGCGATGGGAATGCCGGGCTCGGAGATCACGCTCGCAGAGGTCCTCGGGAGCGCCGGCTACCACACGGTCCACATCGGCAAGTGGCATCTCGGCGGAGAGCGCGCGATGGCCCCGCACGAGCAGGGCTTCGACGAGAGCCTGCTCATGGCGAACGGTCTCCATCTTCCCGTCGATCACCCCGACGTCGTGAACTCCCGGCAGGCGTTCGATCCGATCGATCGCTTCTTGTGGAGCGCCCTCCAGCACGCGGCGTCGTTCAATGGCGGACCTCCCTTCGCGCCGCCCGGGTATCTGACCGACTACTACACCGACGAGGCCGTGAAGGTGATCGAGGCCAACGCCGGACGCCCCTTCTTCCTCTACCTCGCGCACTGGGCGCCTCACACGCCGCTCCAGGCGACGCGAGCCGATTACGATGCGCTCGACGGAATTGCAGATCACCGGCTCCGCGTCTACGCGGCGATGATCCGCGCGCTCGACCGAAGCGTCGGCCGCGTGCTCGAGGCGCTTCGGTCGAATGGCCTCGACGAGAACACGCTCGTCTTCTTCACCTCCGACAACGGTGCACCGGGCTACCTCGGCCTCGCCGACCTGAACCGGCCCTTCCGTGGCTGGAAGATCACCCTCTTCGAAGGGGGGATCCGCGTCCCCTACTTCCTGCGCTGGCCGGCGCGGATCGAGCCGGGAAGCGTCTACGATCGCCCCGTCCACGGCTTCGACATCTTCGCCACCGCCGCAGCGGCCGCCGGCGCCGCACTCCCCGCCGACCGCCGCATCGATGGCGTCGATCTCGTCCCCTTCGTCCGCGGCGAGCGCGAGGGTTCGCCGCACGCGGAGCTCTTCTGGCGCTCGGGGCATACCCGCGCGGTACGAAGCGGCGATTGGAAGCTCCAGGTGAGCGAGCGGCCGGAGGGCGCTGCGTGGCTCTTCGATCTCTCGCGCGATCCCGAGGAGCGAACGAACCAGGCCGCGCAGGAACCCGAGCGCGTGGCCGCGCTACGCCGGCTTCTCGATGCGCACGACGCCGAGCAGGCGCCCTCACTCTGGCCCTCGCTCGGCGAGATCCCGGTGAACATCGACAAGACGCTCGCCGTGCCCGACGCGCCCGACGACACCTTCGTCTACTGGCCGAACTGACCCCGGGAAAGAGTTCCCCGACCGATCCGGGAGCGAGCACCCCACCGAATCCGGTTCCGGGCCTCGCGAAGCCCTCGAGACCTATCGCAAGCGAGAGCGAAAACCGACGAGGCGCGCGCGTAGCCTGCCCCCGATGCCTCGTCGAACGCGAGGCCATCGCATACGAACCACTCTCGGGAAGGGGACGCTCGTCATGAAACCTCGAACCACTGCCTACGACGCTCGACCGCACCGCCACGCCCGGATTGCCGCCATGTGGGCGGTCACGCTTGCCTGCTGCATCGGCTCTGCCCCGAGCGCCGTCGCGCTCGAGCTCATGCCGAGCTTCGCCACGCTTCCGACCGGCTGGGTCACGGATCGCTACGAGCCTCATTCGTTCACGAACATCGGAACCTTCCAGGGCCGAAGCGACGTGCTCGAAATCGAGATCGACCCCGCCGAGGGGCTCACGAGCCGGCCTTCGGGCTACCAGTCTGCGTTCTACAACACGCAGGGCCGGCAGTACGCCCTCTCGGGGGGCGCTGGATCGACGCTGTCGGCCGATCTCTGGATCCCGTCCGAATGGTCGGATGCCGCAGCGAACGGCAGCGTCCGCACCGATCTCTGGGGAGTCACGGTCGACGGCGCGAGCTACGTGAGCGGCTACCCGATCATCGGTTTCACGAACTACGGAGGCGCCGCCCGTTACCGCGTCTGGCAGCAGGCAGGGACCTGGCTCGATCTCGCGACCCCGGTCGCCTACGACGACTGGACCGCCTTCTCGATCGAGTTCACTGGAACCGAGTACCGCTACTCGATCGACGGGACGCTCGTCTACACCGAAACCGACCCCAACTCCTCGGTCGGATTCAGCGCCACCATCTTGCAGGCCTACAACTTCTACGACTCGGCGATCGCACCCCCCGTAAACGCGCAGCCCTACTCGGCGCATTGGTCGAACGCAGCCGTGATCCC
The DNA here is from genome assembly GCA_905339255.1 of Myxococcaceae bacterium. Taxonomy (GTDB): domain Bacteria; phylum Myxococcota_A; class UBA9160; order UBA9160; family UBA9160; genus MYXO. The sequence continues at coordinate 19,991 of CAJPFO010000042.1, forward strand.
GGAGCCGGGAACCCTCCTGCTCGTCGCGGCCGGAACGGCGGGTCTCGCCGTGGTCTCCCGCCGGCGGAGCTGAGCCACGAGGGCGCGCTCCTCGAGGCGCGCCGTCGAGAACGACACCCGGAACCCGAGTCCTGCGATCGGATTCCGGGTGTCTTCGTTCTGCGCTCTCGCGACGAGCGCCCTCAGCGACGGGGCGGCTCCACGGCCTCCGCCGAAAGGCGCCTGGCCTCGGCGATCAGATCGTCGCCGAGTGCCGTGGCGCCGATCGAGGCTGCGAACTCGGCGCTGGCACCGAGGAGCGCAAGCCGAACGCGAAGCGCGACCCTGCGAAGCGCACTCGCGTCGTGGCCCCCGTACCCGCCCCCTTCCGAGAGACCCACCACGGCGAGCCGCGGCCGCAGCAGCTCGATGGCCGAGAGTAGCGTCCCGATCGGCGCCTCCGTCCCGAGGTAGCTGATCCTCCAGCCACGGCGCCGGAGCGCGAGACCGAAGCCGATCGCCTCGAGCTCGCGCGGGAGTCCAGAAGCCGTGCTCAGCACCGCCCTCGGGCCATCTCCTTCGGCCCAGCCACGCGCCACGCTGAACAGGCACTCCTCGAGTGCCCCGCGGACGAACTCGCGCTGAGCGGTGTGAATGCGGCTCTCCTCGCTCCGCCGCCCCGCGAGACTGCGGAGGAGCAGCGGGACGATCTCGATCGCCACCACGTCGACGCCGTACCAGTGGGAGAGACCCTCGAAGACGGTCTGCGCCGCCACGCCATCGTACGCCTCGAGCGTCGATTGCAGCGCCTCGGCCGCCGGAAGCAGACGCTTCCCTTCGCGGTCGGGCGGCCGCGTTGCTCCACGGGCCGCGCCCATCTCGCCCTACCCGGCGAGCCGTGCGGAGCCGCTCGCGAGCAGATAGACGAGCTCCGCCTGCCGCTGCGTCGCCGTCTTCGCGTAGATGTTCTTCAGATGGAAGCGCACCGCGCAAACCGAGACGCCGAGCTCCCGAGCCGCCTCCCCGTGATTCAATCCCCTCGCGATCCGCGCCGTCACCTCGGCCTCCGTTCGCGTGAGACCGAAGGTCCTGCGCAGGGCCTCGGTCGAGATCCCCGTGCCGCGATCCGGATCCTTCACGTAGACGAGGGCCTGCGGCTCGAGCAGACCGCCTCGCGTCGCTCCTCCGGCGACGCGCGCCACCTCGATCGAGAGCGGTGAGCGGCCCGTTCGTCTCCCGACCGAGAGGGCAAGGCTCTCGGGCATCGCTGCGCCGCGCGCGCTTCCCGCGGCCCACCCGATCGCCTCGAGAAGGCGCTCGCGCTCGGAGCGGTTCGCCGCCGAGAGACGCCCCGAATCGCAGTAGAGACCATCGCCTTCTTCGAGGATCTCGTTCGCACGGCGGCTGCAGTCGATCAGGGTGGCGTCCCCGTCGACCAGGATCACCCCCATCGGGAGGCGTTCTCCGAGGGCCGCCGCTGCCGCACCTCGAATCCGGCTCCGCTCGCGCTCGCGTTCGATCACGATCGCACGCGCGAGATGCGGCGCGATGCACCGTGCGAGATCCCAGTCCCCCACATCGAAGGGGTCGGAGCCGCGAGAACGGACGATCTCGAGCAGCGCCAGGTGATCCGGATCTCGAAGCAGCGCGACGACGAGGCCGCGCTCCGCCTCGTGCTGCTCGCGCCATTGCACGGGAAGCTCCTCGAAGGCGCGCTCCCCGAGAGGAAGGAGCGCCGCGATCTCGTCGGCCTCGAGCACCGCCAGAGGCTCGTACGCGCGCAGACGCGCCCGGCAGGACGGGGACTCCGCGATGCGCCGCCAGTCGAGCCCGTCGGGAAGACCGACCGCGCAGACGACGGCCGCTCGCGTCGACGATGGACCACGACGCCACAGCAGCACGGACTCGGCGCCGAACGCCGCCCGCACGGAGGCGAGCACCTCGTCCCACCGACCGGGATCGATCGCGGCTTCGTAGATGGATCCGATGAGCGACGGAACGATTTCGTCGGCCGTCATGGCGTGCCCCTTCCCCGATGCACTCGGGAAGCGCCACTTCATCGGGCCCTTCCCAGGAGCGCACGACGCGAATCCTACGCCTTCTCTCCGACGGTGAAGCTATCAATATCAATAGAGATTTGGACACAGTTCCGTGTCCCCAACACGGAAGGGAGCCTGCATACCACCAACTTGGGGGGAGTCTCGATCGGATCTCGTCGCTGCGATCCGCCTTGCAAGAGCGAAGCGATCGCATCCCCCTCCAGCGCAGGGGATGCGATCGCTGTGGTGGGTCGATCGCGTGTCCGGAGTGCTTCTTGCCTCGAGTGAGTCGACCATCCATTCGAGGGGGAAGCTCGCGACGGGCCGATCGGCCCGCCGCGGGCTTGGCTTCATCCGTGTGAGCGGCGGCGATTGCCGGCCAAGGTCAATCCCACGAGGCCCCCGCTCACGAGAAGCAGGGCCGAGGGCTCGGGCGTGATCGACCACGTGCCGGGACTACCGCTGTTGTAGGCGTAGGGCCCGGCCTGGGCGTTCAGGTCCCCGAAGTCGAAGTCGGCAGAGTATCCATTGTTGCTCGTCGTCACGATGAAGTGCGTCCCGAGGCCGTTCGTGATGCCAACCACCCACTCGGTGATGTTCCCGCTCCCGTCGGTGCTGATGGTCGGTGTCAAGAAGAAGCCGGCCGGAAGCCCCGAGACGATGGGCAAGTGATCGTCGGCGAAGTCGTGGAAGACGAACGAGAGGACGAGCCCGGTCACGTCCGCGTCGTCGAGATTCGGAGCGAGCGGGGCCGCGGTCGTGAAGGAGCCATGGACATAGTCGCTCGTGGTGTACGGGTTCGGCGCCGGACTGAACACCGTGAACGTGTTGCCGGTGTAGGTGTAGATCGTGACCCCCTCTGCCGAGGGGGCGACGACCGCGAGCAGCAGGGCCATGAGGCCCCACCGCAAGCGGCCGACGAGACGGAAACGAGGCCTCGGTTCCTTGCGCAAGACGGTCTCCTTTCGATTGTCGACGGATTCCCGCCGCCGTGCATCGCATCGAAGGCAGGTGTACGAGGCATCCTGACGATCGAAAAGACGCGCGTCCCTACGAGAAGTGATAGGTCGCCAGGATCGTGCGCCTGCGGATCGGATCGCCGCGTGCTGCGTCGTCCAGCAACCGAGTGCACGTTCTATCACTCGTGGTAGGGACACCACGACGTCGCGCACGAGAGGATCACCGTCGGGAAGGGGAGATGGCTCTGCGTCGTCTCCTCGTCGAAACACCGAAGAGGAGATCTCTCATGTCGATCCTTCGTACACTCGCTCTCGCATCGTTCGCGATCGGTGTGGCCGCGCTTCCGGCGCACGCCACGTCTGTCCTCGGCCCCTCGTACCCGCCGGACGGTGGAAGCGTGAGCGTCGCGTTCGGCGGCGCGCTCCCTGGAGATCCGGCCGGGCGCGACTTGATCTTCAGCGGATTCTCGCTCTCGCCGGCGGCGATCGATACGTACTGGGGCCCTAACTCGTCGTATCCGATCACGGCGAGCCTCGACGGAAGCCCGGACGTCTTGAGTTTCGATTCGATCACCGGCACGACGGCGCGATGGTCGGGGACGACGTCGTGGACGAACCCCGATACGAGCACGTCGTACCCGAGCGTCGAGATCGAGCTTCTGATCACCGTGACGGGGCTGGGAGCGGCGCCGTGGATTCTCTCGAGCTCCGTCACGGGTCTCGATCCGGGGCCGGGTACGGGGATCGGCGCCGTCGTCGATACGCTCGACGGCACCGACTTCACGGCGAATCTGCGCTTCCGTGCGAAGCATCCGACGACGTCGGTGTGGACGGCCATCAACGTGTTCGAGCAGCCGCCCTCGCCGCCGGGCCTCACGACGAGCAGCTTCGGCGGGGCGTTCTACACCGTCGTGCCCGAGCCCGGCACGCTTCTCCTCGTGGGAAGCGGTCTGCTCGGCTTCGTCGCGGTGTCGCGGCGGCGTCGCTAGGCGAGCCATCGCACGAGCGCGCACCGAGCGTCCATGAAGGACCGGCATCCGGCATGCGATCGGCGGCGATCGCACGCCGGGTGTCCGATCCATTTCCGGCTTTCGGCCAGCGAGACCGACTCGCGTGCAGGGGCACGTCGCCCGCGTTGCCGGAGAGCGGGGATTGCGAAGCGGCCGATTCCCTGGGAGCATGGGTCCGGCGAACGGCAGCGGGCTCTCCCGGCGGCTCGGAGGTCGGTCGCGCCAGGGATCCTCACGCCGTGGACGAGACTCCGAAGACTCCGCCGCTCGCGCTTCACCGCCGGGATTTTCTCCGCCTCGGTGCGGGCGCAGGGCTCTCGCTCGCATTCCTGCGCATCGGCGCGGATGCCGGCACGGCGAGCGCGGCGGGCGACGCCGGCCTTCCGGCGCCGGCGCACCGGCCGGCGAGCGTTCCGGTGTACGACGCCTGGGAGGACGTCTACCGAAGCGAGTGGCGCTGGGATCGCGTGAGCTGGGGATCCCACACCAATCAGTGTTTTCCAGGCGGCTGTTCGTTCCGGGTCTTCTCGCGCGACGGAATCGTCTGGCGCGAGGAGCAGACGGCGAGCACCGACTCCGTCGGCCCCGCCTACCCCGACTTCAATCCGCAGGGCTGCCAGAAGGGCTGCGGCTTCCACCACGCGCTCGCGAGTCCCGACCGCGTGCTCCATCCGCTTCGTCGCGTCGGCGAACGTGGCGAGGGGCGCTGGCAGCGGATCTCGTGGGAAGAGGCGCTCACGACGGTCGCGGATGCGATCCTCGACGCCCACGAGAAGTCCGGGCCGCAGAGCGTCGTCGTCGATGCGCCGCACATCCACGCCGGATCCGTGGCCCTCTCCGGAATCCACCGGCTCGCATGGGTGCTCGGCGCGCTCGTCACCGACCTGAACGTTGCGATCGGCGACGATCTCAAGGGCATCTTCCACACCTTCGGAACCATGCAGCTCGGCTATTCGGCAGACAACTTCATCGATGCCGAGCTCATCGTGCTCACGAACTCGAACCTCTCGTACACCGGCCCGCCGATGTACCACTTCCTCTCCGAGGCCCGATACAACGGGAGCGAGATCGTGCTGCTCGCTCCCGACTACAACCCGACGGCGCTCGTCTCCGACGTCCACGTCCCGCTCCGTCCCGGAACCGACGCGGCGTTCTGGCTCGCGGTCTGTCAGGTCCTCGTCTCCGAGGGCCTCGTCGACGCGAACTTCGTCCGCGAACAGACCGACCTGCCGCTGCTCGTACGGAGCGATACGGGGCGCTACCTCCGCGCGAGCGAGGTGGACGGCGGTCGCGAGGACCAGCTCTATTTCTTCGACGAGGTCTCGAACGCGATCGCACGCGCTCCGCGCGGAACGCTCCACTTCGAGGGGCGCCCTGCGCTCGACGGCCGTTACCGCGTACGCCTCGCCGACGCGGGCGAGGTCGAGGTGCGGCCGGTGATGGCCCTCCTTCGCGAGAAGCTCGATCGCGAGCACACGCCCGAGCGGGCCTCCGCGACGAGCGGCGTCGGAGCCGAGCTGATCCGCTCCCTCGCGCGCAAGATCGCCCGCAAGCGGACCTGCTGCTACATCGGCTTCACCTCGGCGAAGCAGTTCCACGGCGATCTCCACGAGCGGAGCCTGCTCCTCGCCATGGCGCTCACCGGGAACTGGGGAAAGCCCGGGACGGGCTTCAACTGCTTCCTCGTCCCGATCGAGCACGTCGCCGTGATGATGAAGCTCGAGTACCCGGTCTCGCGCGGCGGGCTCCTTCCACTCTTTCTCGAGGCGCTCAAGATCAAGGCCGAACTCTGGTGGAAGGATCCCGAGATCACCGACGCGCTCGTCCAGGCGGAGCTCATGTCCCGGGAGACGAAGCGGCTCGGTGTCGTTCCGCCCGTCTTCTTCTTCTACCACCACGCCGGTTACGCGAAACTCTGGGATCGCAAGGAATGGAGCGATCCGAGTGTCCCTCGAAGCTTCGGCGAGGCGATCCGGGAGTCGGTCTCGCGCGGCTGGTGGGATTCGCAGCAGGCGCGCCCCGGCCCCGAGACGCCTCCCAAGGTGCTCGTGCTGATGGCGCACAACCCGCTCCGGCGCGAACGGAGCGGGAGGAGCCTCTACGTCGAGGAGCTCTTTCCGAAGCTCGATCTCATCCTCGCGATCGAGACACGCATGTCCTCCTCGGCCGCCTTCGCGGACATCGTGCTCCCTGCGGCCTGGTACTACGAGAAGGAAGACACGACGATCACCTTCGGGATGAACCGCGCGATGGCGCTCATCCAGGAGGCCGTGCCGCCGCGCGGCGAGGCGAAGCCCGAGTGGGAGATCTTCGCGGCACTCTCCCGCAAGATCACCGAGCGCGCTCGCGAGCGCGGACTCTCCTGGTACCGCGACGCGAGCG
>CAJPFO010000043.1 GCA_905339255.1 Myxococcaceae bacterium
CTCGTACTCGGGCGCGCCCTCCGGAACCACCACCACCTGCCGGTAGCGGGCTGCCCCCACGCTCATCGTCGCGATCCCCGCTTCTTCACGCAGGGTCACGTGGATCACGCGCCGGTCGCGCGGGTTCATCGGGTCGAGCGCCACCGCTCGGCCGGTCTCGCGCGCCCGCTCCGCCGCTCGCATGGCGAGGCGCTCGAGGTGCCCCTCGCGCCGCTCGGGATCGCCTTCCACGTCGACCACCACGCGCTTGGCCGCCTCGTTCGCCCGCAAAGCGACCTGATTCACGAGGAACTGGAGCGCGTCGACCGCGCGCCCGTCGCCGCCCGCCAGGTTGAGCGCAGCGCTCCCGCGAAGCTGGACGACGACGAGCTCGCCGTCCTGGCTCTCCCCGATCTCGAAGGGCCCCACGCCGAGCCGCTCGACCAGACCCTTCACGAAACCCCCGGCCTCGCCGAGCGAGCCCACGACCGTTCCCACCGAGGGCCCGGTCACCTCTGCCGCCACGCGCGGCGGACGCTCCGCCGGGCCCTCGCGCCGGCTCTCGCCCCCGCCTTCCCGGCGTCCCTCGCGGCCCCCTCGCTCCCGTCCCCCGCGCTCACGGCCTCCGCGCTCCCGACCTCCGCGCTCGCGATCGCGCGGCCCGCCCTCGTCACGACCCGAGCGCGGCGGCGCGCTTCGCCGCGCCTCCGCGGCATCCGCCGGGATCGCGACGATCACGGTCCTCGTCGCCAGGCCGTACACCTCGCCAGCTTCCGGCGCCGAGATCTTGAGCGCCGATTCGTCGGCCCCGAAATGCGCACATGCCTTCGCGACGGCCTCGCCGCGCGACGCCCCCACGAACTCCCGGGGCTCCATCCTCGCGTCGTACATGATTTCCTCGTTCTCCTAGCTCTTGCTGCGCGGTCGCGGCGCGGCAGCGGGCGCCGGTGTCTGCGCGGCCTGCCCGCGCATCGTCCACCACTGCTGGCCGATCGCCAGCAGGTTGCTCACGAGCCAGTAGAGCACCAGCCCGGACGGGAAGGTGTAGAACATCACGGTGAAGAGCACCGGCATGATCGTCGCCATCATGCGGGCCTGGGCCGGGTCGGCGCTCGGCGTCGGCGTGAGCCGTGCCTGGAGCACCATGCTGAGACCCATCACCAGCGGAAGCACCCGAACCGGAAGGTCGATACCGGGAATCGTGAAGAGCGCCTCGGGCGCCGAGAGATCCTGGATCCATCCGAAGAACGGCGCCTGGCGCAGCTCGATCGAGCTCTGCAACGCGTAATAGAGGCCGACGAAGACCGGGAACTGCAGCAGGATCGGGAAGCAGCCCCCCGTCACCGCGGTGAGCGGGCTCACGCCGGCATCGCGATAGAGCTTCATCATCGCTTCCTGCTGCTTCTGCCGATCGTCGGGGTAGCGCTCCTGGATGGCCTTCATCTGCGGCTGCAGCTCGCCCAGCCGCTTCATCGAAGCCATCTGCTTCGCCGTGAGCGGATACGTCGCCGCCCGCACCAGGATCGTGAGCAGGATGATCGCGATTCCGTAGTTCGGGATCACGACGTAGAACGCCCGCAGCATCCACACGAAAAGGCGCGTGAGCGGCGCCATCCAGCTGTATCCGAGGTCGATCGAGCGATCGAGATTCGCACCCACTGCATCGAGCCGCGCAGATTCCTTGGGGCCGATGTAGACGCGGATCTCCCGCTCGACCGTCTGCCCGGGCGGGATCTCCACGGGCGAGAAGGAGAGCTCGGCCTCCGCCGCCTTGGCACGAGCGAGCGTGATGAAACGAGCCGTCGCCTCGCGCGCGAGGTCGGGCACCATCACCGAGAGGAAGTATCGCGTCTCGGCGCCGGCCCACTCGACGTTTCCCGAGAAGACCGGATCCTCGGCGCCGCCGCTGCCGAAGAGGCTTCCGAAGAAGCCAGCCTCGCCCGCACCGGCGAGAAGCGTCTTGTGCAGTGTTCCGTCCTGCAGTGCGACGAGCGCATGGTCGTGGAAGTCGAGCTTCGCCGAACCGCGCGCGGGCCAGAGCACGGCGAACGACGGTGCGACGACCTCCGACGACGCGTTCGAGATCTCGACACCGAGCGTCATCAGGTAGTTCGTCGGATCGACCCGGTACGTCTTGCGTACGGTGACACCCTCTCGTGTACGGTGAAACACGATCGTGTCGGCATCCGGACGCTCGACGGTGAACGCGCGCTGGCTCCAGTCTCCGAGTCCGAGCTCGAGCAGCGGGGTCGAGAGTGCCGCCGGGTCTCCGGGCTCGGCGGTGGTGAGGACGACCTTCGGCCGCCCCGGGCGTTCGGCGTCGACGAACTGCTGGAGCTCGAAGAGCCGGAGCTCTCCACCCCGTGACGAGAAGACGGCTCGAAAGAGATCGTTCGAGACCTCGATCGTCTGCTCGGCCGGCTCGGCGACGTCTTCGGCGTCGGCTTTGGCTTCCGCCGCGGGCGGCCGCGGCGCGGCCTTCTGGACCGCACCCCCCGAGGGGGAAGGCTCCTCTCGAGGCGCCTCGATGCTCGTCCCCGGGGGCGGAGGGGGCGGGTCGAGCGGCGGCTGGAGGTAGCTCCAGACCGAGAGCACGAGAAGCGAGAGGACGATGGCGATGAAGAGATTTCGATCGGGCATGGTTCCTAGGGCACGGGGTCGAAGCCGCCGGCATGGAAGGGCTGGCAACGCGCGATCCGCCGGAGCGCCAACCAAAGCCCCCGCAGCGCTCCGTGTCGCTCGACGGCCTCGAGCGCGTAGCTCGAACAACTCGGCTGGAAGCGGCACGCCGAGCCCAGATACGGCGAGAGGGCGAGCTGGTAGACGCGGATCGCCCCGCGGGCTGCCCGCTGCGGCAGCCGCGAGAGCTTCCTAACCACGACGCCTGCCGGGCTCGAGGAGACGGCCGAGCTCTGCTGCGAGTTCGTGGTACGAAGCTCCGGCCGCGCTCGCGCGAGCGATCACGACGGTTGCACTCGCAGGCTCGAAGCGGTCCTTCGAGCGGCGGAACCATTCACGAAGTCGCCGCTTCACACGGTTGCGGACCACGGCGCCACCGACCTTGCGGCTGACCGTAAGGCCGATCCGAGGGCTTTCCGCATCAGTGGCTGGAGTCCTCGCCTGGAGCACGATCAGATGCGTCCCAGCGCGGCGATTGCCCGCCTCGGAAACGCGTCTGAACTCGGACGACCGCCGCAGGCGGTTTCGGCGCCGAAAGCGCTCGGAGCGCTCGGTCACGGCTACTTCGACGGCGTGCTGACGACGAGCCGCTTGCGGCCCTTGGCGCGGCGGCGCGAAAGCACCGTGCGGCCAGCCTTGGTCTTCATCCGGGCGCGGAAGCCATGGACGCGCTTGCGGCGGATACGGCTCGGCTGATACGTACGCTTCATCGTCGGGATCTCCCGCCGGCTTCGTTGCCGGCGTGGTGGGCTCGGGAGGCGGCTTCCGGGGCGCAATCCGTGCCTGCGGACGCGACCCGGGGGATCCGCCCGGGGAGCTTGGAACCTACCGATCCGCCGGCGAAGCTGTCAAGCTTGCCGCTTCGCACCGTCGGTGGAATGCAACACCGTGATAACATGAGCCGGAACGCATCCCACCGGATGCACCGAGGGGAGGTGGGGCTCCTTCGACGTCTCCGAAAGGCCATCCGGGGCGCGGCCTTGCATGCGTTCTCGACGGTCTGTCGGAGCCTCCTTCTTCTGCTTCTTCCCATTGGATCTCCACGGAGAGAAAGAAGCCATGAAGCTCAGCATCGCGCGCTCGGAGCTCGCTCGCGGCCTCGCGAGGGTCCAGACCATCGTCGAGAAGCGCAACTCGATGCCGATCCTCGCCAACGCGCTGCTCGAGGCCGTGAAGGACGGGGCGGGGGGTTGGCTCAAGATCTCTGCCACCGACCTCGAGGTCGGCATCGCAGGCACCCACGCGGCGGACGTCGCCTCTGCTGGAACCACGGCCGTCTCGGCGCGCAAGCTTCATGAGATCGTTCGCGAGCTTCCCGACGAGCCCGTTGCACTCGAAACCGCGCCGAACTCCTATCTCGAGCTCCGCTGTGGACGCTCGCGGTTCGTCTTGGCGGCAGCAGCCGGCGAGGAGTATCCGACTCTCCCTGGCGTCGTCGCCGAGCGCACCGTGCGCATCCAGGCCGCCGTTCTCTCGAGCATGATCGACCGGACGCTCTATGCCGCTTCCGTCGATGAGACCCGTTACAACTTGAATGGCGTCTATCTCGAGGTCCTCGAGGCGGAGCAGAAGCTCCGCATGGTGGCGACGGACGGCCATCGTCTCGCCTACGCCGACCGTTCGATCGGCGACGAGATCAGCCAGATCTCGAGTGGTGTGATCATCCCGCGCAAGGGGCTCGGTGAGCTCAAGCGGCTCGTCGACGAAGAGGATGCCGATGAAGTCGAACTCGGCTTCGCCGGCAACAGCGCCATCGCGGTCACGCCGACGGTAAAGCTCGTGATGCGGCTCATCGAAGGAGAATTCCCGAACTATCGTCAGGTGCTTCCAAAGACCGCCAAGCATCGGATCACGCTGCCGAGCGACGCCCTCGCTCACGTACTCCGCCGGGTCTCGCTCGTCGCAGTCGAGGGCGGTCGGGGAGTTCGTCTCCAGGTCACCCCGGGCAAGGTCGTCATCTCGGCAAAGAACCCGGACCTCGGCGAGGCGGTCGAGGAACTCGACCTCGACTACGCCGGCGAGCCGGTTTCGATCGGCTTCAATGCCCGCTATCTGATCGACTGCCTCGGCGTCTTCCGCGCGAAGGAGGTCGAGATCGGCCTGATCGACGAGCTTTCCCCCGTCCAGATCCGACCGACGGACGACTTGGACGCGCTCGCCGTCGTCATGCCGATGCGTCTCTGAGAACCTCGACGCGCTGCTCGCGCGGACGCGCACGAGGGCGCCTTTCGCGCATTCCGTTCGCCGTCGCGAATCCGATGCCTTTACCGGGGGTTGGACCCGAGTTAGGCTCTCCCCGCCCGGCGCTCGCGACGCCCCTCCCACCCCGCGCGTCCAGCGCCGGACCTTCGCCGAGGCCGAGGAAGGAAACCGTCTCCGCGTGACCTACGACGCCAGCACCATCCAGGTCCTCGAAGGCCTCGCCGCCGTCCGCAAGCGCCCGGCCATGTACATCGGGACGACGGGGCCGAACGGCCTCCACCACCTCGTCTACGAGGTCGTCGACAACTCCGTCGACGAAGCGCTCGCGGGCCATTGCCGCGAGATCTCCGTCGTGATCCACGCCGACAACAGCGTGACCGTCACCGACGACGGCCGCGGCATTCCCGTCGACGAGCACAAGACCGAGAAGCGGCCGGCGGCGGAAGTGGTGATGACCGTTCTGCACGCTGGGGGGAAGTTCCACGACCAGGGTTACAAGGTTTCCGGGGGCCTCCACGGTGTCGGAGTCTCCGTGGTGAACGCCCTCTCCGAGAGCCTCGGCCTCGAGATCCGCCGCGACGGCAAGGTCTGGCGCCAAGGCTACGAGCGCGGAAACCCCACCGAGCCCCTCCACGAGATCGGTGTGACGGACAAGACCGGGACGCGGATCACCTTCCTCCCCGACCGCGAGATCTTCGCGAGCATCGAGTTCAGCTTCGACGTCCTCTCGCAGCGCCTTCGCGAGCTTTCGTTCCTGAACGCCGGCCTCCACATCCAGATCCAGGACGAGCGCAGCGGCAAGAGCCACGACTTCGTCTACGAGGGCGGAATCGTCTCCTTCGTCGAACACCTCAACCAGAAGAAGACGCCGCTCCACCGGCCGCCGATCCGGATCGCAGGCGTGCGGGAGCTCGAAAGCCGCGGCGAGAAGAAGAGCGTCGAGATCGAGATCGCGCTCCAGTACAACGACTCGTACAACGAGGCGATCTTCTCCTTCGCGAACAACATCAACACCGTCGAAGGCGGCACGCACCTGATCGGCTTCCGGACCGCCCTCACGCGTACGCTCAACAAGTACATGCAGGCGCAGGCCAAGAACGGAAAGGGCGCGGGCGAGGGTCTTTCGGGTGACGACGTGAAGGAAGGCCTGACGGCCGTCGTCTCGGTCAAGATCCCGCAGCCGGAGTTCGAGGGGCAGACCAAGGCCAAGCTCGGGACCACCGAGGTCCGGGGCCTCGTCGAAGCGCTCGTGAACGAGCAGCTCGGAGCGTTCCTCGAAGAGCATCCGAACGATGCGCGGGCGATCGTCGCGAAGGTCCAAGAGGCCGCCCGCGCGCGAGAAGCGGCGCGAAAGGCCAAGGAGATCGCGCGCCGCAAGGGCGCGCTCGACAGCTACAGCCTCCCCGGCAAGCTCGCCGACTGCCAGGAACGCGATCCTGCGCGCTGCGAGCTCTTCATCGTCGAGGGCGAGTCGGCCGGGGGCTCGGCCAAGCAGGGACGCTTCCGCGAGACGCAGGCCATCCTCGGAATCCGTGGGAAGATCCTGAACGTCGAGCGGGCGCGCGTCGACAAGATGCTCTCGAGCACCGAGATCCAGGCGCTCGTCGCTGCGATCGGTTGCGGGATCGGCGAGGACTTCGACGTCTCGAAGGCCCGCTATCACAAAGTCATCATCATGACCGACGCCGACGTCGACGGAAGTCACATCCGCACGTTGCTGCTCACCTTCTTCTACCGCCAGATGGCGCCGCTCATCGAGCGTGGCTACCTCTACATCGCACAGCCGCCGCTGTTCAAGGTGAAGCGCGGCAAGAGCGAGCGTTACATCAAGGACGAGACGCTCCTCGACACCTATCTCCTCGACCTCGCGCTCGCGAACCTCGACGTCTTTCCGAGCGGTCGCGACGTCCCGCTCGCGGCCGAGGCCGTCCGGCGCTTGATCGGCGCGACGGGCGAGTACGACCGGCATCTCGCGAAGCTCGCGCTCCGGCGGATCGATCCCCGGGTGGTCGACGCCGCGATCTCGGGAAGCGCGATCCTCGAGGACGACCTCCAGAGCGAGACGAGCCTTCGCGGGCGCGTCGCCGAGGCGATCGAGGCGCGCTTCCGCACGCTCGTCCCCGACACGACGCCGCTCTCCTTCGAAGTCGAGGCCGACCCCGAGCACGCCGGGTATCGCCTCATCGTCGAAACCCGCAAGGCGGGCGCTTCGCATCGCACCGTCTTCGACGCGGATTTCCTCGGCTCCTCGGAGCTCCAGCGGCTCCAGGGCCTCTACGGCCAGATGGAGGCCCTCGGCTCCCCGCCGTTCCGGCTCTCGGGTCGCGAGCGGACGCCGGACTCCGAGGCCGCGACCTTCCAGGAACTCCACGCGAAGGTGCTCGAGGTCGGCCGCCGCGGGCTTTCGATCCAGCGCTACAAGGGCCTCGGCGAGATGAACCCCGACCAGCTCGCCGAGACCACGATGGATCCGGCGAAGCGCACGCTCCTCCAGGTGAAGATCGACGATGCCGTCGAAGCGGATCTCGTCTTCACGACACTCATGGGCGACGAAGTCGAACCGCGCCGCGATTTCATCGAGCGCAATGCCCTCGACGTCCAGAACCTCGACGTCTAGGAAGTCGCCGTGGCGAACGAGCCGACCGACACGAAAGATCCCGAAGAGGAGCCGGGCGAAGGCACCGGGGGCGGCGCGCCGCCCCCGTCGTCGCTCTTCCCGGTGAACATCGAGGACGAGGTCCGCCGCTCGTTCCTCGATTACTCGATGTCGGTGATCGTGGCGCGCGCGCTTCCCGACGTTCGCGACGGCCTCAAGCCCGTCCACCGGCGGATCCTCTACGCGATGAACCAGGAAGGCCTCCTCTCGACGAGGGGCTACTCGAAGTGCGCGGGAGTCGTCGGCGAAGTCCTCAAGCACTACCACCCGCACGGCGACTCGGCCGTCTACGACGCGCTGGTCCGAATGGTCCAGGACTTCTCGCTCCGCTACCCGCTGATCGACGGGCAGGGCAACTTCGGATCGATCGACGGAGACCCTGCCGCCGCGTACCGCTACACCGAGGCGAGGCTCGCTCCTCTCGCCGAAGAGATCCTCCGCGACATCGACCGCGAGACCGTCGATTTCGCTCCGAACTTCGACGGGAGCCTGACCGAACCGTCGGTCCTTCCGACGCGGGTTCCGAACCTCCTCGCCAACGGCTCGGCAGGCATCGCCGTCGGGATGGCGACCAACGTCCCGCCGCACAACCTTCGCGAGCTCGTCGACGCGCTCGTCCTCGAGGCGCGGAACCCGGACTGCACGCTCGACGATCTGGTCGAGAAGCTCCCGGGCCCCGATTTCCCGACGGGAGCGATGATCTGCGGGACGACGGGAATCCGTGACGCGTACGCGACCGGCCGGGGCCCGATCGTGGTGCGCGCGCGCGCCGGGTTCGAGGAACACAAGCGGGGCACTCGGATCGTCGTGACCGAGATCCCGTACCTCGTGAACAAGGCGACGCTCCTCGAGCGGATCGCCGAGCTGGTTCGCGAAGAGAAGATCAAGGGAATCTCCGATCTTCGCGACGAATCGAATCGCCAGGGCATGCGGATCGTGATCGAGCTCAAGAAGGACGCGCCCGAGGACGTGATCCTGAACCAGCTCTACAAGCAGACCGCCCTGCAGACGACCTTCGGCGTCAACATGCTCGCGCTCGTGAACGGCCGCCCGCAGCTTCTCTCGCTGAAGGAGGCGCTCCGTCACTTCCTCGACTTCCGTCGCTCGGTCGTCGCGCGGCGCGCGATCTTCGACCTCGCGCAGGCCGAGGCGAGGGCGCATCTTCTCGAAGGGTTCGCGATCGCCCTCGACCACCTCGACGAGGTGATCGCGATCATCCGTGCCGCGGAGGACGCGGCCTCCGCACGCGATCGCCTGATGTCGCGCTTCGGCTTGAGCGAGCGGCAGGCGCAGGCGATCCTCGACATGCGGCTGCGGGCGCTCACGGCGCTCGAACGCCAGAAGATCATCGACGAGCTCGCCGAGGTGCGGGCGCGGATCGCCGAGCTCGAGGATCTGCTCTCCTCCGATGCGAAGATCCTCGACGTCGTGGTGACGGAACTCGAGGAGATCCGCGAGCGCTTCGGCGACGACCGACGCACCGAGATCGCCGGAGCCGTCGAGGATTTCACGACCGAGGACCTCATCCCCGACGAAGAAATGGTCGTGACGCTCTCGCACTCGGGGTACATCAAGCGCAATCCCGTGGCCACCTACCGCGCCCAGCGCCGCGGCGGCAAGGGCGTGACGGGCATGGAGACCCGCGAGGAAGATTTCGTCGAGCACCTCTTCGTGGCCTCGACGCACGCGCACATTCTCTTCTTCACCGACAAGGGCCGCGTGCACTGGATCAAGGTGCACGAGCTTCCGCTGCTCGGCCGCACCGCGAAGGGAAAGGCGCTCGTGAACCTCCTCCAGCTCGCCGAGGGAGAGCGCGTGCAGGCGCTGCTTCCGGTGCGGAGCTTCGGCGAGCAGGGCTTCGTGCTGCTCTGCACGCGGAAGGGCGTGATCAAGAAGACGGACCTTCAGGCCTACGCGAACCCGCGTCGTGGAGGGATCATCGCGATCAACCTCGAAGACGGCGACGAGGTGATCGCTGCGCGCCGCACCACCGGCCAGCAGGAGGTCCTGATCGCGACGCGAAGCGGGAAGAGCGTCCGCTTCAACGAATCGCAGGTGCGACCGATGGGCCGGACGGCGACGGGCGTGAGGGGCATCTCGCTCGTCGACGACGACATCGTCGTCGGGATGGAGATCCTACTCCCCGGCAATACCATCCTGACGGCCACCGAGCGCGGGTACGGGAAGCGGACCCCGCTCGACGACTACCGTTTGCAGAACCGCGGGGGCCAGGGCGTGATCACCATCCGCACCAGCGAGCGCAACGGCGCCGTGGTCGGTGTTGCGCAGGTGCGTGACGAAGACGAAGTCATGTTCATCACCGACGGCGGGAAGGTGCTGCGCTCGCGCGTGAGCGGGATCTCGACGATGGGCCGGGTGACGCAGGGGGTGACGCTCATGAATCTCGATCCCGAGGAGAGGCTCGTGGCCGTCGCGCGGATCGCCGAACACGACGACGCGAGCGGAGAGCGGAGCGAGACTTGAGGACGACCCGCTCTCGGCAGCTCCTCGCGAGGGCGTGCAAGCGGATCCCGGGTGGCGTGAACAGTCCCGTCCGAGCCTTCCGCGCCGTCGGAGGGACGCCGCCTTTCCTGGTCCGCGGTCGCGGTTGCCGCGTCTTCGACGCCGATGGCAACGAGTACGTCGACTACGTGGGCTCGTGGGGGCCGCTCGTTCTCGGCCATGCGGATCGTTCGGTGCTTCGTGCCGCCCGCGCCGCGATGGCGAACGGAACGAGCTTCGGCGCGCCGACCGAGATCGAGGTCGAGATGGCCGAGGCGATCGCGCGTGCGATGCCCGCCGTCGAGATGGTGCGCATGGTGAGCTCGGGAACCGAGGCCACCATGAGCGCGCTTCGCCTCGCGCGCGCGGTCACGGGGCGAGAGCGTGTCTTGAAGTTCGACGGTTGCTACCACGGCCACGTCGACTCGCTCCTGGTCGGTGCCGGAAGCGGCGTTGCAACGCTCGGCATCCCCGGCTCCCCGGGAGTCCCGAAGGCGATGACCGAGCTCACGGTGCAGGTGCCGTACAACGACCTTGGAGCGACCGAGGCGGCGGTTCGGCGCTTCGGCGACGAGATCGCAGCGATCCTCGTCGAGCCGGTGGCCGGCAACATGGGGTGCGTGCCTCCCGTGCCGGGCTTTCTCGAGGGCCTCCGCGCGCTCTGCGACCGGAGCGGCGCACTGCTCCTCTTCGACGAGGTGATGACCGGTTTCCGGGTCGCACGCGGCGGCGCACAGGCGCTCTACGGAGTGAAGCCCGATCTCTCCTGCCTCGGAAAGATCGTCGGCGGTGGTTTTCCCGCTGCCGCCTACGGAGGGCGCCGGGATCTGATGGCGCGCGTGGCGCCGGCGGGCGACGTCTACCAGGCCGGAACGCTCTCGGGAAACCCCGTCGCCATGGCGGCAGGCCTCGCCACCCTCGCGCGGCTTCGCGAGCCCGGCGTCTATGAGCAGCTCGGTCGCGTCTCGAAGGCCGTCGCCGATGGCCTCGCAGAGATCGCAGCGCGCCGCGGAGTCGAGCTCACGACGGCGGCGGTTGGCGGCATGTTCGGCTTCTTCTTCCACCCGGGTCCGGTCCAGGACTTCGAGGACGCGAAGCAGAGCCACGCCGAGCGCTTCCGGCGCTTCTTCGCCGAGATGCTCGCCCGCGGCGTCTACCTGGCGCCCTCCGCCTACGAGGCCGGCTTCGTCTCGCTCGCACACAGGGCGAAGGACGTGGCCTTCACGCTCGAGGCCGCCGACGCCGCCATGAAGCAGGTGGCTCGGGTCGGCTGAGCGCCGCTCGTGCGCGTCTTGCTCGCGAGCACTCTCGGAATGCTCCGGCGAGCGGCCACTCGCAGGGGATCCTCGCTCTCAGGCGGAGCGGAGCCGCCCTCGCGCGATCGCGCAGAGCCCATCCTCCTCGATGCCGAGCGGAAGGTTCAGGAGGTTGTAGTAGTTCTCGAGCGCCGTCAGAAACGTGATCTCCACGATCGCGCGATCGTCGAAGTGCTCGCGAAGCGCCGCAAAGGTCTCGTCGCTCACCCGCTTGTTCCGCGTGGCCTCCTCGGCGTAGGCGAGCGCGGCGCGCTCGGGCGGACCGAAGAGCGGACTCGTTCGCCATTCGGGAAGTGCATCGAGCCGCTCGAGCAAGACGCCGTCGTAGATTGCAGAAGCGCGTGCGATGTCGACGCAGAAGCTGCAGTGGTTGACCATCGCGACCCACGACTGGACGAGGAGCCGCAGCTCGGGGGCGAGCAGGAGCCCCTCGCGCTGCGCCTTCACGAGCTTCCAACCGGCTCCGTAGAGCGCCGGGACGCGGTTGTAGAGCACGCGCGCCGGGGTGATCACCTTGCCGAGTTGGCGGCGCAGGAGCGCGCTCACGATGCGGGCCAGCAGGGTCGGCGGCGTGTCGATCGGTTCGAGTCGCATGGAGTCCTCCGTGCTCCCGGCCTCGCAGCCGAGGCTAGGCGCGCGCGTCGCGACGGCGCCAGAGCGCCGCCGTGATGACGAGCGAAAGGACGGCCGGCAGGTAGACGAGCGCGAGGTCGTCGTGCCAGTGGCCGGCAGGCAGATACCCGCGGGCCGAGTCGATCACGTGGAGGGCGGCGTGCGCCACGAGAAAGAGCGCCGCGAGCGACACGAGCGGAACGCGGTGCGCAGGGCGCAGCGCGGCCCACCCGTAGGCCGCGGCGACCACGAGGAAGGCGCAGCCGATATCGCGGACGAAGTGCGCGTTGAACGGACCTGCCGCCGGAACGTTCGCCGGAAGCTCGTGGTACCAGTGCTCGGGCGCGGCGAGCATCCACACGGCATTGGCCGCGTTCAGGAGCGCGAGCGCTCCGAGTGCGACGGCCCAGCCGTCGCGAGGCGCAGGCGTTGCGGCAGGCGGCGGGAGGGCGTCTTCACGGCTCATGTGCGGCTCCTTCTCGAACTGCGTGAACCGCGCGAACTGCGCGAGCGGCGCCGGGCTCGGACGAGGCTGGCGAGCGCGGCGACGCCCGCGCGGATCGCGGACGGCTCGAGGACGGTGAACGAGACGACGAGGGCCGGTGGCCCGTCTGCGTCGGTGAAGAAGAGCGACCCCGGCGTGCACGCGATGCCCCGCCGCGCGGCATCCGCGGCGAGTGCCGGAGCGTCGATGCCTGCGGGTAGCTCGAGCCACGCTGAGCTTCCGCCGGCAGGTGGGCGAAGCCGCGCGTCGGGAAGCTCCGTCGCCACGGCTTCCACGAGCGCCGCGAGGCGCTCGGCGTTCCGGCGTCGGGTGCGGCGGACGTGCCGTTCGAGAACACCGCGCTCGACGAGATCGGCAACGGCCATCTGTTCGACGAGCGGCGCCTGCATGGTCGCGACGGCGCGCAGCAGGGCGAGCCGCGCGAGGAGCGAACGCGCAGCGACCACGTAAGCGAGCCGAAGCCCTGGATAGAGCGCCTTCGAGAAGGTGCCGACGTAGATCACCTGGTCGCTGCGATCGCGCGTCTTGAGCGCGGGACGGCTCGGAGCCGCCAAGCGGAGCTCGGCGTCGAAATCGTCCTCGACGATGGGGATCTGTTCGTGGTCCGCGAGCGCGAGCAGTGCCTCGCGACGCGCGTCCGAGAGCGCGACGCCGGTCGGAAGCTGAACGGCCGGCGTCGTGTAGACGAGCTTGGGCCTCCGTCTTCGTAGCATGCGTTCGAGCTCGGCGACGCGCAGGCCCTCATGGTCGACCCCGACTCCGAGGAGATCCGCGCCGCAGGCGCGAAAGGCGAGTGCGGCGCCGAACCATCCCGGTTGCTCGAGGGCGACTGCGTCCCCGGGATCGACGAGCGCGCGGGCGATCAGGTCGAGCGCCTGCTGCGCACCCGCGGTGATGAGCACGTCGTCGGAGCGGCACGCGATGCCACGGCCGCCGAGCGCACGGGCGACGGCAGCGCGCAGCGCTGGGTGGCCCATCGGATCGAAATCATTCGCGCACTCGCGGAGCCGGCCGAGCGCGCGCTGCCATGCGCGCTGCAGGTCTGCGATCGGAAGCGCCCCGGCGTCGACGTGCCCCGCGCGAAAATCGAACCGGACGGCCGCCTCGATGCGCTCTGCCGGGTCGCGCGGCGCACGCAGCGAGCGAACGCGCGCAGAGAAGAGCGCCTGCCACGCGAAGGGTCTGGCCGGCGCTGCGGGAGCGTTGCCGTGGGCGGCGCTCCGCAGCCCCTGCGCTCGCGGGGTCACGAACGTGCCGCGCCCGACGTGTGCGTCGAGCAGGCCTGCGGCCGTGAGGTCGTCGAGCGCCCGGCTCACGGTGTTGCGCGAGAGGCCGAGCGCCGCCGCGAGCTCGCGAGACGGTGGGATGCGCTCGCCGGCACGAAGCCTCCCGACGTCGATCAGCGCGAGCAGGTGTTCGGCGAGCTGCCGGTAGACCGGCGCCGTGCTTTCACGATCGGCGCGGAAGGCAACGTCGAGCACGGGGGCGACTGTACAGGGTCCAATGCGGAATCAGGAATGCCAATCCGGTCCCATCTCGAGGGGCCAATCGAGGCGCCGACCGCGTGCCGGCCTCGCGACCGCCGGCACGCGCCGCGCCCTTCGATTCGACACGGTGCTCGGCCGATCGGTTCCGGATCCGACGGATCCCGGACGTGACCTACCTCTCGAAGCGCAGCGTGTGGCGGTGGATGATCGTCGGGCCGAGCTGGCCTTGGATCCAGCGCGGGTCGGGACCTTCGAGCGGGCTCGAGTAGTCGTAGACGATCCAGGTGTCGGGCGTCTCGCCGGGGAGCATGGCGGGGAAGCAGGTGTCGCCTCGCGACGGGAGGTCGAGCACCCAGGCGACGCGTACGCCATCTTTGCCATCGGCCACGAAGCGCCAGAGCGAGCAGCGCTTGCGAGCGAGGCTGTAGGCGAGATGGTTCCAGAGGGTGCGGGCCGTACGCAGCGGCCCCGCTTCCGGCCCGGCCCCGCGATCGAAGCGGCCATCGCCACGCAGGTTTCGCCGGCCCACCAGGTAGACCTCGCCGTCGTGCGCGAAGACGTAAGGGGAATCGTACTTGCGGGGGTCGGCGACGCAGTGCCAGCTCGCCGGACGAGCCGCCGGAGCGCGACAGACGCGTGAGCCCCATCCCTGTGCGTCGCCCGATTCGACGCGGATCGTGCCGAACCAGTCGCCGTCGGCCCGGTCGAAATCCGCCTCGCTGCCCCCGCCGCGATACACAGGGCCGTGTTGCTCGTCCCAGAGCGACCACGAGCTCGCGTCGTCGCTGCGCCAGAGATCGACGCGCAGGTCGGGCACCGCCGAGTAGATCGATCCTCCGCCCTGGTAGGTGAGCAGCGCGCCGGCACCGTTCGCGATCCGGGCGCGCCAGCCGATCGCCCGCTCCGGCCCGAAGCGCTCGAGCGGAGACCAGCCCGACGCGCCGCGCTCCGAACGCACCATTCCCTGGGGCTCGAAGTCGAAGGGGTCGCTGCCGAGCTTCGACACGAAGAGCACGAGCCGCCCTGCGTGCGAAAGCAGTCGAGGCTCGCGGAGGTCGTGGCCGAGCGCGAAGGTGTGGTCGAGCTCCCAGACCTCTTCGTCGCGGCTGCGGAGAACCAGGATCCGGGTCTCGCGGCTCGCGAAATGATGCGGCGCGGTGCGGAGCGCGAGATAGACGTGGTCCCCGTGTCGGACGACGTCGAGGTTGTTGTTCGCGGCGCCGAGCACGAGACCCGGGGGCAAGCCCGGGCCGGGAGCGATCGGCCGCGTCTCGATCACCTCGACCCGATGGCGGCCGGGCTCGGGCGTCGGTGGATCCTCGCGAGCCGTCGGCCACAGGATCGCCACCACCGTCCCGGCCGCGACGAGCACGGGAGCGATGAGCACGACGATCGCCAGCGCGAAGCGGCGTCCGACGAGACGGCGCATCGACCAGGGCACCTCCGGGCACGCGCCCATGCCGCCGGGCGGCGGGGATGGCGATCCTACCCCGACCCGCATCGATCGCGCCGGTGCGCCCTCGCGGAGACCCGCGCCTCCGTTGAGCGGCCCGCCCCCGTCCGCTAGTTTCCGCGCGCCTTTCGGGAGGCCCGGCCCCGGCCGGCTCCCGCGGGGTGGCGCGCGGAGGCGCGAACCCCTGGACGATCCGAACCGACGAGAGGCGGGAGGCGAAAACGGGCGGGGCCCTCAGGAGGACTCCGCGAAGCGGCGCATGGCCGCGGCATATCAGGGAGCCGTCGAGGCGGTCTTCGCAGTCGTCCTGCCTACCCTTCTCGGCTGGTGGGTCGATGGCAAGCTCGGCACCTCCCCCACCTTCCTGCTGATCGGGATCGTTCTCGGTTTTGCAGCCTTCTTCGTCCGGCTCTGGCGCTTGCGCAGTCTCATGGACGGCAGCGACGGGGGCCGGCCACCGGAGTCCCAGTGATTCGCGGGTTTGCCCTGCACCCCATGGAGAGGGTCAACTTCGGCATCTCGGCCGGCGCGATCGCCGTTTCGGCGGCGTTCGCGTCGCCGGTCTTCACTTCGAGCCTCGTGCTCGGGATTGCGCTCGAGGCCGTGAACTTCCGCGCGCTGCGCCTGGCCACCGCGAGGCTTTTCTCGGGAGAGCTCTCGGGCGGGAGCGCCTGGGCGCTCCTTTTCGCGATCCGCTTGACCATGCTGCTCGGCGCCATGGGCGTTGCGCTCGTGGCCGGTGCGCATCCGATCGGGCTTCTCGTCGGGGTCTCGACGATCGTTCCCGCGGCGCTCCTCGGCGCCTGGTGGATTCGCCCGCCGCTCGATCCGGACGCACCGGCGCTCGCGCCGGAGGATCCGAGCTGGGATACCTGGAGTGTCTGGCGCGCCGGCGAGGTCGAGCCGGGCGAGGAGGACGAGGCTTGAACCTCTACTCACCCCTCTACGAGACACTCCACGTCTCCTGGGTGCTGCAGGCCGCCTTCCTGGCGATCGGCATCCTCGTGCTCATGAGCGTCCTGGTGCGCCGCCAACTGGCCTCGCCGGATGCAGGGCTCCTCCCCGACGAGGGCGTCACGCTCCGCAACATGATCGAGGTCGTGATCGAGGGCCTCGCGAACCTCGGCAAGCAGACCATCGGCCACGAGTACCGCCAGTTCTTCCCGCTCGTCGGGAGCGTCTTCTTCTTCATCCTGATCTCGAACCTGCTCGGACTCATTCCGGGTGTGGGGGGTGCGAGCTCGGACATCAACACGGGCCTCGCCTGGGCGATCATCGTCTTCTGCGTCTACTGGTACGCCGGGATCAAGCGCAAAGGCTGGCATTACTTCGACCATTTCATGGGACCGAAGTTCGAGATCGCCGGCATGAAGATTCCGGCGATGGCGCCGTTGCTCTTCCCGATCGAGCTCATCCTCGACGCCGCGCGGATCGCGACACTGTCGATCCGACTTCTTGCGAACATGTTCGCAGATCACACCGTGGTCGCGATCTGGTACGGACTCGTGCCCTTCCTCGTTCCTGCGGTGTTCATGGGCCTCGGGCTCGTGATCTCGTTCATCCAGGCGTTCGTCTTCTCGTTGCTCTCGATGATCTACATCGGGCTTGCGATCGAGGACCACCACTAGGCCGGTCTTCGTTCGAGTGTTTCCTCAAGAAAGGAAAGTCATGTCGAAGTTCGGAAAGCTCTTCTTCTTCACCGTCCTCGCCAGCGTGCTGCCCCTCGCGGCATCGGCGCAGGATGCGGGCCACGCCTCGAACTGGGGCCCGGCGCTCGGTGCCGGCATCGCGTTCGGGCTGGCGGCGCTCGGCTGTGGTCTCGGCCAGGGGCTGACGGCCAGCAACACGACGGCCGGCATCGCCCGCAACCCGGGCGCTGCGGGTGCCATGAACACGCCGTTCATTCTCGGAATGGCGCTGATCGAGTCGATCGCGCTGGTCGGCTTCGTGACGGCGTTCCTCCTGATCGGCCGGATCTGATGCGAGGGCGGAGCCTCGGCTCCGCCCGACCTCTCGTCCGAGAGAGACGCCGGGCGCGGACTCGGTGCGGGCCTCACCCCGTTTTCTCACCCGCACCGAAACCATGTCCGCGCCCGGCGCCCCGGATCCCGATTGCCCCCGGTCCCGTATGAGGGGCGTCGTCGGGAGTCGCCCGAGGGCGACGCGGCAGGGGATTTCAAGGCGCGTGCCAGCGGCGTCGCGCGTCCACATCTGCGTGATCTCGCAGCGTTGTGCGAGCTCCTGCGAGCCTCGAGCGCTGCGCCGTGAACCACGAGCGGGCGGCCCGCCGTGAACCCCGGTCGGCTGATCGTCTTCGAAGGCCTCGACGGAAGCGGCAAGAGCACGCAGCTCGCCCGGCTCGCCGTCCGGCTTCGCGAGCGCGGCGAGCGCGTCGTCGAGACCCGCGAGCCGACGCAGGGTCCGCACGGGCGCCGCATCCGCCAGCTCGCCGCCGAAGGCCGTCGCGCTCCTCCCGCGCAGGAGCTCGCGCTCTTCGTCGCAGACCGTCGCGAGCACGTGGCGAGCGTGATCGAGCCCGCCTTGCGAGACCGCTGCTGGATCCTTTGCGACCGCTACTTCCTCTCGACGGCCGCCTACCAGGGCGCGCGTGGCCTCGCTGCCGAGCAGATCCTCGCCGAGAGCGAGGCCGAGTTCCCGCTTCCCGCGCTCGCGCTGCTCTTCGACCTCGCACCGGCTCGCTGCCTCGAGCGCGTCCATGCGCGCGGAGGCGTCGAGACCGCATTCGAGCGGCTCGACCGGCTCGAGCGTGTGGCCGAGATCTTCGCGAGGCTCGAGCGGCCGTACCTGATGCGGATCGACGCCGATGCGAGCGAGGCCGAGGTCGAGCGACGCGTCGCCGCCGCTCTCTCCGAGAGGTTCGGCGAGGGGCCGTAACGCCTGCGGGTCGCATCGCGGGACACGCGCTGGCGTCGTGTCGCGAGGTGCAGCGGATGGCGACGGAGTTCGCGCAGGCAGCCGCGAAGGCCCTGTCGTAGGTACGCTCCGCGTTCGTCCGACGGTGCGGGCACCGTCGGAAGGAAGGCCTGTACACTCCGGCCGGGATGCAGCTCGAAGACCTGCTCGGGATCTGGGGAGAGGCCACGGCTCTCGTGATGGCCTACGCGGACGCGGGCGGCCACCTGCCGAAGAGCGTCCATGCGTTCCGCATCGCGGGCGTGCTCCAGGATGCCGGAGTGGATCAGCCGGCATCGCTCGCGGTACTCGCCGGACGCATCACGGCGCTCGCGCGTCGACTACCGGAGTTCGAGGTCGAAGGCCCCTTTCTCCGGCCGGCCTCACAGGACGTCTTCGAGGCTCATCTCGAGCAAGCCGATGCGTTGGCACAGACGAGGATCGACCGCGCGGGGCGAAGGCCAAGACGTCCGCCGATCGACCCCCGCAGGCCGCGCTCTCCGCAGCGACGCACCGAGCCGCCGCAGCAGCCACCCCGGGTCGCTCCCGAGCGGCGGCGTTCTCCCGGGGCCCAGACACCTCCCCGCGACGAAGCGGTACCCCCGCCCGCGGCGCCGCAGGACGTGCTCCCCGCGCCGCCGCGGCCCGCCCCGGTCGAGATCCTTCCGGTGGAACTCGCGCTCGAGGATTGGCACCCGCGCGTGGTGGCTGCAGCCGACGGTCTGGACGCCGTCTCGCTCGCGCTGCGCGGCCGGCTCTTGGCGCAGGCCGCGACGTTCCAGGATCTGCTCGGGATCTCGAGCCTCCGGGGCGTGGAGTCGCTCCCGCACCAGCTCGAGACGGTGCGACGTGTCCTCCGCGTGCTGCGGGGGCGCGCGCTCCTCGCCGATGAGGTCGGTCTCGGAAAGACCATCGAAGCGCTGATGGTGCTGCGCGAGTACCAACTCCGCGGCATGGCGCGGCGC
>CAJPFO010000044.1 GCA_905339255.1 Myxococcaceae bacterium
CGCTGCTCGGCTGCCAATGGGGCTTCGCGCGCTGCTCACCCGGAGCCAACGACAATGCCTCTGCAGTCGCCGCGATGCTCACCTGTGCCGAGCAGCTCCTCGCGCAGCTTCCCCCCGACGTCGAGCTCGTCGCGGTGGGAACGGGGGCCGAGGAAGTCGGCTGCTGCGGAATGCACGCGCTCCTCGAGCGCCACCCCGAGTACTCGGGGGAGGAGAATCATTTCGTGAACTTCGAATGCGTGGGCGGTGGGCGCCTGCATTGGATCCGGAGCGAAGGAACCCTCGCCAAGAGCGGCTACCCGCCGCTCATGACCGAGCTCGCACGTCGCGTGGCGGCCTCGGGGGCGTTCGGCGAGGTCACCGCCACGGATCTACTCGCCGGCACCGATGGACACGTGCCGGCAGCGCGGGGGCTCGCGACGCTCTCGCTCATCTCGCTCGAGGAAAACGGCGTGCCCCGGAACTACCATCTGCCCGAAGACGTCCCCGAGGCGATCGACACCTCGCTCGTGGTCCGCGCTGCGGACTTCGGAGCCGCGGTGGCGATCGCGGCCGTCCGCGGGCATGCGGGCCCGCTCGCGATCGTATAGGAGAGAGCCTCGATGGACGATCGGTCGGCGGTCTATCCCTTCGTCTCCCGGGGCGGCCCGGCGCCGCTCACGGTGGTCCGCAGCGAGGGCGTCTGGCTCGTCACCGAGGACGGCCGGCGGATCCTCGACGCCGCGGGCGGAGCGATCGTCGCGAGCATCGGCCACGGCCGCGAGGAGGTCGCCGCGGTCGCGGCGCGGGCGCTCGCGGAAACGACCTTCGTGGTTCCCCCGTTCGCAACGCCGCAACGCGTCGCGCTCGTCGAGCGGCTGCGTCGGCACTGGCTTCCGAAGCCGCTCGCTCGCGCGGTCTTTGCGAGCGGAGGTTCGGAGGCCGTCGACCTCGCGCTCCGCATTGCGCGCCAGCACCACGTCTGTGCCGGCCGCCCGGAGCGCTGGAAGATCATCGGCCGCGAACTCTCGTACCATGGCGCGACGCTCGCGACACTCGCCGTCGGAGGCCATCGCGCGAGAAGGCGCGGCCTCGAGCCGCTGCTCATCGAGCATCCGAAGGCGCCAGCCTGCGATCCGCTTCGCTGCGAGCACTGCCGTGGTGCAGGCGGCTGCACGCTCGCTTGTGCCGACGCGATCGAGGAGATCCTGCTTCGCGAAGGGCCCGAAACCGTGGCCGCGGTGATCGCCGAGCCGATCGTCGGCTCGACGGCCGGCGCGCTCGTTCCCCCGGACGGCTATTGGCCGAGGCTCCGCGAGATCACCAAGCGTCACGGCGTGCTGCTCGTCGCCGACGAGGTGATGACGGGCTTCGGACGAACCGGCCGCGAGTTCGCGGTCGATCATTTCGGGGTCGTTCCCGATCTTCTCGTCGGCGGCAAGGGCCTCGCAGCGGGGTACGCGCCGATCAGCGGTGTCTACGCGAGCGATGAAGTGGTTGCGCCGATCGCCGAACGCGGCGAGGAGGTGATGTTCTACACGTACTCGGCGCATCCGGCATCGTGCGCGATCGCGGACAAGGTGCTCGAGATCATGGAGCGCGAGTCGCTCGTCGCGCGCGCCGCCGAGATGGGCGGATACCTCCACGAGAGGCTCGCCCGCCTTCGCGACCATCCGAACGTCGCCGAGGTCCGGGGCCGAGGTCTCCTGCAGGCGATCGAGATCGTTCGCGATCGCGATACGCTCGAACCCTTCGCCGAGGCGCATCACGTCGCCACGCGAACGGTCCTCGCCGGGCTCGGGCGAGGCGTCTTCTTCTATCCGGGCGGGACCCGACCGGGTCCCGACGTGGTCTGCGTCGGTCCGCCCTTCACGATCTCGAAGCCGGAGATCGATCGCATCGTCGACGTGCTCGAGGAGTCGCTCGGCGCCGCGGTCGCGAGCATCGGCTGAGGGGTCGCTTCGAGGCTCGCTAGGAGGCGGTTCCCCGGCTCTGCAGGTCGACGAAACGACGGTATGCGCCGGTGGGTCGCGCCATCAACTCCGCGTGGCTTCCGCGCTCGAGGATCCGACCCTCGCGGAGGAAGACGATCTCGTCGGCCGCACGGACCGTCGAGAGCCGATGGGCGATCACGAGCACGAGGCGGCTTCGGCTCGCTTCGCGAAGCGCTGCGACGAGCCGCTGCTCGGTGTCGGGGTCGAGCGCCGAGGTCGGCTCGTCGAGGATCAGCACCGGCGCATCCCGGACGAGCGCGCGGGCGATCGAGAGCCGCTGCTTCTGTCCGACCGAGAGCTTTCCTCCGCTGCGGCCGAGTCGGGTCTGGTAGCCCTTCGGGAGTCGCCGGATGAACTCGTCGGCTCCGGCGATCGTCGCCGCACGGCGGACATCGGCCTCGCTCGCTCCCGGACATCCGAGGCGGATGTTCTCCTCGACGCTGTCGTCGAAGAGGACGGTCTCCTGGAACACGAAGGAGATCTTCTCGCGGAGCGAGTCGAGCGAGAGTTCCTCGACATCGATCCCGTCGAGGCGAACGTGCCCCGACGAGGCAGAGAGGAAGCGCGGAATGAGGTAGGCGAGGCTCGTCTTCCCGGCTCCGGCCGGTCCCACGAGCGCCGTGATCGCTCCGACGCGCGCCTCGAGCGAGACCCCGTGGAGCGCTTCGGTTCCGTCGGGGTAACGGAGCGAGACGTCCTCGAGCCGGAGCCCTTCCCGAACCGTTTCGAGCGTCCTCGATCCCGGATGATCACGCTCGCCCGGAAGGTCCATCAAGAAGAAGACTCGGTGGAGCCCCATCGCCTGCTCCTGCAGCCGCATCCAGAGCGCACCGAGGTCGACGCAGGCGCCTACGATCAGCAGGAAGTACGTGAAGAGGACGGCGAAGTCGCCGGGAGAGAGCTCACCGCCGATCACGAGCGCCGTCACGTAGTAGAAGACGAAGCCGCCGAGGACGACCCCCGGGATCGCCCCGGCGAGGGTTGCGAGGATGCCGACCCGGAGGAGTCCGCGGAAGCTCGAGAAACCTTCCCAACTGTCGTCGTCGAAGCGGCGCTGCTCGCGTGCCTCGGCGCCGAGACTCTGTACGGCCAGGATGTTCGTGAGGCTCTCCTCGGCGGTCGACGTCGTGGTCGCTCCCGCCTTGCGAGCCCGGTCGGCGCTCCGCCGGGCGAGCCCCGTGAACGGGAGCGTCGCGAGGAAGACGAGCGGGATGAAGGCGAGCCCTGCGAAGGCGAGCAGCGGATGGTCGCCGTAGACGATCGCGATCGTCGCCGAGACGAGCACGATGTTGAGCGGGGCGGCGATCGGCGTGAGCAGCAGCCTGTAGCAGGTCTCGGTGATCGACGGAGTGTCGTACATCACCCGGAACACGGCGTCGCCGATCCGCTCGTCGTCGAAAGCAGTCATCGGAAGCGCATGGATCCGCTCGAAGAGGCGCGATCGGTAGTGATGGTTCAGATCCTGCGTGAGTCGGATGGTCCAGCGGAAATCGAAGTAGCCGAGCAGCCCGCCCGCGAGGCTGAAGCCCGCATTCGCCTGGTTCTCGGTGCGCGTCGCGACGTCCTGTCCTCCCGCGAGGTAGCCGTCGATGCGATCGTTCTCGTTGGCGGCAGCGCCGATCGCCCCGATCAGGAGGAGCAGGACGGCCTGCGCGGCGATCGTTGCGAGCAGCACCATCTCGGGGGACGCGCCGGCGAGGGGTTCCAAGAAGGGCTTCACGAAGAAGGGATAGGGCGTCACCGTCTGGCCGATCGGCGCCGCTTCGATCACGTGGTCGATCACGATCTTGACCGGCCAAGGAAGGAGCAGGAAGGGCAGGAGGCTCACGCACAGGAGTGCGAGCTTGACCGCGAAGCGGCCGCGCAGTGGGCGGACGTAGCGGATCGCGCGGCGCAGCAGCGCCGCCGTCTCGAAGCCCGAGATCCGCTCGCGCTCCTCGAAATCCTTCCTCATCGAAGGCCCCCGGCGGCGACCTGCGCCGTCTCGACCTCGACGAGTCTCCGGTACGCGCTGCCCTCGCGTGCCACGAGCTCCTCGTGCGATCCGCCTTCGACGATCCGTCCCTCGGCGACGTAGACGATGTGGTCGGCGCGCCGGATGGTCGAGAGCCGATGCGTGATCAAGAAGATCGCGCGTCCCCGGCCCCACTCGGCGAGGTTCGCGAGCACGCGCATCTCGGTATCGGCGTCGAGCGACGCGGTCGGTTCGTCGAGGATCAGGATCGGCGTGTCCTTCACGAGTGCGCGAGCGATCGAGAGCCTCTGCCGCTGCCCGGTCGAGAGCTTCGTGCCGCGTTCGCCGAGGAGCGTGTCGTAGCCCTCGGGGAGGCGCTCGATGAACTCGTGCGCGCAGGCGACGCGCGCGGCGGCTTCGACGGCAGCGTTCGATGCCTGCGGAACCGCATAGCGCACGTTCTCGCGAACGGTCGTCCCGAAGAGCAGGTTCTCCTGCAGCGCGATCGAGATCTTCGAGCGCAGGCTCTCGAGCGTGAAGTCGCGGATGTCGTGGCCGTCGATCTCGATCCGGCCCCGCTCGGGATCGAAGAGGCGGAGCAGCAGCGCCATGAGCGTGCTCTTTCCCGACCCGGTGGGGCCGACGATCGCCGTGATCGTTCCGACGCGCGCCTCGAGGCTCACGCCGTCGAGAACGAGCCGGTCCGGCCGGTAGCGGAACGAGACGTCGCGGTACGCGATCGATCGGTGGACCGACTCGAGTGGCCGGGCATCGGCGGCATCCTGCACGTCGGGCGTCGTGTCGAGGAGCTCGAAGACACGGTCGAGCCCGATTGCGACGTCCTGGACCCGTCCCCAGGTCGAGAAGAGACGGCGCACCTGATCCGTTCCACCGCCGAAATGGAGCTTCAGGTTGTTGAACAGGCCGAGATTCCAGGCCGTGAAGCCGAACGCGGCGAGAAGGCGCTCGGCGAAAAGAGGAGCGCCCGTGCGCGTTTCGAGCGCAGCGAGCGCCGTTGCGGCGAGCAGGGCCACTCCGACGATCCAGAAGATCTGCATTCCGAACCGAGCGAGCAGGCTCCGGGCCTCGAAGGCGCGAGCGAAGGCCTGCTCCGACCTCTCTTCGAAGCGTTGCTGCGCGCGGCCCTCGGCGCCGTAGGCCTTCAAGACCCGGATCCCGGCGAGGGTCTCCTGGATCGTCGATGTGAGATGGCTGTTCGACTCGCGCGCGGCGCGGAAGCGGACCCGGAGCGTCCGCGAAACCAGGAATCCGATCGCGAGCGTCGGCGGCCAGACGGCGGCGAGGATCGCCGCGAGCTTCGGATCGAAACAGAAGACGAGGCCGATCGAGAAGAGGAAGCGGGCCGCCGCGCCGAGCGGCGTCAGGAACAGGACGTCGATCAGCTGGGTCACCATTGCGCTGTCCTGGTAGAGCCGGTAGATGGCGTCGCCGACCCGGCTCTCGGCGTGGAAGCGGAGCGAGAGCGAGGTGAGGCGCTGGACGAGCTCGACCCTCAAGACCTGGTTGATGCGTTGCAGGATCCAGACCTGGTAGTACCAGAGGCCGAGGAAGATCGGCATCGAGACGACCCCGACCGCGACGCCGAGAACGATCGTCCGTACGGCGACGCTACGACGAAGCGCCTCGTCGAGGGCCGCGACGTGGACGGTCCGAGCGGGATCGAACGAGAGCAGCGTGGCCTCGATCGAGGTGAGCGGCTGACCCTGCAGGACGCGCGTCCAGAACAGATCGAAGAGCAGGAACCCGATCGGCGCGAGCACGATCGCGATCGCCGCGAAGCCCACCACGAGCCGGAGCACGTGCGCCTTCACGGGTCCGACGAGGCGCAGGCAGCGGACGAGCAGGCCGACGACGAGCCGGAAATGCAACCGGTCCGAGGCCCCCCCCGCGCCGAGGCGGCGAAGCGATTCCCGCTCGGCGTCCGGCTCCGATCCGGCGCTCATGCCGCCACGAAGGGGAGGGGAATCGGGCGATTCGAGCCGTGCACCGCAAGGGCCTGCGGATCGGATCGGGGGGCGACCGCTTGCACGGGGGCAGGCTAACACACGGTGGCCGCTCGTCTCCGAGGGGGTGCCGCGAGCGCCGGCTGCCCTCCCTTTGCCGGGAGTCCGCCGGATGTTATCGGTACCCCCCGAGCCGTGGAGGTTTCCCGACGTGTCGGAATCGAAGGAGGAGCAGGCGCTCGGCGAGATCGCGGGTGTCGACCTTTCGGGGCCCTACCACTCGCTCCGGGTGGCGCGGGTGATCGACGAGACCCGCGATGCCCGCTCGATCGTCCTCGAGATTCCGGACCCGCTCCGCGACCTCTTCGCGTACCGGGCGGGCCAGTTCCTGACCTTCCGTTTCGAGGTCGCCGGCGAGAAGCTCGTCCGCTGCTATTCGCTCGCGAGCTGTCCCGCGAGCGAGAGCGAGCACAAGGTCACGATCAAGCGGATCGCCGACGGGCGGGTCTCGAACTGGATCCACGAGGCGCTCGCCGCCGGCCACTACGTCGAAGTGATGCGGCCGGCGGGCCTGTTCACTCTCCGAAACCGCGACCGCGCCGTCGTGCTCTTCGGCGGGGGAAGCGGCATCACGCCGTGCATCTCGATCCTCAAGACGGCGCTCGCCACGACCGATCGCAAGGTCCGCCTCCTCTACGCGAACCGCGACGAGGAGTCGGTGATCTTCCGCGACGAGCTCCGGAACCTCGAGGAGCGATATCCGGAAAGGCTCTCGGTCGTCCATCGTTACGACGTGGTGCACGGCTTTGCCGACGAGGCAGCGGTTCGCGAGCACGTGGGCGCAGACCTCGACGCCGACTTCTACGTCTGCGGCCCGGCCGGGTTCATGGACGTCGTCGAGCGGACCCTCCTGGCGAGTGGAGTTTCCCGCGAGCACGTCTTCATCGAGCGCTTCGGCTCGCCCGCCGGGGCGAAGAAGCCCGAGGTCGAGGTGCGCAGCACGACACCCGGAGCGGGCGAATCGAGAATCGAGATCGTTCTCGGCGGCAAGACGCACGAGATCCCGTGGCTCGCGGGCGAGACGGTCCTCGCTGCGGCGAAGCGAGCCGGCCTCGAGCCGCCCTTCGCCTGCGAGGAAGGCTATTGCGGCTGCTGCATGGCGAAGCTCGTCGAAGGCGCGGTCGATCTCCAGTCGAACGATTGTCTCGACCGCTCGCAGCTCGCGGAGGGATGGATCCTCACCTGCCAGGGCGTCCCGCGTGAGGGAAGGGTCCGCGTCCGCTATCCCGACTAGGCGATCGACGCCTAGCCCAACTTCCGCAGTTGGCGGGTCGGATTCGTGCCTTTCCAGGGACTTAGGTTCCGGAGTCGGCACTACATTTCGTCGATCCGTGAGGGCACGCGGAGTCGATCGGGAAGCGTGAGCCCGAGCCGATCGAGCAAGAGGGCCTGGGCGCGATCGGGGCGCACGACGCAGCGGATGCGGAGCTCGCGGTCCGGGTCGTCGGCCAGCGGCAGCACGACATCCGTGCTCTGGATGCGGCCGATGTCTTCCAGGATCGTGCGCGGGCTGTTGCCAAGCCCCGCCCGCACCTGCCACTGCTCGAGCGTCTTCCACAGCACGTAGGCGAGGAAGCAGACCAGGATGTGCGCCTGCACCCGCTCCGCCTTCTGGTGCCAGATGGGCCGGATCGACAGATCGCTCTTGTGGATCCGGAAGGCCGCCTCGGCCTCCGTCAGCTGGATGTAGGTCCGCCAGAGCGCCTCCGGTGTCCATT
Source organism: Myxococcaceae bacterium (assembly GCA_905339255.1). Taxonomy (GTDB): domain Bacteria; phylum Myxococcota_A; class UBA9160; order UBA9160; family UBA9160; genus MYXO. The sequence goes on from CAJPFO010000044.1 coordinate 7,670, forward strand.
GCGCGATGTTCGTGCGCAGGATGTACGTGCCCTCGCTGTAGCTCGCCCACTCGTCCCACTCCGCGCGCACGGACCAGGCGAGCCGCAGCTTCGAATCGCACGCCGGATCGTCGACGAGGCGGATCTGGTAGCGCCCCGCCGCTCGGCTGTTCTGGCCGAGGATGCGCCCGATCTGGCGCTCGATCGGCTCGCGCGCGAGAGGCCGGCGAGCCTTCGCGAGGCGCCCGGCAAGGCTCTCCAGGCGCTGCTCGATGCGCTGCGCAAAGCGCGCATGCATCGCACGCTCCTTCTCGCGCCGATCGGCCGAGCGGCACAAGAGAAACGTTTCGGATCCCGCCGGCCCACGGCACAGCTTCACTTCCACGCCCTCGCGCACCGTCTGCCAGTCGCGGGCGTCGGCGATCTCGTGAGCGAAGCGCTTGAGCTCGCTCTTGGCCGTCCCGAGCAGGTAGCGGCGCCCCGTCTCCTGCAACCACTCCACGGTATCCGTTCGGCGAACCGCGTAGCTGACGGCGCGGCGCTGGGCTGCGAGGCTGGCGGGCGATGTCAGCCGAGCTGGCCGAGCGAGATCTGGCGGAAGGGGTTGTCGGCGAGGAGCTGCTGAGTGCGCTCCTGCTGGAGCGTCTGGTTCCAGTGCAGGGGCGAGAGCTCGAGCACGCGCTGCTGGCCCCAGCCGGGCAGCAGGCAGAGCAGATCGCGCAGGTAGCCCCACGGCTCGATGCCGTGCATCTGGCAGCTGGCGAGCAGCGACACGAAGGTGGTGTTGGCCTCGGCGCCCTCGTCGCTGCCGAGGAAGACCCAGTTCTTGCGGCCGATGGCCTGCCTTCGGAGCTGGAGCTCGCTGCCGTTGTTGTGGAGCGGGAGACGGGCGTCTTCGAGGAAGCGCTCGAGGGCCTTGCGCTGGTTGATCGCGTAGCCGACGGCCTTCGCGATCGGCGTGTTCTCGAGCACCTGCTCCTGCTGCGCCACGCACCACGCGAAGAACCTCTCGACGAGAGGCTTCGCGCGCTCCGCGCGCACGGCCGCGCGTTTGGTTCGCGCGGCATCGCCGAGCGTGCGCTCGATCTCGAAGAGCCCGCGGATGTACGCCAGGGCCTCTCGCGACCGCTCTGGCTCCGAGCCGAGCGCCTTGAAGAAGTACCTGCGGCAGTGCGCCCAGCATCCCACCTCGACCACGCGGCCGCCGGCGTAGAGATGGTCGTAGACGGCATGGGCATCGGCCACGAGGTAGCCCTCGTAGCCCGCGAGCATCCGGTCCACGGCCGCGCTGTCGTGCTTCCTCGAGTAGCGGTAGAGCACGTGGCGCTCGGGCGCGACGACGACCCAGAAGTGTGCCGCCCGGCAGCGCTCCCGGGCCTGCACCAGGACGCCCGTGGCGTCGGTGCACAGGTAGGGCGCCGTGAGCGCATCCTCCCACATGGCGTCGACGACCGTGCGCGCCAGGGGCGTGAGCTCCTCGTGCCAGCCGCACAGCGTCGAGCGGGCCAGCTCGAGGCCCTCGCGGGCATAGACGGCCTCGAGCCGGTGGAGCGGCAGGTGGTCCTGCCAGCGCCGGACGATGGTGTCGGCCAGCAGGCCCGGCCCGGCGAGCCCGCGCCGCACCGGGAGCTCGGGCGGCTCGGCCGTGAGGACCTCGGTGCGCGGGCTCGCCCCCCGATCGGCCCGCACGAACTTGGGCCGCCGGATGCGCACGGCGACGAGCGAGGCCGGGCGGCGCTCGACGACCTCGCTCACCTCCTCGCCGATCTTCACGAAGGCGTCGAGGCCGAGGCGCTTCACCTCGTCGGGGAGGATCTCGATCTCGACGCGGGGCAAGTTCTCGGGCAGCGGCTTTCGGCCCGTGGGCTTGCGCCGGGTGTGCGGGGCGATCTCCTGCAC
>CAJPFO010000045.1 GCA_905339255.1 Myxococcaceae bacterium
CTCATCGTGGGTTGATCCACGTCCCCGTGGACCACCCGAAGGCCCGGAGGCTTCCACCTCCGGGCCTTCGCCGTTTCGGGCATCCGCCGGGCTGCCGCCCACCCTACCCGAGCCGCTCCACCACGGCGATCAGACCGGCCAAACGCTCAAATTCCTACGCTTCGGAGTGAGCGCCGACACTTCGGGAAGATCTCGCGCCGCTTCCTCGACGATCCGCAGGCGTTCGCCGATGCCTTCGCGCGAGCGTGGTTCAAGCTCACCCACCGCGACATGGGGCCGCGCGCGCGATACCTCGGACCGGAGGTGCCGGCCGAGGAACTCATCTGGCAGGATCCGATCCCTGCAGTCGATCACAGGCTCATCGGTGAGAAGGACATCGCCGACCTCAAGAGGGCGATTCTCGATTCGAAGCTGTCGGTGTCGCAGCTCGTGTCCACGGCGTGGGCCTCGGCGTCCACGTTCCGGGGTTCCGACAAGCGCGGCGGTGCGAACGGCGCGCGCATCCGACTCGCTCCCCAGAAAGATTGGGAAGTGAACCAGCCCGTGCAGCTCGCCAAGGTGTTGAGGACGCTCGAGCGCGTCCAGGCCGACTTCCACAAGAAGGCGAAGGTCGGGAAGAAGGTCTCGCTCGCTGACCTGATCGTGCTCGCGGGCTGCGTCGGCGTCGAGCAGGCCGCGAAGAGAGCCGGCGTGAGCGTGAAGGTGCCCTTCAAACCCGGAAGGATGGACGCTCGGCAGGATCAGACGGACGTCGCGTCCTTTTCGGTGCTCGAGCCCATCGCCGACGGATTCCGCAACTACTCGAAGGGGAGGTTTTCGGTGCCCGCCGAGCAATTGCTCGTCGACCGGGCGCAGCTCCTGACGCTCACGGCACCGGAGATGACGGTGCTGATCGGTGGAATGCGCATGCTGGGGACCCACGTCGGAAGCGAGAACCACGGAGTTCTCACCACGAAGCCGGGAACACTCTCGAACGACTTCTTCGTCAACCTGCTCGGCTCGCGCACCGAGTGGAAGCCGGTTTCGAAGCATGCGGAGGTGTTCGAGGGCCGCGACCGCAAGACGGGAAAGGTCAAGTGGACTGCGACCCGTGTCGATCTCGTCTTCGGCTCGAACTCGCAGCTCCGCGCGCTCGCTGAGGTCCATGCAAGTGCCGACGCGAAGGAGAAGTTCGTGGAGGACTTCGTGGCGGCATGGAACAAGGTGATGAACCTGGATCGCTTCGATCTCACCTGACCCCGGCCCAACGCCCCTCGAGGCCGTCGGAGGTTCGGGCTACGGGGACCCAGGGTGAGGAACGCGCGAAAGGATCGAACCGGATCGATGTCCCTGGAGAGCTCGTGCCCATCGAGCTTCGTTGCGAACGGCTGGTGCTGTCTCCGTGGACCGAGGGCGACGCCCAAGTCCTCCTCGGCGTCTTCCGGGATCCGCTCGTGCGGCGCCATCTTCTCGACGACGAACTGGTCTCCCTCGATTGGGTAGACGACGAGATCGAGGCGGCGACCGATCCTTCGAACGAGCGCTCCGTCGCCGTCCTCGAGCGCTTGGGGATGTTGCGCCTTCCGGAAGGCGAGGTCGGCGTCGGAGAAGCCGTGTTCTACAGGATCGGTCGCGAGCGCTGGCGCAGGCACTTTCCGACGATCGACGCGACGGGTGCTTGACACACCGCGGGCTACCGGTCGAGACTGTAAACCGCGGGCTGCGAACGGCGGAGCCCTTCGCGTGTTTCTCCGAATGAGTGGCGGGAGAAGTGCCCCGAATCCGACTGCGTCCCTATGACGAGTCGCACGTGCCTCTTCTCTTCGAAGCCGCACGCGAATCCGTGGCCGAGGTCTTCCCGTGGCTTCCCTGGTGCCATCCGAACTACGAGATCTCCGAAGCCCAGGACTGGATTCACGACCAGATCCGGAAGTTCGAAGCACGCTCCGAGTTCCATTTTGCCATCGAGTCGAGCGACGGGGCCTACCTCGGTGGCTGTGGTCTCGGCGAGATCCACGCGCTCCATCGTTTCGCAAATCTCGGCTACTGGGTCCGCACGTCCCGGGCAGGTCGGGGAGTGGCCCCGCGGGCCGTCGCGCTCCTCGCGGAATGGGCCTTCTCCCACACGGACCTCGTCCGCCTCGAGATCGTCGCCGCGGTTCGCAACGAGCGGAGTCAGCGGGTCGCGGAAAAGGCGGGGGCTTCCAGGGAGGGGGTCCTCTTCGAGCGGATCCAGCTTCATGGCGCATCGCACGACGCAGTCGTCTTCTCGATGACGCGCGATCGACCCGCGAGGGCGTCGGCGGTACGGCCCCGATCGTAGCGTCTTCGGATCGGGGCCTCATCGTTCCAGACTCGCTTCACGCGAGGCGTGCGGTGCGTCGTGCCTGCCGGCAGGACGCACCGCCTTGCGGGAGGTTCGATGGGCCGGCGATGCTCTGCAAGCGCGAGGTATCCTCGGCGCGCGTCCTTGGCGGAGAATGCAGATCGCATGAGCCAATCCGCGCCGCGCTTCACGAAGCTCTTCTTCGAGGTCTACGAGAGCCTGCCGAGGCAGGGCCCGGGCAGTCGCGCCTGTTCCGCTCGAGCGCTCGGTCTCTGCCGCGATCTCCCGCGCTCGCCCGTGGTCCTCGATCTCGGCTGTGGGGTGGGAGGCCAGACCCTCCAGCTCGCCGGGTTCCTGGAGTCGGCTTCGATCACCGCGATCGATGCCCACGCGCCGAGCATCGAACGGTTGCGGGCCGCGAGCGCGAAGCACGGGCTCGTCGCGCGCGTGAGCGCCTTCGTAGGCGACATGGACGACCTGCGCCTGCCGCACGAGAGCTTCGATCTCGTCTGGTCGGAAGGGGCACTCTACAACCTCGGTCTCCACCGAGCGCTTCGTGTCTGCTGGGATTTGCTTCGTCCCGGCGGCTACCTCGCTTTCACCGATGCGGTTTGGCGCAAGGAGGATCGGCCCGCCGAGGTGAGGGCCGGCTTCGAGGTGGACTACCCGACGATGGGATCGGTGGGCGACGATCTCGCGGCGATCGGAGAGTCCGGGTTCGAGCTGGTCGGCCATTTCACGCTCCCCGACGAAGCATGGTGGGACGACTTCTACGCGCCCATGGAGGAGCGGATCAGAGAACTGCGGGAAGCGTACCGAGGCGATTCCGAGGCCCTGGCCGTTCTCGACGCGCTCGCCGAAGAGCCGGCGGTGCATCGCCGGCATGGCGATTGTTACGCCTACGAATTCTTCGTCGTACGCCGTCCGCTGAGCGCGCCACGGGTGAAGGATCTCTCGTGCGGAGTCGCAGTGCCCTGACGAGTGCCCCTTCCGGTGTCGGAGCGCTGCCACTCGACCTCGAGCCACGCGGACGGCGAACTCGGTGCCTTCGTTCAGGGCGAGCATGGCCGACTCGAAGCCGTTCGCCGGGTTGCGGATCCAGCCGAGGAACTCCGAGTGATCCGCCCAGAAGGCGCCGACGTTGTCCGCCACGACGACGCCACCCCTGCGGATTCGCGGCGCGACGAGATCGAGCACGGCAAGCATCGCGGGGGGGAAGCCGTCGCAGAGCATGAGATCAACGGGTCCGTCGAGGCCGCGAAGGGTTTCCCTCGCATCCCCCTCGCGGATCTCGACGAAATCGAGCAGACCGGCTTCGCGCAGATGCTCGCGCGCTCGAGCGGCCTTGCTCGGGATCATCTCCGTCCCGATCACTTCGCCTCCGCCGTTCTCGCGCACCGCGAGGGCGAGGTAGATCGTCGAGACGCCGAACGAGGTACCGAACTCGACGATTCTTCGGGCGCCGAGTGCCCGTGCGAGCAGGTAGCAGAACACGCCCTGGCTGCGATCGAGGCAGATGAACTTGTCGTCGAGCCGATGGCCGAAGCGCTCCCAGGGGATCCCCCGCCGGGTGACGAGGCGAGGAATCTGATCGACGAAGCGCCAGACGAGGCCGAACGCCTGGCGGTCGGCCTCGCGATGCAGTCGGGAGAGGACCTCGCGCACTTTTCGGTCCGGAAGCGCCTGGAGGGCCGCTTCGTCCTTCGCCATCGGGATCGACCTCCGATCACGTCGACGGTCTAGAATACGAGTAAAAGCTCGCGTATTGTACTCGCGTTCCAGATGGCCCGATCCGTCGACGTAACCCCGCGAAAAGAGCCTCGTCAGGCGCGTTCGAGGCGGATGGACGGGTTCATCCTCGAGGCTGCGGCTCGCGTTCTCGAGCGAGAAGGGCCCGCACGGTTCAACACGAACCGCGTCGCCGAGGTCGCGGGGATCAGCGTCGGCTCGCTCTACCAGTACTATCCGAACAAGGCGGCACTCCTCTTCCGACTTCATGAGCTCGAGAGTGCCGATACGGTCGCCACCGTCGAGTCGCTGCTCTGCGAGGGGACGGCGAGCCCGCGCAGACGCCTCCGTGCAGCCGTCCGCGCGTTCTTCGAGACGGA
>CAJPFO010000046.1 GCA_905339255.1 Myxococcaceae bacterium
TCCGACCCTCTTCGTAGAAGAGGTCGATCCAGAACGCGAGCTCTTCGCCGAGGTGCGCCCGGCTGCCTCCCACGAGACATGCCCTCGCGAGGAAGCTCGGGGCCGCGAGATAGTGGAGGATGGTGTTGCGGTAGAAATCGAGTGCGCGCCTTCGCGACTCGTCGAAGTAGAGGACCTCGCCCGCCGGGTCGGGGAGGACCCGCAAGAGATCGCTCCGCACGAGGAATGCGATCGCCTCGCGGAACTCTCCCGTGTCCCGAACCAGTGCCGGCGTGAGACTCACGTCCTGAAGACGCAGGAGATCGAGGAGAAGTCCCATCCGCCTCGTGAGCTCCGCGCGGTGGACTCCTCGCGCGGGCCCCGCGAGGATCGCGCACGAGGCCACGGAGGTCGCGTTCGCGACCGTCGCCCAGTTGATCCGTTCGACGATCCGGCGCCCGAGTGCTTCGACGAAGCGACGCTTCTCCTCTTCGATCTCGCCGCCTTCGCCCGACGCGAGCGCTTCGCGGCGGGCGCCGAGTGCCTCGGCGAGAGAGAGAGGCTCTCCGAAGTTCACGAAGACGCTTCCGAACCGGCGCCGCAGGAACTTCCGGGCGCGGATCAGCCCGAGCGTGCTCTCTGCACGCTTTTCACCCCCTTCGAGCTCGTCGACCATCGCGCCTTCCTCGACGAGCCGTTCGTAGGTGATCGCGATCGGGACGACGAAGAGATCGCGACGCGCGCAGTCGAGGAACGCCTCGACGTTCCACGAGAGCATCCCGAGCCTCGGGGCGAGCGTCTTTCCCGTCCGCGAACGGCCTCCCTCGATGAAGAACTCCTGCGTGAAGCCCTCTTTCACGAGGTAGCCGACGTAGCGGCGGAAGACCTCCTTGTAGAGGGGATCGGAGAACGAGCGCCGCAAGAAGAAGGCTCCGGCCCGGCGGAAGATGAAGCCGAAGGGCCCGAATCCCATGTTCTCACGCGCGGCAATGTGAGGCGGAACGATGTGGTTCGAGTAGAAGAGCCACGACAGGATGAGGAAGTCGAAGTACGAGCGGTGGCTCGGTGCGAGGACGAGCGGATGCCGCTTGGCGTACTCCGCGACCTTCTCGAGCCCGGTCACTTCGATCGACGCGAACATGCGGCGGAAGATCCCGCTCACGATCGCGTTCAGCACGGCGAGAAAGGTCGAGTTCATGTTCGCCGCGACCTCGCGGAAGATCCGCTCCGCATCGAGCCGGGCGGATTCGACGCTCCTGCCCTTCGTGCGGGCGCGCTCCGCGATCGCGCCCTCGATTCGCGGGTCGTCGAGGACGAGCTCCTGCACTTTGTGCCTCGGCCGGAGCGTCGGGCCCTCGACGACCTTCTCCTCGCGATAGAAGAAGACGAGGAGCGAACGTCGGACCTTGCGGACCAGCGACTCCTCGCCCTCGTGGCGACGTTCGCCGACGAAACCCGAGAGATCGATCGGATCGCCGACCTTCACGTGGAGGCCGCGGTAGGTGGTGAGGAAGGAGACGACCTTCGCGACGTCCGAGGGCCGCGTCTGCGCTCCGTAGGCGAGGTTCAAGAAGCGCCGCTCGGCGCGGGGCCCCTTTCGCCAGAACAGCGCGAGCGGAACCAGATGGATCGGCCGCCCACCGCTCCACGCCGCGCGAACGATCTCGTCGAGGCAATCGAGCTCCTGCCTTCCCGCCTCGAGCGCTGCACGCCGTCCGCGGAGGAAGAAGCCGAGGCGTGCGGTTCGAAGGAACAGGAATTGCGAACGGCCGGCGCGCGCGAGCTCGCGGGCGTGCCGGCACTCGGCGACGTGCCCCGACGCGAATTCCCCGCGCAGCTTCGCGAGGAGGATCCGGAGCGCGTCGATGAACGGCCGGTAGTACCAGAACTGCAGGCCGTTGGCAGCGCCCGAGAGCCTCAGGCGCTCGCGAACGAAGAGAACGTTGAACAGGAAATAGTCGAGGCGGCTCGCGTACCGCATGACGTACACGACCGCGCCCGTGCGTTCGAGATCGCGCAACGAAGAGACCGTCGCATCTTCGAGATCGAAATGGCGAAAGAACCGCTGTGCGAACCAGCGGAAGAAGAGGTTGAACCTCGGGGTCATCTCCGAGAGGGGGTCCGTCGGAGCGTTCGCCCGATTGGGCGCTTCGAGGCCGGGAGCCGGGAGTTCGGCGGGCTCCTTCATTCGCCCGACGATACCGCCCTCGGACGTGACCGAGCAAGCGGCGGGGCCGAACGCAAGACGGCGGGAGCGGCGCGCGAGCGCCGGCTCCCGCCGTCCGGATGCGTCGCGTCAGGCGAGGATCTTGTCGATCTTCGACGCGATCTCCTGCGGGGTCCAGAGGCCGCCGGCCTCGGCCTTCGTGATGCCCTCGTTCCGGACCATCCGCATCTCGGCGATCGTCCCGCCACCGACGAAGAACGTCTTGTCGGTCAGGTGCTTCGCTTGCTCGCTCGCGAGGTAGACGACGAGCGGCGAGACGAGCTTCGGATCCATCTTCGCCTTCATCTCCTCGGCCTGGAAGAAGGGCAGGTCGTCGGTGAGCCGCGTGAGCGCCACCGGTGCGAGCGAGAAGCAGCGGATGTTGAACTTCTTGCCCTCGAGCGCGAGGCAACGCATGAAGCCCCAGATGCCTGCCTTCGCCGCTCCGTAGTTGCACTGCCCGAAGTTGCCGTTCAGGCCCGAGGTCGACGAGGTGCTGATGATGACGCCCCCCTGCCCTCGGTCCTTCATGTGCTTGAAGACGGGCTGCGTCACGCAGAAGGTGCCCTTCAGGTGCACCTGAACGACGACGTCCCACATCGCCTCTTCCATGTTCGCGAGCGTCTTGTCGCGAAGGATGCCGGCGTTGTTCACGAGCACGTCGACGTGGCCGAAGGCCCGGAGCGCGGTGTCGAGGATCGATTGCCCTCCGTCCATCGTGGCGACGCTCGCGTAGCTGGCGACGGCCTCGCCGCCGCTCGCCTTGATCTCCGCGACCACGTGGTCGGCCATGTTCTGGCTGCCGCCGCCCGCACCGTCTCGCGCGCCACCGAGATCGTTGACCACCACCGCCGCGCCTTCGGCCGCGAGCGCCAGCGCGTGCTCGCGCCCGATGCCTCCGCCCGCTCCCGTGACGATCGCCACCTTTCCGTCGAGAAGACCCATCGAACCCTCCTTGCCGCCCGGCGCAGCGGCCGCGGCAGCGTCGATGTCGTTTCGGGGATGCTGCGGAAGCTACGGGGCGAGCCCCGCCACCGCCACCCGAAGCCACCCGCGGCGGAATCTCGGCGGGAGAGCGACCCGAGCCGTCTCGGGTCGGTCTCCTACGCATCCCCCGGCTCGAAGAGCACGGTCCGCAGCGTCGTGAAGGGTCGGAAGCCGAGCCCCCGGTACAGACGCTCGGCTGCGCGGTTTCCCGCGACGACGGCGAGCTGCACGTGACTCGCGCCGGCCAGGAAGGCCGCGCGACACAGCGCCGCGACGCCTGCGCGTGCGTGTCCACGGCGACGAGCGGCGGGCCAGGTATAGACACCCTGGAGCAGCCAGCCCTCGGCCCGCTGCACGTCGGCGTAGCCCACGAAGACGACGCGCCCCGCCGACTCGCAGACGATGGCTCGCGACGTCCGGCTCCGGACCCAGCGCCGGAAGCCGTCGGGATCGAGATCGAAGGGATCCGGCCGGCCCTCTTCGGCGAGGCTCGCACGCGCCGCGTGCACGAGCGAGGGGAGATCTCCAGAGCGTGCGCGGCGAACCACGGCGCCGGGCGGAGGCTCGATCTCCTCGAGCACGTCGCGATCGAGCGCGAAGGAGGTCTCGCCGCGGTCGACGACGGCACGGCGGCCGAGCGCGCGGAGTTCGTTCCAGATCGCGTCGGCCTCGACGACCCCGCATTTCAGGAGCCCCGACCGCAACGACCCGATCCAGGGAACGAAGGCGTCGATCCCCCCCGCGCCGAGGCCGGATTCGGCCACCACGCAGGGGCGGAGCGCGAGCACACCGCGCAGCTCTCGCGCCTCGACCGCTCCGACCACCTCGGCGCCTCCCTCGGCGGGCAACGGAGGCTCACCGAGGCCGGCGACGAGATCGAGAAGCCAGAGATTCTCTCGCGCGCGCGGGCGAAGCCGCTCGAGCGCGGCCTCCCGGTCCTCCGCTCCGAGCGAGATCGCCTTCAATCGATCATGGCCAAGACGGCGCCTTCCTCGATGCTCTGCCCCTCCTCGACGCGGATCTCGGAGAGGCGGCCCGAGGCGGGCGCCTCGACGGGAATCTCCATCTTCATCGACTCGAGGATCATGATGACGTCGCCCTCCGCGAGCGCGTCTCCCACGGCTTTCTCGATCTTCCAGACACTTCCGGTGATCTGCGCCTCGACGGGGGTTGCCATGTCTTCTCCTCGGAATGCCGCTCCGACGGCTACGACCGGCCGAGGAGCTGCGAGAGATAATGGATCGCGAGTTCGCCGCGACGGAAGGCCGGATCCTCGAGCACGCGCGCGAGAAGCGGCGCATTCGTCCGTACGCCCTCGACGACGACTCCACCGATCACGGTGCGCGCACGATCGATCGCCTGCTCGCGGTCGTCGCCGAAAACGATGAGCTTGGCGAGCAGGGGATCGTAGAAGGGGGTCACCTTCGTCCCGGACTCGATTCCGGAATCGATCCGGAGCCAGGGGGCCTCGGGCCAGACGAGGCGCGTAACGGTCCCGGGCGACGGCAAGAAGCCCTTCACGGGATCCTCGGCGTACAGGCGCAGCTCGATCGCGTGCCCCTGCTGGCGGAGACCGACCTGCGACAAGCCGAGCGGCTCGCCGGCCGCGAGCCGGATCTGGAGCGCGACGAGGTCGACTCCCGTGGTCGCCTCGGTGACGGGATGCTCGACCTGGAGGCGGGTGTTCATCTCCATGAAGTAGAACGCGCCATCGGGCGCGACCAGGTACTCGACGGTTCCGACGTTCTCGTAGTCGATCGCTCGAGCCGCGCGGATGGCGGCCTCTCCCATCGCATCGCGAACGTCGCGCGCGAGACCGGGCGCGGGCGTTTCTTCGAGCACTTTCTGGTGTCGGCGCTGCACCGAGCACTCGCGCTCGAACAGATGCACGACGTCCCCTCGAGAGTCGGCCGCGAGCTGGATCTCGACGTGCCTGGCCCCGTGGACGAGCCGCTCGAGGTAGACGGAGCCGTCGCCGAACGAGGCCTTCGCTCGTCCGGTCGCCGTGACGTAGCCCTTGCGAAGCTCGGTCTCGTTCTCGCACGGCACCATGCCGATGCCGCCGCCGCCGGCCGAGGCCTTGATCATCACGGGGTAGCCGATCCGCGACGCCGCCGAGGCCGCTTCGTCGGCGTCGGCCACGACGCCCGTTCCCGGCGTCACGGGAACTCCGGCCGCTTGCATCCGCCGGCGCGCCTCGGCCTTGTCGCCCATCGCCCGGATCGCTCGCGACGGAGGGCCGATGAACGCGATCCCCGCGCCGCGCGCGGCGTCGGCGAAGTCGGCGTTCTCCGAGAGGAAGCCGTAGCCCGGATGCAGCGCATCGGCGCCCGTCTCGGCCGCCGCGGCGAGGATCTTGTTCGCGTCGAGATACGACTCGCGTGCGGGCGCAGGGCCGATCGCCACCGAACGGTCGGCCTCGCGAACGTGGGGGGCCTGCGAGTCGGCCTCGGAATGGATCGCGACGGTTTCGATGCCGAGGCTACGGCAGGCACGGATCACGCGCCGAGCGATCTCTCCCCGATTCGCGATGAGCACCCGACGGAACACGCGCTGCGATGTAGCACGACGTCGCAGGCGGCGCCCCGGCCGACGGGGTAATCTCGGGGGCCTCCCGGAGGGATCCATGCTCGAGACGCTGACCCGAGGCTTCGGCGCCGCTCGCGAGCGGCTGCGTGGCGTCCGGGAGCTCAGCAACGAGAACATCGACGAGGCGCTGCGCGACGTTCGCAGCTCGCTGCTCGAGGCGGACGTCGACTTCACGGTCGTGAAGAGCTTCCTCGCGCGCGTGAAGGAACGCGCGCTCGGCGAGAAGGTCGAGACCCGGGTCGAGGACGCGAGTGGTCGCACGCTTCGCGTGACTCCCGGACAGCACTTCGTCGCGATCTGCGAGCAGGAGCTCGTTGCGCTCATGGGTCCCGTCGACCCGTCGCTCGCGCGAGGACGCCGAGGGGTCGTCTCGGTGATGCTGGTGGGCCTGCAGGGGGTCGGCAAGACGACGGTCGCCGCGAAGCTCGCCCGGCATCTCCAGCGCGCGGGCCGCCGCCCGCTGCTCGTCGCCGCGGACGTCTACCGCCCGGCGGCCGTCGAGCAGCTCGAGACGCTCGGCGCATCGATCGGAGTCGCCGTCCATCGCGGCGCCGATGGCGAGCTGCCGCCGTCGATCTGCGAGGCGGCCGCGGCGCGCGCGCAGAGCCAGGGGTTCGACGCGATCGTCTACGACACCGCGGGGCGCCTCGCCGTCGACGAGGAGCTCATGGCCGAGCTCCAGGACATCACGTCGCGGGTCGAGCCGGCCAACACGCTCCTCGTCTGCGACGCGCTCATGGGCCGTGACGCCGTGCAGGTCGCGCAAGCCTTCCACGAAAAGCTCGCCCTCGACGGCCTCGTCATGACCAAGCTCGACGGCGACGCGCGCGGCGGTGCCGCGCTCGCCGTGAAGGCCGTCACCGGGGTCCCGATCAAGTTCCTCGGCACCGGCGAGAGCGTCGACCGACTCGAGGAGTTCCGACCGGAGGGCCTTGCCTCGCGCATCCTCGGGATGGGCGACGTGGTCGGCCTCGTCAAGGATTTCGAGCAGGTTGCGGATCAGAAGCAGGCCGAAGAGGCGGCCGAGCGGATGCTCGAGGGCCGCTTCACCCTCGATGATCTCCTCTCGCAGCTCAAGACGATCCAGCGCCTCGGACCGCTCCGCGACGTCTTCGCGAAGCTCCCGATGTTCGGCTCGCTCGCCGATCAGGTCGACGAGCGCGAGCTCGTGAAGGTCGAGGCGATGATCCGATCGATGACGCCCGCCGAGCGCGCCGAGCCCGGGATCATCCAGAAGAGCCGTGCCTCGCGGATCGCGCGCGGCAGCGGCCGCCGCAGCAAGGAGGTGATGCAGCTCGTCCAGCGCTTCGCGCAGATGCGCGACGTGATGGGCGCCATGGGCGGGGGAGGCCTCGGCGGCTTGCTCGGCAAGGTTCCGGGCCTCGGACGGCTCATGGGAGGAGGCATGCCCCGGGGCTTCGATCCGCAAGCGCTGCTCGCTTCCACGGGGGCCGCTTCCGGCCAATCCGCAGGCGGATCGAGGCGCGACGACTCGCGGCGTCGCGCGCAGAACAAGCAGAAGCGGAAGCAGGCGCGCAAGGCGCGGCGCAAGTCACGAAAGAAGTGAGGAGTTCGCGAGGAGCGCCTTGGCAGGCTGCGACCTCGCGCCTAAGCTCGCCGGACGTTCATGTTGGCGCGTGCGCCGGCGGACGCCGGGGGGTGGTCGGCCGGGGACGCGTATCCGCCGCGACGCGGTTGCGGGAGCCTTTCAGGTTCGCTGCCGCCGTGCCGATGGCGGGGGACCGATGCGCCGAGCAGTCCTCGCCCTTGCCGTGCTCCTCGCCGGGGCTTCCCCGGCCGGGGCCCTCTCGCCGGAGTTCCCGAACCCGCCGGGCCTCCAGCCCGCCGTCCGCTTCTGGACCCGGATCTACACCGAGGTCGCGACCGACGGCGCGCTCATCCACGATGCGAACGATCTCGACGTCGTCTACGAGCGAATGGATTTCGGCGACGACCTCGGCGGCCGTGAGCTCGACGCCCGGACCGAGGGCACTCGCGAGAAGTACCGGCAGATCCTGAGGCGCCTCGCCTCGGGCCCGCGCGAGAACCTCTCGGCAGACGAGCAGCGCGTGCTCGGCCTGTTCCCGGCGAACGTCTCGGACGCGACGTTGCGCCTCGCGGCCGAGAGCGTCCGCCTCCAGCGCGGACAGGCCAACCGCTTCCGCGAGGGGATCATCCGCTCGGGCGCCTGGGAGGGCTACATCGAGCGCACGCTCGCGCGCAAGGGCCTTCCCGCGGAGATCTCGACGCTCCCGCACGTGGAGTCGTCGTACAACCCCGAGGCCTATTCGAAGGTCGGCGCGGCCGGCCTGTGGCAGTTCATGCCCTCGACGGGTCGGCTCTACATGCGCGTCGACTCCGTCGTCGATGAGCGGATGGATCCGTTCAAGGCGACCGAGGCCGCCGCCGAGCTGCTCCGGCACAACCACGACATGCTCGGCACCTGGCCGCTCGCGCTCACGGCGTACAACCACGGCGCCGGCGGTCTCGCTCGCGCCGTCCGCGCGCTCGGCACCAACGACATCGCCGAGATCGTTCGCCGGTACGATGGGCCCGGCTTCGGCTTCGCGTCGCGGAACTTCTACACCTCGTTCCTCGCCGCCTACGAGGCATCGCACCAGGCCGAGAAATACTTCGGGCCGATCCGCAAGCAGACTCCGATCGACTATCGCGTGGTGCGCCTCGAAAAGTCCTACTCGGTGAAGACCCTCGCGAATGCGCTCGGCGCCGACCTCGACACCATCCGCGCTCACAATCTCTCGCTGCGCGAAGCCTTCTGGCGCGGCAAGCGCGCCGCGCCGGCGGGAATCACGCTCCGCGTCCCGAAGCCGGGCGTGCCGCTTCCCGACGACGCGCTCGCGATCGCGCGCGCGGAGCGCTGGCGACCGCCGAGCGCCGGATCGACGCAGACCGCCACGGTCGACGCGAGACCCGCGGCCGAACCTGCGGCGGAGGCGATCGCGGCCAGCGATCCCGCGCCGGCGCCGGCGGTTCTGGAGCCCGCTCCGATCGAGCGCACGGGGACGCTCATCCACGTGCTCCGCGCCGGGGAGAGCGTCCACTCGCTCGCACGCCGCTACGGGGTCGACTCCGATCTCATCCTGCACGCGAACCACGTGAAGAGCCCGCGAGACCTCCGGGCGGGCACGAGGCTCCGGATCCCGGCGCCGGCCGCGGCGAGGATCGCCGAGAGCGAGCCCGTGCATGCGGTGGAGCCGACGCCTGCCGCCGAGCCCCCCTCGGCGCCCGCGCAGGAAGTGGCGCAAGAGCCGGTCGACGCCGCACCGCTCGGTGAGGCGCCGGCCTCCGACCCCCTGGCCCCGCCCGAACCCGAGCCCGAATCACTCGGCGCGGTCATCGCATCGCTCGCGCGCGAC
>CAJPFO010000047.1 GCA_905339255.1 Myxococcaceae bacterium
AGGTGCGGGTCTTCCTCGAGCAGGACGCCGCGGCGCTCACGGTCCGCGAAGAGCACCGTTTCTCCGTCGCCGGCGAGCGGATGCTCGTGGGAGAGCCGGGAAGCCTCTACCGGATCTCGCTCCCACCACAGGCGCGCGACATCCGTTTCGCGACCGATCCGCCCGGCATCTCGCTCGCCCCGTCCGAGCAGGGGGGAATCGACGTACTCGGGCCGATCCCGGCGGGAGACTCCGTCGTCGAGCTCCTCTACCACGTTCCCGTCCACGCGGGACGTACCACGGCCGTCCTGCAAGCCTCGCGTGCGATCCCGCTCCTCTCGGTCTTCGTTGCCGATACGGGGGTCGAGCTCGTTTCGGATCGGCTTCATCGGCGCCGTCCGGTCCGGAGCCAGGACCGGACCTATCTCCACCTCGAAGCCTTCGACGTCGAGCCGAACGAGCGGATCGAAGTCGCGGTCTCGAGTCTCTCGCGGCCCGACGCTCCCACGACCACGACGACGCTCGTGCTCGCCGCGGTCCTCGCGGGAGCGCTCGTCTGGTTCCTCGCGGCACCGCTGCGGCGGAGCGTCTCCGCGGCGGCTACTTCGAGCGAGGAGTCCCAGGCCGAGCGCGAGGCGCTCCACGCCGCGATCCGGGACCTCGAGGAGGATTTCGAAACCGGAAAGCTCTCCGAAGGCGACTTCTCTGCGCTTCGCGACGAGCAGAAGCGCCGCGCCGCGACGCTCTTGCGAAGCGAGCGCAAGACGCTGGACGCGGCTTCGGCGGCGAGCCGGGCGCCGACCTCCGCCTCGCACTGCGACGGCTGTGGTCGGCGGCTCGGCAGCGAGGATCGCTTCTGTTCGAGTTGCGGCGCGGCCGTCCCGGGACGTCGTACGCTCTCGCGCGAGGCGTCGGCTTGAACGCGACCGCGGCGGTGATCTCCGTCCGCGGACTCACGAAGCGCTTCGGACCCGTGACGGCGCTCGACGGCATCGACCTCGACGTTCGTCGGGGCGAGACCCTCGCGGTACTCGGGCCCAACGGTGCCGGCAAGAGCACGCTGCTGCGGCTTCTCGCAGGCCTTGCGAGGCCGAGCCGGGGCTCGCTCCGGATCGGCGGCGGCGGCGATGGCGACGCGAGCGCATCGCGCGCGCTCGCACGCGGCGGAGTCGGCTACGTCGGCCATGCGACGCTCCTCTACCCCGCGCTCACCGCGCGGGAGAACCTCGTCTTCGCAGCGAGGCTCTACGGAGTCGACGATCCAGCGGGCCGTGCCGGGTCGCTTCTTCGCGCGCAGGGCCTCGAAGCGGTCGCCGAGCGACCCGCCGGGGAGTTTTCGCGAGGCACGGCGCAGCGGCTCGCGATCGCGCGCGGACTCGTCCACGATCCCGCCGTGGTGCTTCTCGACGAGCCCTTCGCCGGGCTCGACCGGGCAGCGTCCGAGCGTCTTCTCGAAAGGCTCCGGGATCTCGGCCGCTCGGGTCGCACGCTCGTCCTCGTGACGCACGACCTCGGCCACGCCTCCGCGCTCGCCGACAGTGCGCTCGTTCTCGTCCGCGGCCGCATCGTGCATCGCGCGAGCGCAGAGGACCTCGAGCCCGCTCGGCTCGAGGCCGCCTACCTCGCCCGCGTCGAGGCCGCTTCGTGAACGTACTCCTCGCCGTCTTGTGGAAGGATCTCCTCTCGGAGTGGCGAAGCCGCGACCGCGTCGTCTCGATGCTGCTCTTCTCGTTGCTCGTCGTCGTGATCTTCCACTTCGCGCTTCCGCCCGGACCTCCCGCGCAGGCGCAGGCCCTCGCGCCGGGCCTGCTCTGGGTCGCGACGCTCTTCGCCGCGCTGCTCGGGCTGAACCGCGCGTTTGCGCTCGAGCTCGAGAACGACGCCCTTTCCGGGCTCGCGCTCGCCCCCGTCGACCGCGGCTGGATCTTTCTCGGCAAGGCGATTGCGAATTTCGTGTTGATCGTGGTGGTGCAGGTCGTGACCGCCGGCGCCTTCGGCCTCGCGTTCGGCGCGCCGGTTCTCGCGCATCCCGTAGGCTTCGCCCTCGTCCTCGGGCTCGGCTCGGCGGGGATCTCCGCCGCCGGCACGCTCTTCGGAGCGGTCGCGGTACGAACGCGCTTCCGCGAGCTCGTCCTCGCCCTGCTGCTGCTCCCGCTGCTCGTTCCCGTGCTCGCGGCCGCGACCCGCGCCACGACGGTGCTCTTCGAGACGGGCGACCTCGACCCGGCGCCGCTCCGCCTCCTGGCGGTCGCCGATGCCGTCTTCTGGATCAGTTCCTATCTTCTCTTCGAGTACGTCCTGGACGAATGAACGCTTGAACGAAAGCTCCCTCGACCGCTTCGCCGCCCGTGCGCGGCCGATGCTCGCCTTGGCCGTGGCGTTGACGGGAGCGGTGTGGGCGCTGCTCGTCGTCATGGCCCCGATGGATGCGATGCAGGGACCGATCCAGAAGATCCTCTACGTCCACGTCCCGACCGCGTTCGCCGCCTACGCGGCGTTCGCGACGACGGCGGTGGCGGGAGCCTTCTACTTGTGGCGCGAAGACGAAGCCTTCGATCGCCTCGCGCTCTCCGCCGCAGAGGTCGGAGTCGTCTTGTGCACGCTCGTGCTCGTCACCGGGCCGATCTGGGCGAAGGGGACCTGGGGACGCTGGTGGAGCTGGGATCCGCGGCTCACGGTGACGCTCCTCCTCTGGTTCATCTACCTCGCCTACATCCTGCTCCGCAGCTTCACCGAGGGGAGCGAACGGACCGCGCGCTTCGCTGCGGTCTACGGCATCGTCGGGCTCCTGGCCGTCCCGCTCAACTATCTCGCGATCGATCTCTTCGGTGGCCGCGCGATCCACCCGGAGAACCTCTCCCGCGGAAGTCTCGGCGAAGGAATGGGCGCGCCGTTCGCGGCCGGCATCGTCGCGGCGCTCGTCGCCTTCGCCTACCTCACCTGCCTGCGCTTCCAGCTCGAGGGGCTGCGAGCCCTCGCCGCGCGGCGCGCGTCGCTCGGCCCGCCGTGAGATTCGCGCTCGCGGCGTACGCCGTCTCGCTCGTCACCCTGTTCCTCTACGGCCTCAACATGGCGCGGGAGCAGCGTGCGCTCCGGCGCGAAACATCTCGAATCCGCGAATGAAATGGCGGTTGACAGGCGGGGGGTCGCGGCAGTACAAACTCCCAGGCCCGTCGGTCGAAGCGTCGCGCAGAGACCGAACGATCGCCCAAAACGAGCTCCTCGAAGGTCCACGACCCCCCGGCCTCGAGCGGCGCCCCGCCGCAGGCCCGCGACCGGGAGTCTCTCGCGACACCCTCGAAGCAGCTTGCGGGGCGGGCGTCGTGGGCCACGGAGGGGAGAGGCCGATTCGCCACGATTGGGCGCGAAGAAGCCACCCCGACGGCAGGATCGAACGCTCGTTCCCAGGCAGGTAGATCGCAACGAAGCTCTGGAACTCTCGGACCTACCGGCATTCGTGGCTCCCCCCACCGGCCCTTGGCACGGGGCTTGCGAATACCGGTGATCGATTCGCCTCCCGCCGCGCAGGCGGGAAATCGCAACGCAACCAAAGGGCCTCGGGGGCGGTCCGGAGAGGATGGCCAGCATGAAGCGCGGCGTGGGCTACTGCGAGAACACGGACTGCGAGGACTACGCCAAGGGCGTCTTCCTCCTGAACCACGGCGACACCTTCTACTGCCCGCGCTGCCGGCAGCTCGGCAAGGTCGAGAAGGAGCGCGGCTTCTACACCGGCAACTCCGACATCTTCAAGGAGGTGCGGGTCGAGTACAACTTCGACCCCGTGAACGGCCTCTACCGCGAAATCGCGATCGTCCGCGACGAGAGCCTCTGGGGCCGCAACAACGTCTACACGCTCCAATCCCCCCTCATCAAGACCGAAAAGCGCGCCCTCAAGGTCGCCGAGGCGATCCTCGCCAACCTGAACCGCTACCGTGGCCTGCTCGCCGGCGACGACATCCCGCGCACCACCGAGATCATCCTCTCCTTCGACGACGATCGGGAGGAGTTCGCCCGCAAGCTCCAGCAGCTCTCGAAGGAGTGGGAGGCGAGCGGCCTTCGCGAGGCCGTCCGCTAACCAGCCGCTCGGCGATCTCGCTTCGACGCGGGAGCGCCGCAGTCGCGCGCCGCGATCCTCGGGAGGGGAGCCACGCCATGGCCAAGCCGCGAACGCGCGCCAGCGCGAGACCCGACGCCGCACCGCGCGGGCGCTCGGCCGCGGCGAGAACGCGCAAGCTCGAGCACGACCTCGACGCGCTCTACGAGAGCCTCCACTACCGCGAGTTCAAGATCCTCCTGAAGGCCGAGGACTTCGATCCGAACGACATCGAAGCCGAGGTGCACGACTACTGGAAGCTCACGCGGCGCGTGGCGACGCAACTCCTGATCCACGTCTCGCGGAGCAAGACCGAGACCGATCCCGTGATCCGCGACGTCGCGTTCCTCGACACCCCCGGGTTCGATCTCTATCGGCGCGGTTACATGCTCCGCGTGCGGCGGCCCTACCAGGGCACGCAGCCCGGCCGCCGCTACGAGCTCACGCTCAAGTTCCGCGGCGCCGACATCGCTCGCGCGGCGGCGGTCGATCTCGAGGCGGCGAAGGGGCTCGCTGGAAGGACGAAGTTCAAAGAAGAGCTCCTGCTCGTGAGCGCGAAGCTCGGCGGCATGCGGAGCATCTTCTCCCACACCTGCCAGATCAAGGACCTCGAACGCCCGCTCGGAAGGACCCTCTCGGATTACACGCGGATCTTTCCGCACCTGGGGACGCTCGGCCTGCGCGCGACGGCGCGCATCGCGGACGTCACGAAGGTGCCGGTGCAGGAAGTCCTCTACGAGCTCGGTGAGCTCGGTTTCCGGGGAACGAAGACCGCGAAGGTCGACATGGCGGTCTGGAGGAACGCGAAGACCCACGAGGTGCTGATCGGCGAGTTCGCCTACGAGACACACTTCCGGCACTACGGGCGCCTCCACCCGATCCCGAAGCTTCGCTCCGAGCGGCTCTACCGGATCCTCCAGCGCGAGACGGGGGCCTGGGTCGAGCTCGGGAACACGAAGACGTCGCTCTACTACGGGCTCTCGGGCAAGAAGGTCGCGCACGACGAGTAGCCCTCGCGGGCCGCTCTCCTAACGCGTCGTGGCCTCGGCCTCGGGTGGGAAGCCCGAGAAGGCGGGATCTCCGGGACGCCGCCTGCGGGCCGCGTCGAGCACCTCGCGCGAACGGCGTGTCTCGCCGACCGACTCGAGCGCGAGCGCGTAGGCCAACGCGTAGCGCGAGCGATCGGGCGCACGCTCCGCGGCGCGGCCGAGCGCGTCGATCGCCTCGGACATCCGCCGCTGCCGCACGAGTGCGAGGCCGAGTGCGTGGAGGACGTCCGCATTCTCGGGATCGCGTACCAGCGCGCGGCGGAGCGTCGCCTCGGCGTCGGCCTCGAGGCCGAGTGCACGCTCGAGATCGGCCAGGTTCACGTAGGCCGCGATCGCCCACGGTGCCATCGCGATCGCCCGTTCGAACGACGCCCGCGCGGCGCTCGCATCGCCGTCACGCACGTGGAGGTTCCCGAGACCGACGTGCGCGTGCGGCTGGTCGAGGGCCGACCCGAGCACGCGCCGCTGTTCGTCGAGTGCGTCGTCGAGCGCGACACGCGTGACGGGGTCGATCGCTTGCGCGGGAAGGTCGGCGAGCGCGAGCGCCGCTTCGCCGCGAACCGCGAGGACCGGATCGCGGAGCAATCTCCCGGCCACGGCGACCCGTTCCTGCGGCGGAAGCGATGCCGCCGCCCCGGCGGCCGCGAGCCGCAAGAGCGCATCCTGCGACGACGCTCCCGCGCGAAGCGCCCCGAGCGAGTGGGGGGAGAGGTGGTCGCCCATGAGCCGGAGCGCACTCGCGCGCGCGATCGGCGGCTCGGACTCGTCGAGAACGAGGCGCGCGAGGCGTTCCTCGGCGTCCACGGCCCCGCTTCGACCGGCATGGAGCGCACGGCCGAAGTGTTCGCGCGGCGCCGGGCGATCCCCCCGCCAGCGCGCGATCTCCCCGGAGGCCCATGCCGGCGAGCGACCCTCGTGGCAGCCCGTGCAGACGTCGGGGGACCCGACCTCGGCGGAGAGATCGGGCCGCGGGACGCGGAAGGCATGATCGTGCCGCTCGTCGACGCGCATGTAGGTTCGCGAGGGCGCGTGACAGGTGACGCAGCGTGCGGCAGTCGATCGCGCCGCGTGATGGTGATGCTCGGGCGCATCGAAGACCTCGGGCGAATGACACCGTCCACAGAGCGCGTTGCCCTCCTCGTAGGTCGCGAGCGAATGGGGATCGTGGCAATCGCTGCACGTCACCCCGGCTGCATGCATGCGGCTCTGCAGGAACGAGCCGTACTCGTAGACCTCGTCGCGGATCTGCCCGTCGGCGAAATAGAGATCCTCGTCGAAGAGCGCAACGAGGTGCGTGTCGAGGATCGGTCGGCCGTGGACGTAGTCCTCGCGGAGCGTCGATCGGCGGGCGTGGCAGCGGGCACACGTCTCGATCTCGGCACGCGAAATCCGCGGACGGCTTCGCTGCGCAATCCTCTCGCCGGGCTCGCGTACGAAGCGCGCGGAGTCGCCCGCGCCGATCCGGAAGACGAGGCCGCGAAGCGGATCGGCGCTCCCGGAGCCCTGCGCTTCGCCACCGGCCTCCGCCCACGCGACGTGTCGCGACGCGGGGCCATGGCAGGCCTCGCATCCGACGTCCTCTTCTTCGAACGTGGTCGCGTAGCTCCCGGCGGCCGAATCGTATCCCTTGCGGACCTGCGTCGAGTGGCATTCCGCGCATTGGTGGTTCCAGCCGAACGCCACGTTCGTCCAGTGCAGCGGATCGTCCGGTCGGACCCGCTCGTCCGAGGGAAGATGGATCCAGCGCTTTCCCCCTTCGGCGCTGGCGCGCGAATCCCACGCCCACGCGAGCGCCTGCTTTCGACCTCCGGGGAGTACGACCAGGAACTGCTGCAGCGGATCGACGCCGAAGGTCTCGACGACCTCGAACTCGCCGGGCTCTCCCCCCGGGCCCTCGGTGCGGACGAAGAAACGTCCGTCGCGTTTCGAGAACGTCGCCTCGACCCCGGAGGCCGTCGCGACGCTCGCCCCGAAATCGCCGAGCACGCTTCTGGCGTCCGCACGCTGGAGCGCGAGGTCGTGATGCGATCCTCGCCAGCGCTCGGTCTCCCGCGGATGGCACGCCGCACAGGCCGCGCTGCCGACGAAGCGCGCTCCCGGCTCGCGCTTCTCCGCGGCCGCACCCGGATCGTCCTGCCCGCAGGCCGAGAGCACGAGGGCGAGGAGCCCCGCGACTCCCGCGAGACCCCGAAGCGCAGAGTCTCGCGCCGGCGTCGCTCGCTTCGTCATCGCGGGCCGGAGTCTACCATCGAAGGCTCGCGTCCCGAGCGGGCGCCGGGCGCACGACGACGTGCGTGATAGCATCCCGCAGTCGCCGGGAGGGCTCTTGAGCGCGATTCCGCTCATCCGCGCCGCGGCACTCTCCCCGTACTTCGAGGGGCTCGATTCGATCGGTGTGCCGGTCGAAGCGCTTCTCGATGCGGTCCGTCTCCCTCGGGCCGGCGAGCTTCGACCCGACGTTGCGATCCCCTACCAGCAGGTGCTCGACTTCATTGCCGTTACCGCGCGAGCGCTCGGAGCGGAGACGCTCCCCGCTGCCATCGCGCGCAAGGCGAACCTCGACCATCTCGGAAGCTGGGGGCGGCTGCTCGGTCGTTCGAAGACGCTCGGAGAGTTCCTCCAGACCGTGACCGAGACCTCGTGGATGCACACCAACGGTGCTCGCTGGTGGCTCGCCGACGCGGGTGCCGATGTCCTGCTCTGCAACCGGCTCGACCGTCGCCTCGATCTCGGACGAGGCGATGCGCTGGCCCTCTGGCTCGGTTTCGCAATCGATCCGATCCGCCGCACACTCGGGGCGGATTTCGTCCCGGCCGAGGTGACGGTCGTTCGCCCGCTCCCGATCCCCCTCGATTCGCTCGGGATTCCGCTCCGGGCGCGCGTCGCGGGCATGAACTCGATCCGCATCCCGCGCAGCGCGCTCGGAGCGGCGACCGCGTCGTGGCGGCGCCTGGTCTGCGGGAGCGAGGATCTCCTCGGCCAGCTCCGGAACACCGCCCCTGCAGGCGAGTTCGTCGAATCCGTCCGCCAGGCGCTCCGCCCGCTCTGCGCCGGAGCGCGGATCGACCTCGAATCGTTCGCCGAGGCGGCTCGCATGCGGCCCCGCACGCTCCAGCGCAGGCTCGGAGAGTCGGGGGCGACCTTCAGCGGAATCGTCCAGGAGGTGCAGTTCGCTCGAGCGATCGAGATGATGTCGCGGACGGACGTGAAGCTGATCGATGTCGCGCTCGAGCTGGGTTTCTCGGATCCTGCGCATTTCACGCGCGCTTTCCGCCGCTGGAGCGGGCGCGCCCCGCGCGAGTTCCGCGGCACCCTCGACGGCAGAGCCCATCTCGAGTCGTAGCGTGCGCCTCGTTCGCTCCGAAGGGAGTCTCCGCAGGAGCCCGCATGCTCTGCGGCCCCCCGGCATCGCGCGTGGCGCATCCGGGCAAGCGGCTGCCATGATCTCTCCGCACTCTGCCCGGTCAGGCCCGGGTATCCGGCTCGTACAGGAGAAACGATGCGCGCCCTGCTCGCCCTCGCCGTCGCAATCGCGCTCGTCGCGCCCTGGCCGGCGCGGTCGGACGAGGCCCCCGCGCCCCCCGTCGCCCCGGCCGGCTCCACTTCGACGGCGCGGAACTGGGACCTCATGGTCTTCGGCTACGGCTGGCTCTCGTCGCTCCGGGCGAACCTCGAGGTCGGCCCGGCCACGGTCGAGATCGACGAGAGCATCGTCGATCTGGTCCCGAAGCTCACCTGGGCCCTCGCAGGCGGCGCCGAGGGCCGGTACGAGGATCTCGTCGTCGGCTTCGACGCGCTCGGCCAACAGATCCAGATGACCGAGCGTGCGCCGGGAGCGAGTTTCGCGCTCGACCCGCTCGGAGGTCCATTCGGCGGGCTCACCGCGACCCGCGGCCCATCGAGCGCCAGCATCCGATCGACCGAGGTGATGGCCGAAGCGATGGCCGGCTGGAGGGCCCTCTCCGTTCCGATCTCGAAGCTCTTCGCGGTTCCCGCGAACGACCCTCGCGCGGTCTGGCTCGACCTCTTCGCGGGCGCACGATACTGGTACTGGCGAACCGAGGTGAGGCTCAGCATCCCTCCCGTGACGGTGAACGCGGCGAATCCGCCCGCGTTCCCATCGGGGCTCCGCGGAAGGATCGCCGAGCGCATCCTCTCGCGCCTCGACCTTCCCGAAAGCGTGCAGGTGGGCGGAAGCCAGGCCGTGCTCGAGGACGTCGAGAGCTGGACCGACGGTATCGTCGGTTTCCGGATCGGGGGAGACCTGACCGAGACCGTCTCGCTCAGCTACCGCACCGACATCGGCGGCTTCGGATGGGGCGACTCCTCCGACTTCACCTGGCAGGTGATGACCGGCGTCCAGTGGCGCTTCACGGAGAACTGGGTCGCGGCGCTCGACTGGCGGATCCTCGGCTTCGACCGTGCGAAGGTCGAGAATGCCTTCTTCTACGGCGCGCTCCTCGGCGTGGGATACCGCTTCTAGTCTCGCGGCAGGTGCCATCACCTCGCGATCGAGACCGCCGGGGGATTCCACGTTCCTTCACCCGGCGGCAGGATCGAGGGCGGCTCCGTCCTCGGCCAGTAGAGTCGCATCACGAGATAGATGGGGCCGTCGGGCGCGGGAAGCCAGTTCGACCGCTTCGCCTTGCCCGGCGAATCCTTCTGGATGTAGAGCGTGAGCGATCCGTCCGGGTTCTTCTCGAGTTGCTGGAGCATCGGCGAGTTGATCAGGTAGCGGTCGATCGGGTTTGCGACGAGGAGCTGCGTCCGCCCGTCGTACATCGTGACCGACCAGAACGCCTCGACCGGCGGGAGCTGCCCCGGCGCGAAGGTGAGGGTATAGGCATGCTTGCTGCCGTCGAGCGGCTCGCCGGTCGCGAGCGTACGCGTCATCGGATACGTCGCTTCGACCGCATCGTTGCCGTAGATCCCGGCCTTCGCGCCGGCGGCTCGGAGCAGCCAGTCTCCGCCGAAGAACGCGCGATCGCCGAAGGCGCTGCTCACCCGCCACCCGTTCACGCTCTTTCCGACCGATTCGACCGCGCGGGCGACCTTCTCCTCGCCGGCCTTCATCCCGAGCGCAACCTCGGCCCGATGTGCGAGGGAGAGGTCGCGGAAGTCGAAGGTCTTTCCCGCACCGATTCCGATCCGCGCGAGCTTGGCACGGACCTCCTCCTCCTCGGGACCGGGCGGCGCGAACTGCAGCATGAAGTCGAGGTACTCGAAGAAGTTCGTCTTCACGAGTTCGGAGTCGATCTTCGGGAACTCGATGGCCGCCGAAGCGGGTGGCGCCGGGGTTCCGAGAAACTCCGAGAGCGGCCGCACCCGGTAGCCGGCCTGCACCTTCTCGACGTTCGGCATGTCCGCCGGCCCGAAGAGCTGCGTCCGGAAGATCGCCACCGAGAACTGCGTGCTCGACCGGAAGACCTTCGCGACGTTCGGCGGTGTCTCTCCGTCCCAGTCCGGGCCGACGACCATGAAGTGGCCGGCGCCCTGCCCCGTCGTCCGGCTCCCGATGTAACCGTAGTTGAAGGTGTTGCCATCCTCGAGCTGTACCGAGTAGTAGCGGCGCCTTTCGACGGCCGGGACCGAGAGGACCACGGGCTCGGCTCGAAGATCCATGAACAGCATCGAGTACGGTGTGTCGCTGTTCGGGGTGACGACGCTCGTGTCCTTCGGCGTGAAGACGCGAGCTTCGTTCTTGATCACGTTGAACGGCGCCTTGAACTGCCCCGACTCGCGATCGATCGCATACTCGTACATGACCGCGTAGTTCATCACGATCGGCAGGCCGTAGATGAAGCCCTCCTCCGCGATCGCGCGCGTTTCGGCCGGGTCGGGGATCGCGATCGCGGCCTTTTCGTCGGCGCGCGCTGCGGCCCGGATCGCGTCGTTGCGGGTCGAGCAACCGGTCGGAGCGAAGCTCGCGACCGCCAGTGCGAGAAGCGCGGCCATCGGACGGATCGAGCGGATCTTCATGAACGGGCCCCCTGGCGTAAAGGTCCGGGGCGGCCGGCCTCCACTTGCTGGCCGCGACGTTTAACACGCGGATCGCGGCCCGGCGAGCGAAAGTCCGCGCCACCGACGCGCTCGTGGCGCGTTCGGGCAAGCGCTCGGCGCTCGCCCCGCCGAGACTCGACCGTCCCGGGCCGACGCGGTCGGACCCCCGGGGTCGGACGCACCCGCAGCTCGCTCCCTTCGAGGCCGACCTCGCATCGGGGGAGCACGATACGAGGTCGGACATGGCTCGCTGGCCTGGCACGGTCGCCGCATGGCTCGTCGCGTTTCTCTCGGTCCCTCTCGCGAACGCACAACCGCAGACCAGTGGGACGCTCGGATCTCCCGCCGCAACGACGACCCTCAGCGGCGAGCAGCTCCCGCCTCCCGACCCGAAGTTCGGCGGCGTGATCGAGGACGACGCGCTGCAGTCGAAGGCGTGGTGGGCGCCGCGGGTCGTGCCGCCGAAGGGCGCTCCCAACGTGCTGCTGATCATCACCGACGACGCCGGCTTCGGCGTTCCGAGCACCTTCGGCGGCGTCATTCCGACGCCGACGATGGACCGGATCGCGAACCAGGGGCTCCGTTACAACCGCGTCTTCTCGACCGCGCGCTGCTCGCCGACCCGCGCCGCGCTCATCACCGGACGCAACCATCACTCGGCCGGCTTCGGTGTGGTCTCCGAGCAGTCGACCGGCTTCCCCGGCTACAACAGCATCATCGGCAAGGACAAGGCGACGATCGGCCGCCTCCTGCGCGAGAACGGCTACGCCACCGCGTGGTTCGGAAAGAATCACAACACGCCGGCCTTCGCGGCGAGCCAGGTCGGCCCCTTCGACCAGTGGCCGACCGGAATGGGCTTCGAGTACTTCTACGGCTTCGTCGGCGGCGACGCCAACCAGTGGCAGCCGAACCTGTTCCGGAACACCACGCAGATCTATCCCTTCGAGGGCAAGCCGCGCGGCACCTGGAACCTCGTCACCGCGATGGCCGACGACGCCATCGAGTACATGACGCGAATCCACCAGACGGACCCGTCGAAGCCGATCTTCATCAAGTACGCACCGGGCGCCACGCACGCCCCTCACCATCCGACGAAGGAATGGGTCGACGAGATCGGCTCGATGCACCTCTTCGATGACGGCTACGAGAAGCTTCGCGAGCGCATCTTCGAGAACCAAAAGAAGCTCGGCGTGATTCCGAAAGACGCGAAGCTCGCCCCCTGGCCGAAGGACGTCCTCGAGCCGTGGGACCAGCTCTCCCCCGAGGAGAAGAAGCTCTTCATCCGCCAAGTCGAGGTCTTCGCCGCCTACGCCGCCTACAACGACCACGAGATCGGGCGCGTCATCCAGGCATTCGACGACCTCGGCCGCCTCGACAACACGCTCGTCCTCTACGTGAACGGCGACAACGGGACGAGCGCCGAGGGCGGTCCGCTCGGCACGCCGAACGAGGTCGCGTTCTTCAACGGCGTGAGCGAGATGCCCGTCGACGTCCAGATGAAGTTCTACGACGTCTGGGGCACCGACCTGACGTACAACCACATGTCGGCCGGCTGGTCGTGGGCCTTCGACACGCCGTTCGACTGGTTCAAGCAGAACGCGTCGCGGCTCGGCGGAACCAACCAGAACATGGTCGTCTCGTGGCCGGCGCGGATCAAGGACAAGGGCGGCCTGCGCGAGCAGTTCGTGCACGTGATCGACGTCGTGCCGACCCTGCTCGAGGTGACCGGCATCCGCGCGCCCGAAACCGTCGACGGCATCGAGCAGGCGCCGATCGAGGGCACGAGCTTCGCCTACACCTTCGACACGACGAACGCGAAGACGCCGTCGCGGCACCGGACGCAGTATTTCGAGATGTTCGGCCAGTGGGCGCTCTACCACGACGGCTGGTGGCTCGCCACGAAGGTGAACCGCGCGCCGTGGCAGGCGTTCGGCCCGGCCAACCCCGATCCGCTGAACAACCAGGTCTTCCAGCTCTACGACCTGGAGACGGACTTCAGCCAGTCCGACGACATTGCGGCGAAACACCCCGAGAAGGTCGAGCAGATGCGGGCGATGTTCCTCGCGGAGGCGAAGAAGTACGAGGTCTTCCCCCTCGACGCCTCGGTGGCGGCACGCGTCGTGGCGCCGCGGCCGAACATCACGGCAGGCCGCACCGAGTTCGTCTACACGCGGCCGATGGTCGGCCTCCCGCAGGGCGATTCTCCGTTCCTACTCAACTCGTCCTTCACGATCACCGCGGAGATCGAGGTCCCGCAGGGCGACGCCGAAGGCATGATCCTCACCTCGGGCGGGCGTTTCGCCGGCTACGGCTTCTATCTGCTGAAGGGCAAGCCGGTCTGGGTGTGGAACATGGTCGACCTCGAACGCGTGCGCTGGGAGGCCCCAGAAGCCCTCTCGCCCGGACGCCACGTCGTCGAGTACGACTTCGACTACGAGGGAGCGGGCGTCGGGACGCTCGCCTTCAACGACTACAGCGGTGTCGGCGGCCCCGCCACGGGCACACTGCGGATCGACGGCAAGGCGGTCGCGACGAAGCGGATGGAGCGGACACTCCCGATGATCCTGCAGTGGGACGAGAGCTTCGACATCGGCTCCGACACGCTCACGGGCGTGAACGACGCCGACTACCGGCCGCCCTTCCCGCTCGAGGCAAAGCTCGAGAAACTCTCGATCCGGGTCGACCGCCCGCAGCTCTCGGCAGAAGCGATCGAGAAGCTCGAGGCCTCACAGAAACGAGCCGCCGACTCGAACTGAGGCCGGCAGGTGAGGATCCTTCCCGATCGACGCACCGAGCGGGATCGCTCACGACCGGGGCGCCGCGAGGTGCAGGCCGACGAGACGCGCCACCATGATCGCGAGGTAGAGCTGCCCGACGATCGCCTCCGTCACCGCGAGCGCCCCGACCCCGGGGACCGAAGGGTGGATGTCGCCGTAGCCAACGGTCGTGAGTGTGGTGAGGCTGAAGTAGGTGAGCGCCGCCCGGACGTCGCCTTCGTGGCCGACGACGAAGCTCGACGGGATCTCGAAGGATCCCGGAGCGAAGATCTCGATCAGTACGAAGACCTGCCCGAAGACGAGCCCGAGGAGCACGTACGCGCACGCGGCCCCGGCGATCGTGTCGAGCGTGACGTCGCGCTCGGAGAGGACGCGGTGGACGATGCCCCCGAAGACGTACGCGAGGAAGACGAGACGCGTCACGACCACGGGAGCACGGAGATCGACCCCCGGAACGAGGATCTCGGCGAGCGTCCCGCCGAGTGCGAGCGCGAAGAGAATGATGGCGCCCCGGCCGCCCCATCCCACCACGACGGCCGCGATGAGGACGAAGCCCGCGAGGATCCTCTCACCGGGGAATCCGAGCGGGCTCGCTGCAATGATCGGCGAAACCAGGAGATCGAGCAGGATCGCGCCGAGCAGCAGACCGAAGCGCCCCGTCTGTTCGGTCACCCTCGCGATGAGCGGCATCGGCCCTCCCCTTGCGGCGCGCCCGCCGAGTGCCCGACTGAGCATGAGCCTTCGGGCGATCGGCTTCAATGCGTCCGGGCCATCGGAATCCGCCGGCCAGCGGAGGAGGTCTCCATGCGACGAAGACACGGCTCGGGGAGGTGGCTTACGGAGGCGCTGGCGTTCTCGGTGGCGCTCGGCGCTTCGACGATGCCGTCCCGCGCCGAGACGCCGGAGCCCAGCGAAACCGAGATCCTCCGCGACGTCGAGAACCCGCTCGGTCGCGCATGGATCGTGAAGCTGAAGAGCACGACCGACCTTCTCGCCCTCGAGACCTTCTCGACTCGCCGGCTCGAGCCGAAGCTCGAGGTCCAGCCACGTCTCTCCGTGCCCCTCACCGAGAACTGGCTCGTCGTGACGCGCCCCGGCCTCGAGGCGTTCGTCTCGAAGCCCTACGAGGCGGATTCGGACGGGCTCTCGCGGGCGGCGGGCCTCGGTGATCTCGAGATCCCGATCGTGCTCTCGCCGCAGCTCGGCCCGAGGCTCGGCCTCGGCGCCGGTCCGACCTTCATCGCTCCTACTGCGAGCACGCGCGAGACGGGCGAGGGCAAATGGCAGGCGGGGCCTGCCGCGATCGTCGGCTGGCAAGACCCCGACTGGCTCGTCGCGCTCTTCGTCGAGCAATGGTGGTCCTTTGCGGGATCGACGGCCAAGAAGGAGGTGAGCAAGTTGAGCGCTCAGTACTTCTTGACCCGCTACTTCGAGGGCGGTTGGAGCCTCGGGATGTCGCCGACGATCTCAGTCGATTGGAAGGCCGCCCGCGGAGAGCAGCTCACCTTCCCCGTCGGGCTCGGCGTCGCGAAGGCCTTCGGACTCGGCCACGGACGAGCGCTCCAGTTCTCGCTCCAGATCGAGTACATGCCGATTCATCCGGACGAGTTCGGCAAGCTCGCGAGTCTCCAGTTGACGCTCACGCCGGTGATGGCCCAGCCCTTCGAACGCCCCGTTCTCACCTTCCGAGCGCGCCCGGGGCCGGGCGCGCTCGAAGAAGCGAGCGCCGTCCGAGCGCGGTGACGAGCGATCCGGCCACGACGAGTCCCGCGCCGATCCAGCTCTCCGCCGAGAGCCGCTCGGGAGCCGCGTACGAGGGGACGAGTTCGCTCGCGAGCGCCGAGAACGCGAGCGTTGCGAGCGGCGTGAGCGCGAGGACGGCGGAGACGCGAGACGCCTCCCAGTGTTCGAGCGAGGCAGCAAAGGCTCCGTAGGCGACGAGCGTGTTGGCCGAGCAGAAGAGCAGAAGGCCGATCCCCTCGGCATCGAGTCGCAAGACCCGGCCGAGGTCGGAGAACGGCAAGAAGCACGCGGCGCAGCCCAGGTAGACGAGGAGCATGATCGCCTGTGAGGGCAGCGAGAGGAGGAGCTGCTTCTGCGCGAGGCCGTACGCCGCCCAAGTCGCCGCCGCGAACACGATCCACTCGACGCCGAGGAGGTAGCGGTCGAGTTCGCGACCGAGGAGGACCAGCTGGCTCGAGAAGAAGGTGCCGAGCCCCGCGACGAGGAGCGCGACGCCGAACCACTGCACGCGCGCGAAGCGCTCCCCGAAGACGACGAGGCCCCCCATTCCGAGAAGGAGCGGACCGAGCTGGATCAGGACCTGCGCGCTCGCAGGAGACGTGTGGTGGAGGCCGAGCACGAAGCCGATGTAGTTCGAAGCGAGCCCGGCGATCGCGACGAAGAGCAGGACGAAGCCCATCCTCGAGAGCCCGCCGAGCCGGGGCCAGCGCCCGGTCATCGCGAGGATCGCGCCGAGCACGAGCGTCGCGAAGGCCATCCGGACCCCGGTGAGGGTCACCGGGTCGACGTATTGGAGCACCGCGCGGAGCGCGAGGGGGAGGACCCCCCAGAGGACCATCGTGAGCGAAGCGAGGAGGAAGCCCCGGACCGAATCGCCCGAGGCGCGGTGCCGCTGCATGGGCGGCCGAGCGTAGCCCGAGACGAGGCGGAGCGTGCGGCTTGCGCGAATCCGCCAAGGGCGAAAAGCTCGCGCCATGGATGGACGCAACGAGCCGAGGCCTCGCCACGGTGGCCCGATGGTCGACGCCCTGCTCGACGTCCTCGGCGAGACCGCGGAGCAGGCCAAGGAGCGGCCGGTCTCGATGGGCGAGGTTCTCGACCGGCTCGGCGATGCAGGCTTCTCGCTCATCTGCCTGATCGTCGCCCTACCCTTCCTCCAGCCTTTCAACCTGGGTCCGATCACGGGGGCGGCGGGCGTCACCTTCATGGCGCTCGGCTGGCAGCTCGCGCGCGGCCACCATGCGCCGTGGGTGCCGGCGAGACTGCGAAGCGTCTCGCTCTCGGGACGGATGTGGGGCCGGCTTCTCGGCCTCGGCCGCTTCGTCGTGCGGACCGGCCGCCGCTTCACGCGTCAGCGTCACGTCGAATGGACCTCGGGGCCGCGCGGCAACCGCATCTGTGGAGGCCTGATCGCGCTCGGGGGGTTTCTGCTCGTGCTTCCCTTTCCCGGGCTTCCCTTCAGCAACACGCTCCCCGCGCTCATGATCCTCTCGGTATGCGTTGCCGAGATGGAAGAGGACGGACTGCTGCTCGTCGCCGCGCTCGTCTTCCTCGCCGCGTCGCTCGTCTACTTCGCGTTCATCCTCGCGGCGCTCTTCGCCGGAGGGGGTGCTGCGCTCGATTGGGTGCAGGACCAGGTCTAGGAAAGGGGTTCGCGATCGCCACCGAGTCGGTGGCGCAGATCGATGCGAAGACCCGCGAGGATCTCACGAACGCCGTGGTGCTCGCACCGGCGCACCCCGACGTGGCCAGCGAGCGCCTCGGCGATCGGATCCCTGAACCACGGAAAGAGCGTCTCGGGAAGCGAGTCCGGCGAAACGAAGGCCACCCGTGGCGTTTCCGAGCTCGTTCGCAGCCGGCCGCCGGTCTTGCGGGCGCGAAAGACGACGGCCGTATGCGGCCGGAAACCCGTCCGGATCCACTCGCCGACGCGTTCCTCGATCTCGATCTCGATCCCCGTCTCCTCGCGCACCTCGCGGCGGAGCGCGTCGTCGAGCGCCTCGCCCGGCTCGGGGGTTCCTCCCGGAAGCTCCCAGCCGAGCAGGTCGCTGCGAACCGAGAGCAGGATGCGGCCGTCGTGATCTCGCACCACGGCCTGGACGATCGTGAGCGGCTCGCGCTCCGAGACGCGCGGCGACGCAAGCCCCCACCAGGCGAGCTTCGCGTAGATGCCGACGCCCCGAAGCAGTCCCCGTTTCATCGGGGCCGCCGCCTACTCGACGATCTTGTTGAGCGGATACTCGACGATGCCGCGCGCGCCGGCCTCGCGCAGCGACGGAACGAGCTCGCGGACGAGCCGCTCCTCGATCACGGTGTTGACCGCGACCCACTTCTCGTCGGCGAGCGCCGAGATCGTCGGTGTCCCGAGCGCAGGAAGGATCGCGAGGACCGCGTCGACGTGGTCGCGACGGACGTTCAGCATGAGGCCCACGCGATTCGCCGCCGCGATCGCCGCGCGGAGCAAGAGGACGATCCGCTCCATCTTGCGTCGCTTCCATTCGTCGGCGAGCGCTGCGGGGTTCGCGATCATTCGCGGCGTGCTCTCGAGGACGACGTCGAGCACGCGGAGATCGTTGGCGCGGATCGACGAGCCCGTCTCGGAGACGTCGACGATCGCGTCGGCGAGAAGCGGCGGCTTGACCTCGGTGGCGCCGTACGAGAACTCGACCTCGGCACGGACCCCATGACGCTTCAGGTAGCGCCGCGTGAGCCCGACCGCCTCGGTGGCAATGCGACGGCCTTCGAGGTCCTTCACCGTCCGGAACGCAGACCCTTCCTTCACCGCGAGGAGCCAGCGCACCTTCCGGTAGTTCGGCCAGGGAGCGACCAGGTCGGCGAGCTCCTTCACGCGAACGCGGTTCTCCATCACCCAATCGATGCCGGTGATGCCGCAATCCATCGCACCATGGTCGACGTAGCGCGCCATTTCCTGCGCGCGGATCAGGATGCACTCGATCTCGGGATCGTCGATCTCGGGATAGTACGAGCGCTCCGGCACCCGGACCCGCCACCCCGCGAGGCCGAAGAGGCGGACGGTCGTATCCTGGAGGCTCCCCTTCGGGAGTCCGATCCGGAGCCGCTTCTGCGAGCCGCTCTTCGCCTTTGCGCTCATCGGCGGTAGACCTTCTCGGGGTCGAAGACCTGGACTCCGTCGTCGACCCAAGCGTCGGCCTCGAGCCTGCGGAAGAAGCAATGACGCTTCCCGGTGTGACACGCGGCGCCTCCGCGCTGCTCGACCTTGAGTAGAACGGCGTCGCCGTCGCAGTCGATGCGGAGCTCCGCCACGCGCTGCGTGTTGCCGCTCTCCTCGCCCTTGTGCCAGAGGCCGCGGCTGCGGCTCCAGTAGACGGCCTCTCCCGTCTCGAGGGTCCGCCGCAGCGACTCCTCGTTCATGTGGGCGACCATCAGGATCTCACCGGTCGCGGCGTCCTGCGCGATCGCGACGACGAGGCCGTCGCCCTTGCGGAAGTTCACGGAGTCGAGAAGGCTCATGAGGGCGCCGAGGCTACCGGGGCGAGAGGACCGCCGCCAGCTTCTCGACGAGGGCCCGCAGGTCGTCGAATGCGGGGCCCCGGACGTAGAGGACGTCGCGCGAGGAGCCCTCGCCGCTGCGACGCCGCTCGAGGACGCCGCGCCGGACGAGGAGGTCGAGAGCGTTGCCGAAGGTGATCGCGTTCGCCGCCTCCGGACGCTCCGATTCGCCGAGGATCATCGACCGCTCGAACCGCTCGGCGACCTCTCGCTCGAGGCGCTTGCCGCTCACGGTCGGCTCGGCCTCGAGGACGGCCGAGAACGC
>CAJPFO010000048.1 GCA_905339255.1 Myxococcaceae bacterium
GGGGGAGTTGGTGTTCCTGGTCGGCGGCAACGGCAGCGGGAAGACCACGTCGGCCATGATCCTGCTGGGGCTTTACACCCCCGACCAGGGCGACATCCGCCTGAACGGCGTGTTGGTCACCGATGCCAACCGGGATGCCTACCGGCAGCACTTTGCCGCGGTGTTTTCCGACGCGTTCCTGTTCGACTCGCTGTTCGGCCACGAAGACGCGGCGGCGGCGGAACGGGCGCACGAGCTGCTGGGCAAGCTCCAGCTCAGGCACAAAGTCACGCTGCACGGCAACCGCTTTTCCACGCTGGACCTGTCCCAAGGCCAGCGCAAGCGCCTCGCCTTGCTGTCGGCCTACCTGGACAACCGGGCCTTCTATGTGTTCGACGAATGGGCGGCGGAGCAGGACCCCGTGTTCAAAAACCTGTTCTACACGGAATTGCTGCCGGAGCTCAAGGCGCAGGGCAAGACCGTCCTCGTCATCACCCACGACGACCAGTATTACCACCTGGCGGACCGCTGCATCCGGTTTGAGTCCGGCCGGCTGGCGGCGCACCGCGCCGGGCCGCAGGCCGGGGCCGCTGGCGGCCCGGCATCCACCCGGACGGCGGCGGCATAGCCCATGAGACCGGCCTACTGGGGTTGTCTTTTCATCACCGCCGCCAGCCTGGCGGGCGCGGGCTGTCTCGGCCTGCTGCGGGCCTCGCTGCCTGCGCAGGAGGGCGCGCACCGCCTGCCCGGCCTCGCGGCGCGGGTGGAGGTCGGGTTCGACGGCCATGGCATCCCGGCCATCGCCGCGGCTTCCCGCACGGATGCGTTCCATGCCTTGGGCTTCGTGACCACCCGCGAGCGCTTGTTCCAAATGGATCTGCTGCGGCGGCAAATGGCGGGGCGGCTGGCCGAGGTGCTGGGGGAGGACTTGGTGGAGTCGGACCGCCGCCACCGGACCCTGGGCTTCGAGCAGGTGGCCGGCGCGATCCTGAAACGCCTCCCGGCGGACCAGCGGGCGGTGTTGGAGTCCTACGCGGCGGGCGTCAACCAAGCGATGGATTCCCTGCCGGCCTTCCCGTTCGAGTTCTGGCTGCTGGGCTACCGGCCTTCCGCCTGGCGGCCCGAGGACAGCCTTCTGGTGGTGCTGGCCATGGAGGAGGACCTGGGCTGGACCGGCGACTCGGAGCGGATGGCCACGGTCATGGAGGCCGCCTTGCCGCAAAAGGCGCGTGACTTTTTCTCCCCCGCCATGGACCGCTACACCGACCGCCTGCTCAACGGCGCCTCCCACACCCCGCCGCCGATCCCGAAGGCGGAATTGTCCGCGCTGCTGGAGGGCGCGACTGGCGCTTATGCCGGCTTGGCGACGGACGGCCCGCCGCCGAAAGGCTCGAACGGCTGGGTGGTCGGCCCTTCCAAGACCTGGGACGGACGGGCCATGCTCGCCAACGACATGCATTTGTCGCTGCGGGTCCCGAACATTTGGTATCAGGCCCAACTGGGCTACGGGGATGTGCGGCTCACCGGCCTGACCCTGCCCGGGATTCCACTGGTCGTCGCGGGCTCCAATGGCGCGGTCGCCTGGGGGTTCACCAACATCGAGGGGGATTTCGTCGATCTGGTGGCCGTGGAGACGGACCCGGGCGATGCCGGACGCTACCGCACCCCCGAAGGCTTTGCCCGGTTCGGCGAGCGCGTCGAGACAGTGCGCGTGAAGGGCGGGGCCGACCAGACTTTCACGGTGCGGACGACCGTGTGGGGGCCCGTGCTGTCCGAACCCCTGCTAGGCAGGCAGGTGGCGGTGCGTTGGACCGCGCTGGATGCCGAGGCCACCGACCTGGGCCTGCTCGACCTGGACGCGGCGCATGACGTGGCGGCGGCCCAGGCCGTGTTCAACCGCGCCGGCGGCCCGCCCTTGAACGCTTTGGCGGCGGACAGCCAGGGCAACATCGGCTGGACCTACGTCGGCAAAATCCCCAAACGCTTCGGCCTGGACGGCTCGGCCAGCCGCTCCTGGGCGGACGGCGCGCGCGGCTGGGACGGATACGTCCCGCCCAAGGCGCTGCCGCGCGTGGTGAATCCGCCGGCCGGCTTCATCGTCAACGCCAACCAGCGGATGCTGGGCGGCGGCTATCCCTACGTCGTCGGCCATGACTTCGCCAACGGCCACCGCGCCTACCGGATCACCGAAAGGCTGGCCGCGGGCAAAAACCTCAACGAGCGCGACATGCTCGCGCTGCAATTGGACACCCGGGCGGAGTTCTACCGGTTTTACCAACGGCTCGCGCTGTCCCTTCCCGCCGGCGGCCAGGCACAGGAAGGCTGGCGGCGCGCCCTGGAAAGCTGGGACGGCTCGGCGGAGCGGGAATCGACGGGGCTGGCGCTGCTGGTGGAATTCCGCCGCCTGCTGCTCGACGAGGTGGTCGCCCCTTACATGGCGCCCTGCCGCAGTCTGGATGCCGGGTTCCGCTTCCATAAGGCGACCATCGACGGCCCCTTGCAGCAACTGCTGGAGGAAAAGCCGCCGGAGTTGCTGCCCCACAAGGAACGCTACCCGGACTGGGACGCCTTGCTGCGCGAGCTGCTGGCGCGCGCGGAACGCAGCGTTATGACAGGGCAGGCGACGGAGCAGGTGGGCGGGCCGCCGCCGGAACGGCTGGGCTGGGGCGCGGCCAACCGGGTTTCCATCGCCCACCCCTTTTCGGCAGCGATGCCTGTGCTGGGCGCGTTCCTGGATATGCCGGCGGAGCCGGTGGCGGGCTGCCCGCACTGCGTGCGCGTTTACGCGCCGGGCCAGCCGGGCCAGTCGGCCCATGGGGCCAGCGAGCGCCTGGTGGTCGCGCCGGGGCATGAGTCTAATGGCTTCCTGCACATGCCGGGCGGCCAATCCGGCCATCCGCTGTCGCCCCATTATGGCGACCAGCAGCCCGCCTGGCTGGAGGGGCGGTCGCTGCCGTTCGGCGCGGGCCCGGCCCTGCACCGGCTCGAACTGTCGCCGGCGGCCGCCGCGGGGGGGCTGGAATGATCCGCTTCCTGCTGCGGAGTTCCCGCTGGATCTTGAGCCTGTCCATCCTGGCGGGCTTGGCCGCTGGCCTGGGCGGGGTGGGCCTGATCGCGATCATCAACCACGCGCTGGAGCAAGCGCCGGCAGCCG
Source organism: Myxococcaceae bacterium (assembly GCA_905339255.1). GTDB lineage: Bacteria > Myxococcota_A > UBA9160 > UBA9160 > UBA9160 > MYXO. The sequence goes on from CAJPFO010000048.1 coordinate 3,134, forward strand.
GGCTGGCCTGGGTTTTCGCGGCCCTGTGCGCGCTGTTGCTGGTGGCGCGGGGGGCCTCGTCGGTGTTGTTGATGCGGCTCGGGCAGGACATCATCTTCGACCTCCGCATCGAGCTGAGCCGCATGGTGCTGTCCGCGCCCCTCGCCCGCCTCCAGGCCCTGGGGCCGGGGCGCATCCTCGCCTCCCTGACCCAGGATATCGCGACCCTGGCCGAGGCGTTCCAGTGGCTGCCGATGCTCTGCGTCAATGCCGCCATCGTCGGCGGCTGCCTGTTCTATCTGGGCTGGCTGTCCAGCCTGCTGCTGGCGCTGGTGGCCGTGACCATGTTCCTGGGCATCGGCACGTTCAAGCTGTTCGAGAACCGGGCCATGCGCGCCCTCCAAACGGCGCGGGAATACGACGACGCGTTGCACGGGCATCTGCGAAGCCTGACGCAAGGGGTCAAGGAATTGAAACTGCACCGGGCGCGCCGCGACGCTTTCCTAACGGAATGCCTGCAAACCACGGCAACCCACTACCGCCGCCACTATGTCTCGGGCATGGCGACCTACCTGATGGCCACCAACTGGGGCAACGGCCTGTTCTACGCGGTCATCGGGATACTGCTGTTCGCGCTGCCCGCCTTGCAGGAGACCGCCGGCACCGTGGCGGGGCAGTTGGGGCTTCCCCTGGATGCCATGGGCGGGCAGGCGATCACCCCGCAAGTGTTGCGGGGGTATTGCCTGGCCATCCTGTACATGATGTCGCCCCTGACGATCTTGGTCGAAGGCGTGCCGGTCCTGATGAGGGCCAGCATCGCCTTGAAGAAAATCCAGGCGCTCGGGCGGGAGGCCGGCGCGGCGGATGCCCCCGCCCCCTTGCCGCCACGCGGGTTCCAGAAGCCGCCCGCGTTGGAGTTCATGGGCGTGACCCACCGTTACTACAGCGACGGGGACGAACGCTGCTTCACCTTGGGTCCCCTCGACCTCGCCGTCCAGCCCGGGGAGTTGGTTTTTTTGATTGGCGGCAACGGCAGCGGCAAAACCACGCTGGCCTTGCTGCTGGTGGGCCTGTACGCGCCCGAGCGCGGCGCTATCAGCCTGGGCGGGCGGCCCGTCACGGAGCGCGGCCGGGAGGAGTACCGGCAGCAGTTTTCGGCGGTGTTCTCCGATTTTTACCTGTTCGACAGCTTGCTCGGCTTCCAAAAGCGGGAGTTGGACGAGGAGACGCGGGCCTATCTTGCGCATCTGCGGCTGGACCACAAGGTCCGCATTGAGGACGGCGCGCTGTCCACCGTGAGCCTGTCGCAAGGCCAGCGCAAGCGGCTGGCGCTGCTGGTGGCCTATCTCGAAGACCGCCCCTTCTATGTGTTCGACGAATGGGCCGCCGACCAGGACCCGGTGTTCAAGAAAATTTTTTACACGGAGATATTGGCTTCGCTGAAAGCCAGGGGGAAGACCGTTGTCGTGATCACCCATGACGACGCTTACTTCCATGTGGCCGACCGCTGCCTCAAATTGGATGAGGGAAGACTGACGGAGATACCTGTTGCCGGACGGAACCGGGAAACGGCGCCCGGGAATTCCACGGGTGAAGAATGGCAAAACACGACTGTGGAGATATCCTCATGAGACCAGAGATTGCGGAATTGACCGCCCGGGCCCGCCCGGCGGAAGCCTTGCCCGACGCGATGCCGCCGCCGGCGCGCTGGCAACAGAAAAGACCGGGCGAGCCGCTGGGCAACGCGCATTACCTGGCGCGGCAAAGCGGGTTTGAATCCAACGCCCGCACCTATCCGCGCAAGCTGCCCATCGCCATCCGCCGGGCCGAAGGCATCCATGTCGAGGATGCCGACGGCCGGCTCTACATCGACTGCCTGGCGGGGGCGGGGGCCTTGACGCTGGGGCATTACCATCCGGTGGTGGTGGAAGCGGTGCAGCGGGCGGTCGCCGATGGCGTGCCCTGGCAGACCCTGGACTTGACCACGCCAGTCAAGGATGCCTTCGTCGAAGAGCTTTTCGGCAGCCTGCCGAAGGCGTTCACGGAATCGGCCCGCATCCAGTTCTGCGGGCCGTCCGGGGCCGATGCCATCGAGGCGGCGATCAAGCTGGTCAAGACCGCCACCGGCCGGCGCTCCGTCCTGGCCTTCCACGGGGCCTACCACGGCATGACCCACGGCGCCCTGGGCCTGACCGGCGAGACCGGACCCAAGCTGGCGGTGGCGGGACTCATGGCCGAGGTCCATTTCCTGCCGTTCCCCTATGCCTACCGCTGTCCTTTCAACCTGGGCGGCGAGGCGACATGGCAAGCCTCCATCGCCTATATCGAGCGGCTGCTGGACGACACCAACAGCGGCATCGCGCCGCCCGCCGGCATGATTCTGGAGGCCGTGCAAGGGGAGGGCGGGGTGATTCCGGCACCGGACCAGTGGCTCCGGGAAATCCGGCGCATCACCCGCGAGCGGGAGATTCCGCTGATCATCGACGAGGTGCAGACCGGCGTGGGGCGCACGGGGCTCATGTACGCCTTCGAGCATGCCGGCATCCTGCCGGACGTGTTGGTGCTTTCCAAGGCGGTGGGCGGCGGACTGCCGCTCAGCGCGCTGGTTTACCGGGAGAGCCTGAACCTCTGGCAGCCCGGCGCCCATGCCGGCACCTTCCGCGGCAACCAACTGGCCATGGCCGCCGGCGCCGCGACCCTCCGCTACGTCAAGGAACAGCGGCTGGACCGCCACGCCGATGCCATGGGGCGACGGCTGCTGGCCCACCTCCAGCGCATCCGGCAAGACTCCCCCCAGTTGGGCGACGTGCGGGGGCGGGGCTTGATGGTCGGCGCCGAAGTCGTGGATCTGCGGGCGGAGGCCGACCGTCTCGGCGCCCGTCCGCCCTGCCGCGAAGTGGCGCGCCGGATTCAGCGGGAATGCCTGGACCGTGGCATGATCATCGAACTGGGCGGACGGCAGGGCAGCGTGGCCCGCTTCCTGCCGCCGCTGACCGTGACCGAAAACGACATCGACCGGATCGCCGGGATTTTCGGGGAGGCGGTGCGGGCGGCCGGCTAAGCCGGCCTCCAGGCGGTCGCGCATCCTCTGACTGAGGCGGATGCCTCCCACCAAGACGCTTGGGCATTTCGACCGGACCCCATCAACGACACCCCATGCCCCAGCGCCAGCCTACGCCGCCCCGGCCCCCGGAATCCAGGATCACGGGCCTCATCCCCTGGTTTGCCGCCAATCCGATCGCCGCCAACCTGCTGATGCTGCTGATCTGGCTGGGCGGCATCGTCGGCCTGTGGGTCATCGACAAGGAGGCGCTGCCGCCGATCCGCACGGGCGCGGTCGAAATCATCGCCGCCTATCCCGGCGCGGGCCCCGGGGAAGTCGAGCGGGCGGTGTGCGTCCCGCTGGAGCGGGCGGTGTTCGACCTGCCGGGCATCAAACGCCTGGACAGCGAAAGCACCGAGGAGAAATGCACGCTGCACGCCAGCGTGCAGGACGGCTATGCGCTGCAAGACCTGATCTCGGCGATCCGCTCGCGCACCCACGCCGTCCCCCAGTTGCCCAAGGCGGTGGAGCGCATCGAGGTGCGCGAGCAGAGCCAGGGCAACCTCATCATCAACGTGGTGCTGTACGGACCCGCCGACGACCTGGCCCTGAAACGCCTGGGGGAGGGGATGCGCGAGGATCTGCTGCGGATCCCCGGCGTGGCGCGGCTGGGCGACTTCAGCGCGGAGGCACCCTACGAAGTGGCCGTGCAGGTGTCCTCGGCCCGCCTGCGGCAACTCCAGCTTTCCCTGGCGGAAATCGCCGACAGGATACGCCAAACCTCGCTGGATCTGCCCGGCGGCGTGGTCAAGTCGCCGGCCGGGGAACTGCTGCTGCGCAC
>CAJPFO010000049.1 GCA_905339255.1 Myxococcaceae bacterium
TGGAGCTGGCCGGCCGCAGTCGGTGGCGTGCGAAGGCCGTGGCCGCCGGCCGCCGCAATCGGGTGGTTGACACGGCGGCGTCCGGCGGTCGAGACTGCGGGGCATGCGGCGGCCGGCAGCTCATTGCCAAGCCGTTAGACGCCCGCAGGAGCGCACGAGGTGACAGCGGACGAGTACGTCGAATCAGTCCTTGCGAAGTACGCGGTGCCCCGCGGCTCAAACTCGCCCGCGGAGCAACTCGGGGCGACGGTTGCAGGCCCGCTGCGCAGCTGGGCTGGTCAGCAGCTAAACGCTCTACAGTATTCCGGCTCCTACGCGAAGGAAACCGGGGTTCGTGGAATTTCGGACGTGGACGTATTCATCTCGCTCAAGTCCGACACCACCGGCACTCTGAAGGAGATCTACGAGAAGCTCGTGTCCCTGGCGCAGAACAACGGCTGGTCACCTCGCCGGCAGAACGTGTCGGTGGGCGTCACCGTGAACGGCACGCTGGGCGATCTGGTGCCCGGAAAGGTTCAGGCCGGCTATCAGAACTACCACAGCCTCTACCTCCGCAAGCGGGACTCCTGGACGCAAACGAACGTGGCGCTGCACGTGGATACCGTGCACAACTCCGGTCGCTTGAGGGAGATCCGTGCGGTGAAGATCTGGCGAATGCTTCACGGGCTCGACTCCCCGTCGCTATACCTGGAGCTCTTCACGATCGATGCCCTGTCGGGACGTTTACGCTCGGGCCTCGCCGAGAACGTCCTTCACGCGCTGCGAACAATCGGTTCGTCGCTGGCCTCTACACGAATCGTCGATCCCGCGAACACGAACAACATCCTGTCGGAGGATCTGACGCAGGCCGAGAAGCAACGGATCGCGGCGCAGGGCGCTCAGTCGGCGCGGGAGCAGTCCTGGGGGAGGATCATCTGGTGAGCAGCCCTGCACCCGATCGGCTCACGGAGATCCTGGACGGGCTGCAAGCGCGCCTCGAGGGCGAGCTTCGGGGCAACCGCGTCGCCGTGGCCCATCCAGGAGCCCGCGGCGAAGCCTCCGAGGAGGACTGGCTCCGCGTCCTGAAAGCTCACCTGCCACACCGGTATCAGGCCGACCGCGCCTTCGTCATCGATTCGCAGGGGGCGTGCAGCGAGCAGATCGACGTCGTGATCTACGACCGGCAGTATTCGCCGCTTCTCTTCAACCAGGCGAGCCAGCGGTACGTGCCGGCGGAGAGCGTGTATGCCGTGCTCGAGGTGAAGCAGGACCTGAGCCGCGAGCATGTGCTCTATGCCGGGGAGAAAGCCGCCTCGGTTCGGCGTCTCCATCGCACCTCGGCGCCGGTCCCGCATGTCGAGGGCGTCGCCAAGCCTCGACCGTTGCCTCCCATCGTCGCGGGCATCCTCACCTACCAGAGTTCGTGGACGCCGCCCTTCGGCGACCCGCTTCGACACGTCGTGTCCGAGTTGCCTGCGGATCACCAGTTGAACATCGGGTGTGCCCTGGTCCACGGTACTTTCGAGGCCCGCTATCCGAACAACGGGGGAGTGAACCTCACCATAGTCGAGGGTCCCCGATCGCTCCTGCAGTTGCTGATGCGCCTCCTGAAGCACCTTCAGTCGTTGGCCACGGCGCCTGCGATCGACTACGAGGCGTACCTCGCGCGCTTTCAAAGCGACGGCGGAGGGGGCGGACGACGCACGCCATGAAGCTTACCCTCCAGCAGCTCGAAGCCCACCTCTGGGGCGCGGCGAACATCCTGCGCGGCAAGACCGCGGGGCAGGACTACAAGAACTACATCCTGTCGTTGATGTTCTACAAGCGCCTGTGCGACCAGTGGGAGTGCGAGGCCGACGACGCCATCGCCGAGTTGGAGCGCCAGCAGAAGCGCACCTTCAGCGACAAGGAGAAAGCGGTCTTCCGCAAGCGCGGCGAGCACCGGTTCAAGATCCCGGATGGCTCGCGCTGGGGCGACGTCAAGGCGAAGTCCACGAATCTCGGAGAGGTCCTCTCCGATGCGATGGGCGCCGTGTCGGCCGCCAATGATGAACTCCGCGGCGTGTTCCATGGCGCCCAGTGGAACCAGCCCGCGCCGGACGGTTCGGGCAAGCCGCTGATCCCGAACGAGGTCGTGCACGCGCTGATCCAGCACTTCGACGAACACGACCTCTCGAACAAGAGCGTTCCTTCCGACGTGCTCGGCCGCGCCTACGAGTACCTCATCAAGCAATTCGCCGACGACGCCGGCGCCAAGGCGGGAGAGTTCTTCACGCCGCCCGAGGTCGTCGACACCCTGGTGCGCATCCTGGAGCCGCGGCCGGGCGACAGCGTCTACGACCCGACCTCCGGTTCGGGCGGCATGCTGGTGCACACCGCCGACTACCTTCGCGAGCACGGCCAGCACGCCACGAGCGCCCGCTACTTCGCCCAGGAGATGAACTGGGGCAACGCGGCGATCGGCAAGATCAACTCGGTGCTGCACGGGCTCGAGGCGGACATCAAGGCCGGCACCAGCACCATCACCGACCCGCAGTTCCTGGAGGACGGGCGGGTGAGGCGGTTCTCGCTTGTCCTCGCCAATTTCCCCTTCTCCGACGAGTTCTGGTGGCTGAAGCCGGAGCAGCAGACCGACGACAAGAAGAAGAAGGACAAGCTGAAGAAGGAGATCTTCGGCAAGGAAGGCTTCAAGGACGCCTTCGGCCGCTTCGGCCGTGGCACCGGCTTCAAGGCGCCCCCGGCGGGCTACGGCGATTACGCCTTCATCCTCCACATCCTGGCGTCACTCACGGATGAGGGTCGGGCCGGGATCGTGTGCCCGCAGGGCGTGCTCTTCCGCGGGCAGCCGGAGGTCGACGAGGAGACGGGCGAGTTCGACGACGACGGCAACCCGAAGATGAAGCGCCGCAAGGCCGACGACGAGCACTTGATCCGCAAGGCGCTGCTCGAGTCGCACCTGATCGACGCGGTGATCTCGCTCCCGCTCAACGTCTTCTACGGTGCGGGGGTGCCGGCCTGCCTGCTCATCCTCCGCAGGCAGCGACCGCCCGCGCGGCGGAACCAGGTGCTCTTGATCTACGCCGCGCGGCACTTTCGGGAACTCTCGGCGCAGAACGAGCTGCGGCCGCAGGACGTGATGCGGATGCTCGTCCACTACCACGCCTACGGGGACCGGGCGAAGGTCAAAGGGCTCGTCGCCGAGCACAGCGGACGCATCCGCAAGCAGATCGACATGCGCGAGGAGGACGAGATCGGTCGCCTGAACGCGGAGTACCATCCCCAGGCGGACAAGCTTGCGGCGCTGGATGCGGAGTTCGCGGGCGCGCGGGGGCGGGAGAAGAGTGCAACCACCAAGGCGGACAAGGCGAAGGCCGAGGCCGCCATCGCGAAGATCGAGAAACAGCGGGAGAAGCTGGCCGCCAAGCTCGCAGAGCGCGACGAGCGCATTGCCGAGGCGAGACGGCGCGCCGCGGACGACCGGAGCGACGTGGACAAGGTGGGCGCGGAGCTCGACGCGTTGTACGCCGATCCGGACGAGCTGCTCAAGCACGCGCGCGTCGTCGGTCTCGACGAGATCGAGGAGAACGAGTTCAACCTCAACATCCCACGCTACGTGGACACCTTCGAGCCCGAGCCCCGGGTGGAGGTGAAGGACGCGCTTAAGGCGCTGCGAGAGGCCGAGGCGGCTGCAAAGGCGGCTGAGGCGGGGCTCACCCGACTCCTTCGGGGGGCGGGCTATGCAGACTGACTGCTTCCCGAACGCCATAGCCGAGTGGCCCAAGGGACCAGTGTCGAGTCTCGCCGTCGTGAGCCCGCGCTACCCGATGAAGAAGGGACGGGAGTACCCGTTCGTCGAGATGGCATCCGTCGGCGAGGACTTCGCGGGGATTCTCCAGTTCGCCACGCGGGCGCTCGAGGGCTCCGGCCTCTCACGCTTCAAAGTCGGTGACACTCTATTCGCCAAGATCACGCCTTGTCCGCAGAACGGGAAGGTGGCGTTCGTCGACAGCATCCCAGGTGAACTCGGCCTCGGCTCCACCGAGTTCATCGTGCTATCGCCTCGACCGGACACCGTCCCCCGCTTTCTGTACCACTTGGCGTGTTCTCACGATGTTCGCGGTCGAGCGGCGGCACGAATGGAAGGTTCCACGGGCCGCCAGCGCGTTCCCGACGAGGTATTCACGAAGCGGTTGCTTGTTCCGCTCCCGGACCCCGACGAGCAAGCCGCCATCGCCCGCATCCTCGATGCCGTGGACACCGCGCTGGAGCGCACCCGCGCGGCGATCGAGCGGGCGCGCGAGCTGCGACGTGGATTGCTTCAGGCCTCCTTTGAGTTTGTTGGCTCAATGGAGCCGACGAAGGACACTGATGCCGGCCGGATCCCGCGATCTTGGGATGCCATCAAGGGTCGGGAGGCGTTTGTCGTCGTGACCGGCGGCTGCAGCAGCGTGGACGCGCTGAGGCGTCCCCGCGACAACAACACCCCAGATGCGTGGTTCATGAAGGTCGATGACTTCAATGACCCGGCGAACCGGCGCACGATCGTTCGCACAAAGATCGGGTTTTGTGCGGCTGAGAACCGACTATTCAAGGTGCTTCCGCTCGGGACGGTTGTGATCGCCAAGCGCGGGGCAGCGATCATGAAGAACCGGGTCCGCACGACCTCCGCTCCGGTTTCGCTGGATCCGAACCTGATGGCACTGCAGGTTCTTCCAGGGGTGCGGCCCGACTTCCTTCGTCTCCAACTCGAATGGCGGAACCTCTCGCGGTACGTCGAAAGCTCTGGAGTTCCGCAGCTCAATAACAAGGACCTGTATCCGCGATACTTCCTCCGCGCCCCTGACGATCGTCAACGGGAAGTCGTCGAGCTAGTCGCTGCGGCTGAGAGGCTCGAGGATGCGCACATCGTCAAAAACGATGCTCTAGAGCAACTCAAGAAATCACTCATGCACGACCTCCTCACCGGCCGAGTGCGCGTGACGAACCCCGCGA
>CAJPFO010000050.1 GCA_905339255.1 Myxococcaceae bacterium
ATCCCGTCGGGACGAAGGTCAGCGGGATGGTCCGGAACATCACGAACTTCGGGGTCTTCATCGGCCTCGAGGAGGGGATCGACGGCCTCGTCCACGTCTCGGACGTTTCGTGGACCGAGCAGATCAAGCATCCGAGCGAGAAGTTCAAGAAGGGCGACGAGGTCGAGGCGGTCGTCCTCAAGATCGACAAGGAGAACGAGAAGTTCTCGCTCGGAATCAAACAGCTCCAGCCGAATCCGTGGGACGAGATCTCGCGGCGTTACCCGATCGGGACCGAGATCAACGGCGAGATCACGAACGTCACCGACTTCGGTGCCTTCGTGAAGCTCGAGGACGGGATCGAAGGGCTCGTCTACAGCTCGGAGCTCGCGGCAGAGCGCGTCGAGAAGCCGTCCGACGTCGTGCAGGTCGGACAGCAGGTGAAGGCGCTCGTCGTCAAGGTCGACGCCGTCGAGGGCAAGATCTCGCTTTCGATGCGTGCGGTGAACGACCGCGAGGAGCGGGAATCGCTCAAGCAGCTCGCCCAACAGCAGAAGAGCCAGACGGCGACGCTCGGCGACCTTCTCCGCGAGAAGCTCGAGAAGAAGAGCCAGGAGTAGGTTCCACCCCGGAGGAATCCATGACGAAGAGCGGACTCATCGAGAGGGTTGCGGAGCTCACGCCGCACATCTCGAAGAAGGACACGGAGGTCGTGGTGAACACGATCTTCGATTCGATGACCGAGGCGCTCAAGAGCGGGGAGCGGATCGAGATCCGTGGCTTCGGGAGCTTCCAGGTCAAGGTTCGCGAGGCCCGCGAGGGCCGCAACCCGAAGACCGGCGAGGAGGTGCACATCCCGGCGAAGCGGACGCCGTTCTTCAAGGTCGGCAAGGATCTGAAGGAGATGGTGGACGGGAGCGCTCCGGGCGGAGGGACGGGCACCGCCGCCGACAACGCGGCATGACGCAGACCGCAGCGGCCGGCCGCGCGCGGGCGGGGAGACGGACGTGGTGATCGTACGCCGCATGGCGGCGCTCGCGTTGTTCGTGCTGCTGCTCGTGGTCGGGTGGAAGTTCGCGCACGCGAACGCCGACGAAGTCCGCCTCGATCTCCTGTTCGGCGCCTTCGAGGGAGTGAAGGTCTGGTGGCTCGCCGTCGCGAGCTTCGCGGTGGGGGCGCTCGTCGCGGTGGCCGCCTGCTTCGTCGAGATGACGAGGCTCGGCCTCTTGTCGCGCCGTTACCGCAAGGCGATCACGCGCCTCGAGGCCGAGCTCCATGGGCTGCGTGCACTTCCACTCTCGCCGGAAGCGAGCGCCACGGCGGAGCGTTCCGGCGCGGCGAGGACCGGCCGGGACCTCTAGTGCGGGGGCACCTCGGGCCGCGGTGCTCGCGCGCTCGTGCCGGGGGAGCGCCGGAAGGCGCCTCGCCGTGAGCTGGATCGGCCGTTTCTTCGCGGCGCGGCGACCGGGCAGCGACGCGCACGGGTCGGTCGAGCGAGCGCTGCTCGCGTCGCTCTCGGGGGACGCCGATGCGGCCGAGGCGGAGCTCTCGACGCTCGGGCGCGAGCGGCCGGCGGACGTCGACGTGTTCCGGGCGCTCGCGCTCGTCTGGAGCCGCCGCGGCGAGTTCTTGCGATCGATCCATCTCCATCAGGCGCTCCTGCTGCGGCGCGATCTGCCGGAGGGCGTGCGTGTTTGCGTCCTCGCCGACCTGGCCGACGACTTCCGGCGAGCCGGCTTCTTGAAGCGCGCCCTCGCGGCGTACGAAGAGGTCCTGATCCACGAGCCGCGCCACGCGAGGGCACTCGCAGGGCTCGCAGCCCTGTTGCGGACGCTCCGCGACCACGAACGCGCGCTCGAGGTCGTTCGACGACTCGGGCGCGTCGAGGGTCGCGACACACGCGAGCAGGAGGCCGATCTCCACCTGGCGATCGCCGAAGCCGCACACGCCGAAGGCCGTGCCGACGCGGCGCGGCGATCGGTCAAGCGCGCACTCCGGTTGCGGCCGGAGTACGGGCCCGCGTTCGTGCTGCTCGGCACGCTCGAGGCCGAGCGGGGGAAGGACGCGAGGGCGCTCGCGGCCTGGTGCCGGGCGGCGGAGCTCGATCCTCGCTGCGGATCCCTGGTCTATCCTCGGCTCGAGGCGGCCTTCGCAGCGGCCGGACGGACTCGGGAGATCGCCGCCTTTCTCCGGGGGCTCCTAGAGAAGCGCCCGGACGACGCCTCGGCACGGATCGCATTGGCGCGGGCGCTCGCCGCGTGGGGGGAGGTCGACGCCGCGGTGGCGGAGCTTCGAAGCGGGATCGAACGGGGAGGCGACGTCGTCGCGTCGCGAGCCGAGCTGTGTCGTCTGCTCCTCGAAGCGGGGCGAGACGGCGATCTGCGCGAGCCGCTCCGTTCGCTCCTCGACGCGCTCGAGCACGCATCGCCGCCGCGCGCGCTGGAGACCAGCGCATGAGCCGGAGTGCGCTCGCGACACCGATGATGCGCCAGTACCTCGAACTGAAGGCGCAGCATCCCGATGCGTTGCTGTTCTACCGCATGGGCGATTTCTACGAGCTTTTCCTGGAGGATGCCGAGATCGCAGCGCCGCTGCTCGACATCGCGCTCACGACGCGCGACAAGGGCAAGCCGGATGCGGTGCCGATGTGCGGAGTCCCGGCGCACGCGCTCGATGGCCATTTGAAGCGCCTCGCGGCGCTCGGGCATCGCGTGGCGATCTGCGAGCAAGTCGAGGATCCACGCAGCACGGGAGGCCGGAGGCTGCTCCGGCGTGCGGTCGTCGAGGTGATCACGCCGGGACTCGTCGGGGACCCGGAGGGCCTCGAATCGAGCCAGGAAGTCGCGCTCGCCGCGCTTTGGCCGCCCGACCCTGCGCGAGCCGGGGAGGGATTCGGGCTCGCGGCGCTCGAGGCTTCTACGGGCGACTTCCGGGCGACCATCGTGGGGGATGCGGCGAACGCCGCTTCGTCCGCGGCGTTTCTCGCCGAGCTCGCACGCATCGCCCCGCGCGAGTGTCTGCTTCCGGCGGATGCGTCCGGCGAGATCGAGGCGAGCATCCGCGAGACGCTTCCGAACGTCGTCGTGACCCGGATCGAGCGCTCGTGCTTCGCGCCGGAGCAGGCGCCGGCGACTCCCGACGGATTCGATCCGGCCGCGAACGATCCGGCGACGCGGGCGGCTGCCGGGCTGCTCTCGGTGCTCGCCACACTGCAACCCTTTGCTCTCGGCCGCACTGCGAGGCTTCGTCACTACGATCTCGCGGATTCGATGGTGATCGATGCGGCGACTCGCGATCACCTCGAGCTCTTCGAGAACGCCGAGGATCGCACGCGCCGCGCAACGCTTCTCGAGAGGCTCGATGCCACGGTGACGGCGCCCGGCGTGCGTCGGCTCGCGCGCTGGCTCGCCTACCCGCTCCGCGGTCTCGACCGCATCGCCTCGCGCCAGGAGGCGGTGGCTTGGCTCGTCACGAACGACCGCGCACGTTCCCGGCTTCGTGCCGCGCTGCGAGAGGTCCGCGACCTCGAGCGCGGGGTTTCGCGCATCACGAGACCGAGCTCGACGCCGCGCGATCTCGTCGCGCTCCGGCGCTCGCTCGAGGCGCTGCCGGCAGTCGTGCAGGCCATCTCGGGCGCCGATCGTGCGGAGCTTCTCGGGGCCGCAGATCCGCCGCCGGCGGCGCTCGTCGCGCCGACGCCCGTGCCGGAGGTCGTCCGTGCGATCGCCGAGACGCTCGTCGACGACCCTCCGCATTGGCTGCGCGGATCGCGCGGCGCGGGCGAGACCGGGTTCGTTCGCGAAGGGTATCGGCCAGAGCTCGACGCGCTGCGCGACGGAGCGCGAAAGGGGCGCGAGCGGATCGCGGGGATCGAACAGCGTGAGCGCGAGCGGACCGGAGTCGCGAGTCTCAAGGTCCGGCACCATCCGGTGCACGGCTACGGGATCGAAGTGTCGCGCTCGCAGCAACAGAAGGTGCCGTCCGATTACGAGAGGAAGCAGACGCTCGCAAATGCCGAGCGATTCACGACGCCAGAGCTCCGCGAGCTCGAGCAGACCGTGCTCGGGGCGCACTCGCGTGCCGCGGCGCTCGAGCGCGAGATCTTCGAGGCCCTCCGACGTTCGGTCGTCGAGCTCGCAGCCACGATCGCGGCGGCTGCGGACGCGGCCGCCGAACTCGACGCGCTCGCGTCGCTCGCCGAGGTGGCGAGGCGCGAGGGCTGGTCGCGGCCGATCGTCGACTCGAGCGACGTCCTCGAGATCCGCGCAGGCCGGCACCCGGTCGTCGAGGCCATCCTCGCCGGGACCCGGGGCGGATTCGTTCCGAACGATACGTCGCTCGATCGCTCGAGCGCGCAGGTGCTGCTCCTCACGGGCCCGAACATGTCGGGCAAGAGTACGTACCTCCGGCAGGTTGCGTTGATCGTGTTGCTCGCTCATCTCGGAAGCTTCGTTCCGGCCGATTCGGCGCGGGTGGGGGAGGTGGATCGGATCTTCACGCGGGTCGGGGCGGCCGACCGGCTGGCACGCGGCGAGTCGACCTTCATGGTCGAGATGCGCGAGTGCGCGCAGATCCTCTCGCAGGCTTCGCCGCGAAGTCTCGTGATCCTCGACGAGCTCGGTCGAGGGACGAGCACCTTCGACGGGCTTTCGATCGCGTGGGCGGTGGCCGAGTACCTGCACGACGTGCCGGGACTGCGCCCGCGGACGCTCTTCGCGACGCACTACCACGAGCTCACGGGGCTTGCAGAGCGCTGCGAGCGGATCCGGAACGCGCACTTCGAGGTGCGGTCGCATCGCGACGAAGTGGTCTTCTTGCGGCGGCTGGTCGAAGGCGGGGCGAGCCGATCCTACGGAATCCAGGTTGCCCGGTTGGCGGGGCTTCCACCGCGCGTGATCGAGCGGGCCCGAGAGGTCCTCCACGAGCTCGAGACCGGGTCGGGAAGGGATCGGCTCGGAGCCGGGGCGCAGCTCGGGCTCTTCGACCCGGCGCCGCCGGCGCAAAGCGGCGCCCTGTCCGAGGTGATCGAAAAGCTCCGCTCGCTCGATCCCGATCGGATGACACCGCTCGAGGCGCTCGCGCAGCTCCACGAGATCACGATGCGGCTCCGTGAAGAAGGCGGAAGGTCGTGAAGCGGCTCGCGGTCCTCGCACTCTTGCTGCCTCTCGCCGCGTGTGCGCCACGGACGCCGCGTTCGCCGACGCACGGGCCGCCGCCTTCGCGGGTCGAGGAGCCGAAGCGGACGACTCCGCTCGCCGGATGGGAACAGCGTCCCGTGAGGACGATCGTTCTCGATGCCGGGCACGGAGGACGCGACCCTGGAACGATGGGGGGGGACGCGCTCATCGAGAAGGAAGTGACGCTCGATCTCGCGCGCCGGATGCGGGATCGCCTGGTCCGATGGGGCTTCCGCGTGGTGATGACGCGCGACGCGGACGAGACGATCGAACTCGCCGAGCGGGCGGCTCGCGCCGATACGGCACGCGGCGACGTCTTCGTCTCGCTCCACGTGAACGCGGCACCCCGCCCGGAGCGGGGCGGGATCGAGACCTATCTCCTCGATGCGAGTGACGAGCGCCACAGCGATGCAGTCGCGGCGCGCGAGAATGGTGTCGCTCCCGAACACGCCGACGAGTTGCAGCGCACGGTGGCGCAGATGCGCGTCTCCGAGGTCTCGCAGCGGTCGGCGCTCTTGGCGAGGCACGTGCAGGGGGCCGTCGTGCGGGGGCTTCGAGCGCGGTACGGGCACGCCGAGGACCGTGGAGTCAAGAAGGGCCCGTTCTACGTGCTGTTTCTCTCGAGCATGCCGGCGATCCTCGTCGAGGTGGGCTTCGCGACGAACCCGGAAGACGCCTTGCGCCTCTCGCACCCCGAGCATCTCGAACTGCTCGCCGACCGGATCGCGAGCGGCCTCATGGCTTACGCGATCGAAAGCGGACCGGTCGTCGCCCGGGAGAAGCCGTGAGCACGCCGCCGGCCATCGATCGCTTTCTGGCCGAGGGATCTCCGGGCGAGGCCGGTCCGCTTTCCGACTCCGCAGTGGCTTCCGCGGTGCGGGGCTACCTCGGAGAGGCGCGAGCCCATCTCGAACACCTGCATCGCAGCGATGCCTGCGGACAGGTCGTGAACGAGACGAACTCCGATCTGATCGATCGGCTGATGCGGCGCCTGTTCCGGCTCGCAGAGAGCGCCTACTACGCCGGCGCCGCCGAGTTCGGTCAGAGGATCGCCGTACTGGCCGTCGGCGGCTACGCACGGCGCGAACTCTCGATCCACTCCGACGTCGACCTGCTCTTCCTCTACCCGCGGCGCCTCACCCCCTACGTCGAGTCGATCACGGGGCACGTCCAGACCTGGCTCTGGGACGGCGGCCTGACGGTCGGCTCTGCGACGAGGACGATCTCCGAGACGCTCGACCTTCGCGCGGAGGATGCGACGGTCCGCACCTCGCTCGTCGACGCCCGCTTCCTGATCGGCGACACGGAGCTCTTCCACGAGCTCACCGAAGCCGTTCGAGAGGAGACGTTCGCCGACCGCGAGCGATTCCTGGCTGAGCGCCTCGAGGCGCTTCGCGACCGCCATCGCAAGTACGGGGAGTCCCTCTATCTCCTCCAGCCGAACGTGAAGGAGGGAGCGGGAGGGCTCCGCGACTACCACAACGCCACCTGGGCGACGCGTGCGGCGCATCCGACGACTCGGAGCCTCGACGATCTGCTGCACGTCGGTCTCCTGACCGAGACCGAGATGGAGCAGTACAGGGCGGCGATCCGCTTCCTCTGGCGCCTGCGGAACGAGCTCCATTTGATCTCGAAGCGAAAGAACGATCAGATGAGCTTCGAGCACCAGGAGCAGGTCGCGAGGCAATGGCGCTATGCGATCGGGGAAGGCCCGGACGACGAGCTTCCGGTCGAGCGCTTCATGCGTGATTACTACCGCCACGCGCGAGTCGTGCAGAGTCTCTCCGAACTCGTGATCGAGCAATGCATCGCGCGCGCAGGAAAGCCCGCACCCCGCAGTAGCGCCCGAGAGGTCGCCGAGGGATTCCGGGTGGTCGGGAGCCACCTCGAGATTCCGCATGCGGCGCACCTTCGCGAGCGTCCCGTGCGGCTCCTCTCCGCGTACGCCGTGGCGCAAGACGAGAGGGTGGCGCTTTCGAGAACCGCACGGCGGCTGGTCCGGGAGAACCTCGATCGTATCGACGACGCCCTTCGCGAGGACGCCGATGCGTCGAGCGTGTTCCTCCGGATCCTCGAGGCGCCGCATCGCGTGATGCGAACGCTCACCGAGATGAACGAGGACGGCCTGCTCGGGGCGTACCTTCCCGAATGGGAGCACATCGTCTGCCGGTGGCAGCACGTGATCTATCACATCTACACCGTCGACGTGCACTCGATCTTCTTGATCGAAGAGCTGCGGCGTCTCGCGCGAGGCGACTACGAGGAGGCGCTTCCGGATCTGACGATGCTCATGCGGGGCGTCACGGACCGCGCGGCGCTCTTTCTCGGATGCCTGCTCCACGACATCGGAAAGGGCTTCGGCGGCGACCACTCGGATCGCGGAGCCGAGCGCGCGCGGGTCTGCGTCGAGCGGCTTTCGCTCGCGAAGGACCGTGTCGAGCGGATCCTCTTCCTGGTTCGGCAGCATCTCCTCATGTCGCACATCGCGCAGCGGCGTGACCTCTCGGACCCGAAGCTGATCGTCGATTTCGCGCGGATCTGCGGCGACCGCGAGAACCTCCGGAACCTCTATTTGCTGACCTTCGCCGACATCCGGGCTTCGTCGCCTGCGGGCTGGACCGAGTGGAAGGGGCAGCTGCTCCGCGAGCTCTTCGAAAGGACCTCGGAGTTCCTCGAAACGGGAACCGACGATCCGAACGTCGCTCTCGAGCAGATCGAGGCGCGCGTCGAGCGGAGGCAGGACGCTGCTCGTGCCGAGCTTCGGGGCCTCGGAGTGGGAGAGGCGAAGATCTCGGACTTCTTCGGCATCATGCCACGGCGCTACTTCGTCTCGCACTCTCCGCGGCAGATCGCGCGCCATGCCCTCGTGTTGCTCGCGTACGCTCCGGAGAAGGTGCTCTCGCACGCGGTTCGCGAGCTGCGAGGCGGAATCACCGAGTTCATCGTCTGCACCGAGGACGTTCACGGCCTCTACGCCACGGTCGCGGGCGCGCTCACGGCGCGTGGTCTCAACATCCTGGGCTCGCACGTGTACACGGCTCGCTCGGGTCTCGCACTCGAAGTCTACCGGGTCGACACGCCCGCGGGGGGGCCGGAGGAGAAGCGCGAGACCTGGAAGGCCGTCGCATCGATGATCCACGGTGCGCTCTCCGATCTCCTCGATCTCGATGCATTCCTGAAGCGGAGACGAAGACCGATCCTGCGCGAAGGCGCTGCGCCGCCTTCCCCGCGACCGCCGACGGTCGGGATCTCGAACGCGGAATCCGACTTCTACACGATCGTCGACGTCTCGGCGGACGATCGTCTCGGGCTTCTCTACGACCTCACGCGGACCATCGCTGCGCACGGCCTCGAGATCTACATCTCGAAGGCGGCGACGGTGATGGACCAGGTGGCGGACACCTTCTACGTGAAGGACGCGGAGGGACGCAAGCTCGCCGATCCGGCCCGGATCGGCGAGCTGCGAGACGATCTCTTGCGGGCGGCGCGGGGCGAGCCGCGTGAGGGCTGAGCGGACGAACGCCGTCGACGCCACGATCGAGGCCTTCCTCGCTCACGCGGCGGTCGACCGCGGGCTCTCGGCCAAGACGATCGAGGCGTATGGGCGCGACCTGGCGCGCTTCGCGGGACACCTCGCGGAGAGCGGGGTCGAGTCTCCGGTGTCGATCGAGCGCCGGCACGTGACGCGCTTCCTGGAACGACTCGAG
>CAJPFO010000051.1 GCA_905339255.1 Myxococcaceae bacterium
GCGTCGTCGCTCGACTGGCTCGACTCGTGGTCCTACTCGCCGGGAGTGCAGGGAGGGCTGGCACGGGGATCGTCCGCGAGCCTTCTCTCGGGGGCGCTCCGGATCGGGTACGACGACGAGGAACGTGCCCTGGTGGCGCCGGCCCAAGGGGGAACGGGGACCCCTGTCGTCAACAGTACGTTCGAGGCGCTGCAGCACTACTTCCGGGGGAGCGGTGAGCCGGCCGAGCTCGGGCCGGACGTACAGGATGCGATCATCAACTCGTGGGACCAGCAGTATCGGTACGACAGGATCCGCACAGGCCGAACGCCCAGCCTCGACCGCGGTGTCTATGGTGTCGACGTCGAGCTCGACGGCGCCTATTTCGTCGGCGATACGCCGATCGAGTACCAGACGCTCTGCCGAACCGGGAGCTGCACTACGACGTTCACGTCCCGGGGCGATGGCTTCTGGGATGTCGTGCGAGACGTTGATAGAGGAGGCCCGCGAGGAGAGCTCCCAGGCGGCACGACGTACCCGTTTCTCCCCTTCTCCTGGCAACGGACCTTCCCCGACCCCAGGAGCACCAGGCCGTGAAGGGGCTGGCTGCGGTATCGATGGCGGTGGCGCTACTGGTCGCGGGCTTCTGGGTCGAGCAGCGGGCAAGCACCTGTGGCGCTGGACTCGTTCAACGGACCCTTCCGCACGACCTTCGGGCCGACTGGTTCAACGGGGGATTTTGGCTGACCGATCCCGGAGGCTGGGGAGTGGTTGCGCCGCCCGGAGAGTTGGAATTGAGCGGCGGGGAGATCCTCAAGGTTGAGCGGATCGAAGGGTACACCCCGGAACGGGGCTTCATCGCGGAAGTTGTCCTGGCAAGCGGTGATCGCGCCTTGATCACCTTCGAGGGTTCGACGCGCGCTCCCCTTCGCCCGCGACTCGTCGAACCGAGCAAGCTTGGGGGCCCTGACGCCCTTCAGGATGACCCGTCGTGGAGACCAGTCGATCCCGGCAGCTGTCTCTATGGGCGCTTTGGAGTGGCACGAGCGCTCGTCGCTGCGGGCTTCGCAGGGCTTGCAGTCGTGGCTTGGCGTGCGCGTCCGAGAAGGAGGTGAGGAGTAGTCCCAAGGGCAGCAGGCGCGATGGAGAAGCAGGCGGCACTCGACTTCGCTCGGCGCGTTGCGCGGGTGATCGAGCCGATTGCAGCGATTGCGGCGGCATCGTGATCGGCGCCGGTGGCGAGGCTCGGAAGGTCCGACTCGATGGCGAATGGCGGGCGCTGTTCCAGTGAGGCGAGCGCGATGAGAACGGATGGTGGCGCGGCGCGGCCGACGCGACGCAGCGGGGAGGTAGTCCGATGAGGCGGATGGTGTGGATCGTCTTCCTTCTCTCGAGCCTCGCGTGGATTGCGCGCGCCGCTTCCGGTCTCACGGTGAATCAGGCGCGAGGCAACGCCATCACCTGGCTCGAGAAGAACCAGAATGCCGACGGGTCGTGGGGGAGCGGGACGACGAAGGCGGTGCTCACGGCCGAGGCCCTGAATGCGCTCGGGTGGGCGGGACGGGGCGGCGCGGTGGCGGCGCAGAAGGCCATCGGATGGCTACGAAGCCACGAGCTCGCGAGTGTCGACGGCCGAGCGCGCGCCGTGCGCGCACTCGCGGCGGCCGGCGCTGCGACGAGCGCGGAGGCCGACGCCCTTGCGGATCTCGCCGTCGCCTCCCCAGGCTGGGGCGTGGCCGGAGGCGGGGGCGTGACGTCGTACGACACCGCGCTCGCGGTCGGCGCGCTCCACGCGGCGGGCGTCAGCCGCCCCGATGTAGACCTGGCCGCGAAGGGTGCCGAGGTGTACGCGCGGCAGCGCCCGGACGGGGGCTGGTCGGGCGATGCGCTGCCGGTCGCCGCAGGCAGCTCCGACCTGGTCGCAACGTC
>CAJPFO010000052.1 GCA_905339255.1 Myxococcaceae bacterium
GATCAAGAAGGGGACGGGAGAGGGAGCCTCCGAGCAGTTCGAGGAGGTCGTCTACGAGGGGTACGGCCCCGCCGGCGTGGCCGTCCTGATCGAAGCGCTCACCGACAACCGGAACCGCGCCGTGGGCGAGATCCGGCACGCCCTCTCGAAGCACGGTGGAAATCTCGGCGCCTCGGGCTGCGTGGCGTTCCTGTTCGAGAAGCGCGGCTCGATCGTATTCGAACGCGCCTCGCTCGATGCCGATGCGCTCCTCGAAGCGGCGCTCGAAGCGGGAGCCGAGGACGTGATCGAGGGCGAGGATTCGCTCGAGGTGGTGACGTCTGCGGCCGGTTTCGAGCCGGTGCGGGACTCACTCGGCGCACGCGGCTACTCGCCGGCGAGCGCAGCGATCGAGATGCGGCCGAGTACGACCGTGAAGCTCGAAGGAAAGGACGCGGAGGCGATGCTCCGCCTCGCCGACGCCCTCGAGGATCTCGACGACGTGCAGAACGTGTACGCCAACTTCGACATCTCGGACGAGGAGATGGCGCGGTTGGCCTAGCCAGTCCCGTCGAGCGCGGGCCGGGGGGCCGCATTCGCATCCTGGGAATCGATCCGGGTTCGACCGCGACGGGTTGGGGCGTCGTCGAGCGACGCGGGGGCCGGGTGTTGCACGTCGCGCACGGGACGATCCGCCCGAGAGGAGCCACGCTCGCCGCGCGCCTTGCGCAGCTCCACGGCGCGCTGCGCGACATCGTCCGGGAGCAGGCTCCGGGGGAGGTCGCGGTCGAGCGCGTCTTCGTGGCCGCGAGTCCGCGAGCGGCGCTCGTTCTCGGGCACGCGCGCGGCGTCGCGCTGGCGGCGGCGGCTGCGGCGGGGGTCGCGGTGAGCGAGTACGCGGCGTCCGAGATCAAGCTCGCCGTCACGGGAACCGGCGCCGCCGGAAAGCCGCAGGTCGGCACGATGGTCGAGCGGTTGCTCCGCCTCGCGGTTCGTCCACCCCGGGATGCGGCGGACGCGCTCGCCGTCGCGCTCTGCCACGCGCAGGCGGGGCGGCTCGTGGCGCTCGTCGGGGAGCGCGCAACGCGGCGCGGCGCGCGCCGCGCCGCGCGGACCCCGTCGCGTCCTGCCGAGATCGTCTCGCGATCGATCGTCTGGCGGACCGTCCGATGATCGCGTGGCTCGAGGGGCTGCTCCGCGAGAAGACGGCATCCCGCGTGGTGATCGCTGCGGGCGGGGTGGGCTACGAGGCGTGGATCCCCGTGTCGACCTATGCGGCGCTTCCCGACGAGGGCAAGACGGTCGCGCTCCACGTCCACACCCACGTGCGCGACGATGCGATCGTCCTCTACGGATTCTCGACGTCACTCGAGCGGACGACCTTCGAGCTGCTGCTTCGGACGAGCGGCGTCGGGCCGCGGCTCGCCATCGGGCTCCTCTCCGGGCTCGAGCCCGAGCGGCTCCTCGACGCGCTCCGCAAGGGAGCCGTCGCGACCCTCCGCGCCGTGCCCGGCGTCGGCCCGAAGATGGCCGAGAGGTTGGTGGTCGAGCTTCGCGAACGGGCGGCCGAGCTCGTTGCCGGGCTCGCCGAAGCGCCCGCCGGTTCCGGCGGGTCACCGCGCGACGCCGCTGCGGTCGATCCCGCGGAAGAGGCACTGTCTGCGCTCCTCAACCTCGGCTATCCGCGGGCGCAGGCGCAACGCGCCGTCGAGGAGAGCCTCGCGAGCCTCGGCCCGGGCACCTCGCTCGAGCGTGTGCTGCGAGACGCGCTGCGAAGGAGCCTCCGATGAACGCAACGCTTCGCGAGTCGCTCTCGGCAGAGGCCCAGGGCGACGACCTGGGAATCGAAGAAAGACTCCGCCCGCGTTCGCTCGCCGAGTTCGTGGGGCAGCCGCGGCTGCGCGAGAATCTCGCGGTATTCCTCGAGGCGGCGCGTGCGCGCAGCGAGCCGGTCGATCATCTGCTCTTCTACGGCCCTCCCGGCCTCGGCAAGACGGCGCTCGCGGGGATCGTGGCGCACGAGATGGGAGCGCAGCTTCGCGCCACGAGCGGCCCGGTGATCGATCGCCCCGGCGATCTCGCTGCGATGCTCTCGAATCTCGAGGCCGGGGACGTGCTCTTCATCGACGAGATCCATCGCCTCTCACCGGCCGTCGAGGAGGTCCTCTATCCGGCGATGGAGGACTTCGAGCTCGATCTCGTGATCGGGCAGGGGCCGAGTGCGCGCTCGGTACGCCTCGATCTGCCGCGCTTCACGCTGGTCGGCGCGACCACCCGCGCCGGACTGCTCTCGTCGCCGCTGCGCGACCGCTTCGGCTACGTGGCGCGGCTCGAGTTCTATCCGCCCGAAGACCTCGTCCGCATTCTCGAGCGCTCCGCACGTCTGCTCGGCATCGGTCTCGGCGCCGACGCCGCGCACGAGCTCGGAAGGCGGGCGCGGGGAACCCCGCGGATTGCCAATCGGCTGCTGCGGCGGGTGCGCGACTTCGCGGAGGTGCGCGGCGCCCCTCGCGGGATCGAACTCGAGCACGCTCGCTTCGCGCTCGAGAAGCTCGATGTCGACGAGGCCGGCTTCGACGGGGTCGATCGGAGTCTTCTCGAGACCCTGCTCCGCAAGTTCGACGGCGGTCCCGTCGGGGTCGACACCCTCGCTGCTGCGCTCGGCGAGGACCGCGGCACGCTCGAGGACCTGGTCGAGCCCTTCCTGATCCAGAGTGGCTTCCTCGATCGCACGCCGCGTGGCCGCGTCGCGACGCGTCTCGCCTGGGCGCACTTCGGGATGGCGCCGCGAAACCCTCCTCTCATCCCGGGCGGCTAGGAGATCGCCCCGAGATCTCGGGTTCCAGAGGGCGACCCACCGGGTCGCCCCTACCCAGGCCCCGGAAACCCGCGTCGCGGCTTCCCGACGTCGGGCGATCGTTCGTCACGTTCGCGTGTAGGATGCCCCGGTGGGTCGCCCGACACGGAAATGCGTCTCCATCGCGGATCCTTCTTCGGTGTGTGTCCCGGGCCGATCTCCCGGCCGGAGGATCCGGGCTCTCGGCCGGGCATCGATCTGCGGCTTCGTCTGCGTCTTGCCCTCCGCGCCATGGGTCGGCGACGGCTCGGCCGCGCGTTCGTCCTCAGGCGCGCGGAGCTCGGGTGCCGAGCCGGGGAGACGACCGAGGTTGCGGAGCAGCTGGACGCGTCCGCGCGAGTCACGGGGATCGTGGATCAGGAGATCGTCGAGGCCATCGCCGTCGACGTCGAGCACCACCGCGCGGCCTCGCGCCGGTACGGCCTGTCGGACCTCGTCGCCCGAGAATCCCGGACCGTTCTCGCCCGGGGCGCCGAGCAGGATCGCGATCTCGGTGGCCGAGGTGCCGAGCAGCAGATCACGGCGTCCGTCGCCGTTCCAGTCGCCGTCGATCGTCGGAAGCAGACCCTCTTGCCGGCCCTGTTCGAAGTCGAGTCCCACGCTCGTGGATCCCGTCCAGGCCCGCGTGATCCCGCGGATTCCGGGCCCGTCGAGACGATCGACCCTGAGCTCGACCTGTGCGCGCCGGGTGGTGAGGACGCGGAGGATCTGCACCACGCCGAAGCCGATCCGGGCCTGTACCAGCTCGAGTCTGCCGTCGCCGTCGAGGTCGACGGCGTCGAGCGCGCCGATTCCGCTCTCCGGGGCGATCGTCGCTTCGGGTGGCACGGCCGGATCGGCACCCCTTCCAGGATTGCGGTGGATCTCGGTGCGGTCTTCGCTTCGCAGCAGCGAACCGAACGTCCGATGCAGGAGCAAGTCGGTGAGGCCGTCGCCGTCGAGATCTCGTGCGAGGATCTGCAGGTGCGAGGCGCGGGGCCGGAGTTCCTCCTCCGCCGTGAAGGGACGAAGCTCGAGCGTTCGCGAAGGCTGCGACGGGAGCCCGGCAGGACCCGGACGGAACACCCGGATCCCGTACCGCGAGGCCGCAAAGAGATCGCGCCGCGAGTCGCCGTCGTCGTGCCCGAGCGAGAAGGTCGGCCAGGCGAGCGTCGCGTAGAAGAAGGCGTCGCGCGCAGCCGTCGCCGGATCGAGCGTCAGGTATTCCGCCTCGACCGGGAGCGCGAGGTCT
Organism: Myxococcaceae bacterium; assembly: GCA_905339255.1. Taxonomy (GTDB): domain Bacteria; phylum Myxococcota_A; class UBA9160; order UBA9160; family UBA9160; genus MYXO. Next base: position 4,068 of record CAJPFO010000052.1, read on the forward strand.
CGCGACGCTCCGCTGCGAAGCTCGACGCGGCGGACTCCTTCTGCGGTGGGAAGCAGGATCGAGGGGCCCCTGCCGAGCTCCCACTCATCGGTCGTTCCGAGCCGGGAAAGGTCGCGCGTTCGGCGCGGGAGCGGAAGCGGCGGATCGATCGCGAGCCGCCGGGGCGGCGAAGCGCCCGTGACCGGCACGATCTCGAGCGCCGAAGCCGAGACGAATACGAGCTCGTCCCCCGGCGCAGGCTCGCTGTCCGCGACGTCCACGGCGACCACGTCGGCGGGAATGTCGAGGTTTCGTGTCGGGGTCGGGTCACCGCCGATGGGATCTGCGAAGATCGCAACCTCGCGGCGTTCGTCCGGGGGCGAGCCGCGCGCGACGAGAACGGCGATTCCCCGGCGCCCCGGGCCATCGCCCGTCCGGATCGGTTCGACCACGAGTGGCCGTCCGCCCACCCCCAGTTCGCGGACGGCGAAGATCTCCTCCGCCCGGGACTCTGCGGCAGCGAGGACGAGCACGATGGCTCGGGCGATCCCCCGAAGGATCCGGGTTTCGAAGGAGACCCGATGAGCGCGGGGCATGCGTCGAGCTTAGGCGACCGCGGCGCGGTGTCCCTCGCATCGCGGCGCAAGACGATGCCGAGCCGGCTCGTGGCCACGACCGGGGGGAGGGCGGGCACCGCTCAACGCACCCCGGAGTTCGACCGATGGAGGGAGCGGGCCTGAACGGGGTGGACGTGTCGGCGCTGCTCGTCGTGCTGCGAGGAATTGCGACCGGGGGTGGCGTCGTCCTGCTCGTGCTCGGCGCGTGCGGGCTCGTGCTCACCCACGCGCCGGAAGTGGCGGCGGCTCCGCTTTCGCGTGTCTTCGAGGCGCTCGCCTCGGGGCTCTATTCCCTGGCGGGAGTCGTGCTCTCGACCGACCGGCTCGTCGCCGAGCTCCGGGGGCCGATCGCGCCGGTGGTGCTCCTCGGGGCCGGAGTGGCTCTGCTGGTCGGCAGCTCGCGGATCCGCGAGGTCCCCGGTCGTGCGCCCGCGGCCGAACCGACGGTCGACCGCAAGACGCGTCGGCGTGCGGAGCGCGAGGCGGATGCGCTCGTGAAGGAAGGCAGGCTTCGGGAGGCGGGCGAGATCTTTCTCGAATGCGGACGGCCCGATCGTGCCGTCGAGAGCTTCGCGAAAGGGGAGGAGTTCGTTCGCGCCGCCGAGGTGCGCCACGATCAGAATCGCTTCGCCGAGGCTGCCGACTTCTTCGAGCGAGCGGGACGCTTCGAATCGGCGGGCACCATCTTCTCGCAGCAGGGGGACTTCGCCCGCGCTGCCGAGGCGTACGTGAAGGCGGGACGCCTCTCGGTCGCGGCCGAGATGTTCGAGAAGCTCGGCAACCACGAGCGCGCCGGCGACGCCTATGCGCAGGTCGGCTTCCACCGACACGCCGCGCAGGTCTACGTGAAGTGCCAGCAATGGGAGAAGGCCGCCTCGTCGCTCGAAGAGGTGATCGCGGAGGAGGGACAGCGCCTCGGCACGGGGCAGGATCAGCGCAAACAGAAAGAGCTACGGACCCTGATCCTCCAGGCCGGGAAGCTCTTCGAACAGGCCGGGAGGCTCGATCGCGCGCTCGCCGTCCTCGAGAAGGGCTCCTGCTCGCTCGCTGCCGCCGAGATGGCGGTTCGACTCGGCGAGCATGCGCGTGCCGCCGAGCTCTTCCGCAACGCCGGGCAGCCGCTGCGCGCGGCCGAAGCCCTCGAGCAGCTCGGCGAGAGCCGGGAGGCGGCGCGGCTGCGTGGCGAGTACCACCGCGACCAGGGGGAGGACGAGGAGGCGGCTCGCTGGCTCGAGGATTCGGGCGACTTCGTCGCGGCGGGGGACCTTCTTCGCAAGCTCGAGCGCTACGCCGAAGCGGCGAGTTGCTACGAGAAGCAGGGCGATTCCGCGGGCGCCGCCGAGATGTTCCGGCTCGCCGGCGATCCGCTGCGTGCGGCGCGAGCGTACGAACACGCCGAGCTCCGTCGCGACGCCGCCGAGTGCTACGGCGAGGCCGGAGACTTCCGGCGCCAGGCCGCCTTGCTCGCCGCCGCGGGCGAGCTTCTCCAGGCCGGGGAGATCTTCCACCGCGAGGGGCTCGACGACGAGGCGATCAAGGTTTTGCAGCAGGTCGAGCCGGGGGGGGCCGGCTTCGGACACGCCTCGGCGCTCCTCGGAGCGATCTTCCGCGCCAAGGGGATGCACTCGCTCTCGATCAAGAAGCTCAAACAGGCGATCGGGGATGCGCCGCTCTCGCGCGAGAACGTCGACGCGTGGTACGCCCTCGCGAACGTCCACGAGCTGGCCGAGGACTGGTCCGAAGCCGTCGAGATCTACGAGAAGATCCTCGTCTTCGACTACCACTACCAGGACGTCGAGACGCGCCTCGCTGCGGCGCGTGCGCGAGCGGTTGCTCGAGGCGCCTCCGAGCTCTCGGGGTCCCGGCCCCGGGTCGCGATGGGTGCGCAGTCGGGGCGCTACCAGATCCTGGGCGAGCTCGGTCGAGGCGGGATGGGAATCGTCTTCCGCGCGCGCGATACGGTGCTCGATCGGATCGTCGCGTACAAAGTCCTGCCCGACGCGCTCAAGGAGAACCCGCAGGCGCTACGCAACTTCCTTCGCGAAGCCAAGAGTGCGGCGCAGCTCAATCATCCCAACATCGTCACGGTCTACGACGCGGGCGAACAGGACGGCCGCTACTACATCGCAATGGAGTACGTCGACGGAACCACGCTGAAGGAGATCCTGCGGCGCAAGAAGGTGATCTCGGCGAACGGCGTCCTCCACGTCCTCGTCCAGCTGTCGGAAGCGCTCGCCTACGCGCACGAGAAGAAGATCGTGCATCGTGACGTGAAGACGGCCAACACCATGTGGACGCGGGAGAAGAAGGCCAAGATCATGGATTTCGGCCTCGCCAAGGTCGTCGAGGAGGTCCGCAACCATACGACGCTCGTGTCGGGGACCCCCTACTACATGAGCCCCGAGCAGACCCTCGGTCGGAACGTCGATCACCGGACCGACATCTATTCGCTGGGAGTGACGGTCTTCGAGCTCGCCACGGGAAAGCTTCCCTTCCGCGAGGGGAACGTCCCGTACCACCACGTCCATACCCCCCCGCCCGATCCGCGGAGTCTCGCGAGCGGGATGCCCGAGCTTCTCGCGCGGATCATCCTGCGCTGTCTCCAGAAGGACCCCGACCTGCGCTACCAGAGCACGCGCGAAATCCTGGCGGAGGTTCGTTCGCTCGGGGTGGGCCGGCCGGAACGGGCGGGAGCCTGACGCGGTTCGTCGATGTTGCCGGTGTGATGCTTCAGTCACGTGTGTAACCAGATCGTCACGCATTTCTCGGCGATGGGCCCCGTGCCGCTCGGTTCGACCGCGAATTCTGTGACCTGCATCACGCTAACGTTTTGATTTGGCACCGGAAAGATTTTTGGCCCGAGATTGACCCGAGGGGGATCAGTTCCGGCACGAGATTTGCTAAGTGATGCGGCGAGTCACGCACCACTGGGGCTCACCGAACCGAGGGGGGGGACGGTGCGGCAACGCACGATTGCGGAGAAGATTTCTTGCACCGGTATCGGGCTCCATTCCGGAGCGCCGGTCCAAGTCACGCTGCACCCAGCGCGCAGCGACAGCGGAATCGTCTTCGTCCGGACGGACGGGACGCGGAGCGTGGAGATCCCGGCGCGTGCCGAGGCGGTCGGATCCACACAGTTCGCGACGACGCTCGGCAAGGGCACGCTGCGCGTCTCGACCGTCGAGCATCTGCTCGCGGCGGTCTGCGGCCTCGGGATCGACAACCTCCGGATCGAGGTCGACGGCCCCGAGCTTCCGGTGATGGATGGGAGCTCGGCCTCGTTCGTCTACCTGATCCGTTCGGCCGGCCTCTTCGAGCAGCGACGGCCGCGGCGGGTTCTCCGGGTCCGGCGTCCCGTCGAAGTGAGCGACGGCGAGCGGATCGCTCGAATCGAGCCCCATCGTGGCTTCCGGATCTCCTACCACATCGATTTCCAGCATCCCGCGATCGGCAAGCAGAGCCTCGTGAATCTCGAGGTTCGCGAGGGCACGTTCGAGCGCGAGCTCTGTCGCGCGAGGACCTTCGGCTTCCTCCACGAGGTCCAGGCGCTCTGGCGCGCGGGGCTCGGGCAGGGAGGCGCCCTCGACAATACGATCGTTCTCGACGAGCGCGGCGTGCTCAATCCCGAGGGCCTTCGCATGCCCGACGAGTTCGTCCGTCACAAGGCGCTCGACCTGCTCGGCGATCTCGCGTTGCTCGGCCATCCGATCGAGGGGCACGTCCGGATCGTCCGCGGCGGGCATGCGCTCCATCAGAAACTATTGCGCGCGATGCTCGAGACCCCCGGAGTCCTCGAAGCGGTGCGCGGTAGCGAGGACGCCGGCTTCGAAGCGGAGGGGTTCGAGCCGCTCGAGGCGGTGCGGATCCCGGCCTGAGGGCGACGCGGAGCGACGTCGATCCCGGCGAGTGCCGATCAGGGTAGGCGCTCGAGTTCTGCGGCGAGCCGTGCCGTCGCGTCCGGGTCGGTGAACTCGATCCCCATCCCCGTCTTGCTCCCGATGCCGTCGGACGCCGAATGCCCGAAGACCACGCGCCCGCGGAGCGCGTGGAGCGGACCGTCGTCGCGCAACCGGAAGCGGATCGCGACGGGAGTGAGCCGCTCCCAGAGCTCTTCGGTCTCGACGAAGAGGCCGCCTCCACCGAGCGTCGTCGCCGTCGCATGCTGGCGGCCGGCGGCCCGGGCGAGCTCGATCCGCACCCGGACCGTCATGCGCCGGTGGCGGCGCGCCGGCGACGTGCCGTCCGCACTCATCGTTCGGAACGCTCCCGGAGAAGTCGGCGGCCGAGCGCTTCGACGCAGCGTCGAAGAAGCTCGCCGGCAGCAACGCAGTGCCCGATCCGGGTGACGAGCGCGCCTTCTCCGGTCGCCGCCTCGCGGCCCTCTGCCGTGTCGTCCTCGACGAGCGCGCGCAGTGCGGAGCGGAGGTCTCCGCCGGTTGCATCGAGCGCCGCTGCATGCGCGAGACCCCGGATCGCTGCGCGCCAGCCCCGGGGGTCGATTTCGGCGATCTCGTCGGCCGAGACGCCGCCTAGCGCCTCCCTCGCGCGCCGTCGGGCCTTGCGTCCGAGGACGTCCGCGAGCTCGTTCACGAGGCCGGCGTTGCCGCTCACGAGGGCGCGCTCCTCGGCGAGCGTCGACGCGGCGCGCAGGACCTCGAGCACCGCCACGTCATCGAGCGGGACGAGCGCCGCGGCTGCGAGGCGGGCCTCGGCCGCAACGGCCGCCAGGCGGAACCCCGCAGGACCCTCGTCCACTTCGGTGGCGTCGAGCCGTGGAGACGCGCGCAGCGCCTTCGCGAGCTCCGGAGCAAGGGTGCTCGCGAGCCGGCGCGCCGCTTCCCAGACGGGGTTGCAAAGCGATCTCGCGGTGACCGAGATCTCGAAGCGCGGCCAGCGATCGAGCGCTTCTTTGCCGAGCGCATCCAGGATCGCGCGCCCCGCGTTGGCCGCCTGCGCATCGCCACGGGAGTCGGCGATCGCGACGAGGGCTTCGATCGAGCGGAGACGCTGTGGCGTGGCTTCGAGGATCTCGAGATGCCGGATCACGGCCTCACCGTGCGTCGACACCTCGGAGCCGAGTGCATCCGCGAGGGCTTCGCGGGCCTTGTGGTCGCCCGGGGATGCACGCAGCG
>CAJPFO010000053.1 GCA_905339255.1 Myxococcaceae bacterium
CCCGTTCCTCCAGGTCGAGGTCGGCGGCTTCGTCGGCCTCGGCCGTCGGCGCGGTCGGCGCCAGCACCTGCGCGACGGATTCCGGCTGCCAGCCGTTCTTTCGCATGGCCTTCAACCGCGCTTCCGCGTCGTTCTTCTGAACGCGGCAGATGGTCATGAAGGCGCCGAAGGTGTTGAGCAGGTCCTTGCCGAAGTGGCTGCGTGGGACCGCCTCGCCGATCCATTTCACGGCGCGCCAGTGGAAGAACGGAGAAGGGCCGGCTGGCTCGAAGGTGTAATCCCCTGTCAGCTCCCCGATCTGGATTGCGCGCTGGGTCTTGAGCGGGAGGACGATCCAATCGCCCTTCTGCATCTCGTGAGAGAACGGCCAGATCTGGCTGGCGTGGTTGATGAGTTTCTTCGGCTTGCTGGCCGGGTAGCGTTGCTCGAGCGCGGCGATGAGCGCGTCGCGGTCGGGCAACTTGGCCAGGTTGACGTCGAGTTCGTCCCAGGTGACGTACACCCGCTTCTCGGACAGGAACTTGTCCTGAAACTCCCCGTGACCCCCGGCGCGAACGAGCCAGATCGCCATGACTACGCCTCCTCCGCCGGTGTCGCTTCAGCCTCCTCGCCCCAGACGCGTGCGAGGGTGGCCTGGATCTTCTTCTCGAAGCGGGTGATCAGGTCGCGATTGGCCTTCACCAACTGCCGCTCAGCCTCGATTTCCGCCACGACCTTTCGCTGGATGTCCAACGGGGGGAGTGGGAGCTTGATATTGAGCAAGTCGTTGGTGTCGATCTTCAATGTTCCGTGTGCAGCGGTGTTGATGACGCGCGCGAACTGGTCAACGGCGCCGGCGACTCCATAGCGCAGGAAGGTCGAGTGGACTCCGTCTTTCGGCGTCAACGCCCGAATGTCCTGGTTGAACGCCACACGCTGCCGTACCTCAACAACGGGCACACCATTCGCGAGGCCCATTCCTCGCACGAGCACGAGAACCGAGCCGATCTCCGCAATCTTGGTCGATGACTCCTGGACGGCTACTTCCGAGATGTGGAGTTCCGCATCCTCGATCGTTTCCGATTTCATGTCCTTTGCAGACACCCACGGAATGCTCCCTCGCCAAAATGCTTCGTTCGCCTTCGACGGTGTCCCGCCAGATGCGATTGCGCACACATCGGCAATCGACACCATCGGCCAGTCGGGGTGGATGGGGATGTGGGGGCGGTAGTTGTCGAGAACGGTGCGGGCGCCGTCAATGACTTTCTGGTAGCCCTCAATCTCCGCCACGATCTCCTTCTGTACCTCCAGCGGCGGGAGGGGGATTCGGAACTGCTCGACGTATCGTTTGGGTACGCGCTGAAGGCCTCCGGTACCCGTCATCTGAGCGATGGCCGGGCCGCGAAAAGTCTCGCTTGTCACGCAGAAGTAGACGAACTCGGCTAGCACCCGATCCGTCGGCCGTAGGACGTAGAACTCGCTTGATCCGAACCCCACGCTATTGGTCAATCCTCTGGCAACCCCGGCCTTTCCGTTCTCGAAGCATGGAGTCACCTTCGCCACCAGCACGTCGCCGTCGGCGAAGTACGTGTAGCTCGCTCCCAGTTCGTCTATTCGCTTGGCCTCCTTGGGAATAAAGGCGATTCGATTCTCCCCGAGGTCAGACATCGGAACGAAGGAGACCAAGGTCTCGGGAGCCAAGGCGAGCCCTTCGCGCTTTGCGGGATTGATGGTGCACACCTCGCCGAGTGGCACGAGTGGGAACGCATGAGTCCTTGTCCCGTTCTCCCGATACCGCTCCCCGCTCAGGTTGTAGTCGCCGTTCGCCGCGATCTTCTCCTTCGGCACGACCAGCCCGAGCGTCGGCTGGAAATCCTCCACGGATTCACGGGCGCGCAAGCGACGCAGGTACTCGGCGATCTCGACGCGGGCCTGAGGCAGGTCGTTCTTCTCGATCTCACGGCGCTGGGCGCCGAGGCCGAAGCCGTCGTTCTCGATCTTGAAGAAAGCGATGGTCGGCGCCTGCTTCGCGAGCGACCTGTCGAGGAAGAGGATCGAGGTCTTAACGCCGGAGTAAGGGTTGAAGACCCCGGCGGGCAGCGAGACGACGGCGACGAGGTACTCCTCTACCAGCATCTTGCGCAGTTGCGTGTACGCGGTCTGGCTCTGGAAGATGATGCCTTCGGGCACGATGATGCCGGCGCGGCCGCCGGGCGTCAGGTGCTCGGCCATGTAGTCCACGAACAGCACTTCGCTGCGCTTGCTCTGCACCGAGAAGCGGTTGTGCGGCTTGATGCCGCCCTTCGGCGACATGAAGGGCGGATTGGCCAGGATCACGTCGGCGTGCTCGTTCCACTTGTCCTGGCTGGTCAGCGTGTCGTACTCGGCGATGTGCGGGTCGGTGAAGGCGTGCAGGTACAGGTTCACCAGCGACAGGCGCACCATGTCGGGCGAGATGTCGTAGCCCTTGAAGTTCTGCGCGAGGCGTCCCTTGTCGTCGGGGGTCAGCGTGCTCTGGCCATTGTCGTCGACGTTGGCCTTGAGAATGTGCTTGTAGGACGAGATCAGAAACCCCGCGGTGCCACAGGCCGGGTCGAGCACGGTCTCGGTCTTCTTGGGATCGACGATGGCGACGATGAAGTCGATGATGTGGCGCGGCGTGCGGAACTGTCCGGCGTCGCCCTGCGAGCCGAGCACCGAGAGCAGATACTCGAAGGCGTCGCCCAGGCGTTCCGAGTGGTCGTAGGTGAACTCGTCGATGATCTTCAGGAACGCGCGCAGGGTTTCCGGGTCGCGATACGGCAGGTACGCGTTCTTGAAGATGTCGCGGAAGAGCGGTGGGATGCCGGGGTTCTCCGGCATCTTGGCGATGGCCTCGGCGTAGAGATTCAGGGTTTCGTGGCCACCCAGCCCGGAGCGCATCAACTTGGCCCAACCGTAGCGGGCGTAGTCGCCGGCGAAGAACTTGCGCTTCCCACCCAGTTCCTCGGCCTCGGCGTCCATGTCGTCCATGAACTTGTAGATCAGCGCGATCGTGATCTGCTCGACCTGGCTCTTGGGGTCGGGCACCTTGCCCACGAGGATGTCGCGGGCAGTGTCGATGCGGCGTTTGGTGTCGGTGTCGAGCACGCGGTCTCCTTCAGGCGGCGAACTGGTTCAAGGAGACGTAGTCCTTGACGTATTCCGGGACGAGAGTGCGGTACTTCGGCGGCACGGCCTTGAAGTCGCGCGTGGAAAAGACCGGATTGGTCGCGAGATCGGTGAACTGGCGGCTGTCGATGATGTCGCGCACGCGGCCGCTGGTGACGTAGGCCTTGAAGTAGGTCTTGATCGCCGGGATGGCCGTCGCCTCGTCGGGCTTGTAGTCGGCGACGAACTTGGCGAACTCCTCCTCGAGCAGCTCATCCTTGGACTTGAAGCGGGGGATGAGCCCAAAGACCTTCTCGAGGATCTCGCGCAGGGTCAGACGGCGGTCCACGGCAGCGGCCTTACGCAACTTGTCGAGGGTGTAGTACTCCTCGGGCTTGTCGAAGACCTCGCGGTTCACGTAGTCGATCACGCGGTCCCATTGGCCGGCCTCGACGGCGGAGGCAATCGTGTTGTCGGCGCGCACGGCGTCTTCGAACTTCTCGAAGAACATCCGATCGATCTTCATTCCCTCGTAGCCGATGGTCTCTTCCTTGACCATCGAGAGGATGTCGGCGCCAAGATGCTCGTAGGTGCCGCCGACCACCACGGGGCCTTGTCCGCCGCCTACCCCGGTGCCCGTTGCTCTCGGTGGCGGGAGCTTCAGCACCTCGTCGTAGTTGAACTCCTCCTCGAAGTACTCGCAGTTGGCGAAGAAGTCGAAGAGCTTGTACGCGGTCTTGCGCGGGTTTTGCACGCTCTCCCTGAGACTCTCGTCGAAGAGCTGCTCCAGAAAGTCGTGCTTGCGCGTGCCGCGGCCTTTGATCTGGATGAAGTCGGTCGGCGAGAAGATTGGGCGGAAGAGGCCCAGGTTGAGGAGGTCCGTGCAGTCGTAGCCGGTGGTCATCATCCCGACGGTCACGCAGACCCGTGCCTTGCTGGTCTTGTAGGCCGGGATGAAGTTGCCCGAACCGATCAGGTTGTTGTTGCTGAAGTTGACTGTGAACTGCTGGGCGTCGGGAATCTGGCTGGTCACCTGGACCGCGAAATCCGACTGGTACTTACCCGGGTACATGCGGTCGGCCATCTGGTTGAGGATCTGCGCCAGCTTGGCCGCGTGGTTCTGGCTCACGGCGAAGATGATCGACTTCCCGATCTCGCCGCTGACCGGGTCGCGCAGGGCATTGTCGAGAAACGTCTTGCAGAAGAGCTGGTTGGTGGCGTCGGCGAAGAAGCGCTTCTCGAACTCGCGCTGCTTGAAGATCTGTTCCTGATCTTCTCCGGTGTCATCGGTGAAGGAGACGACGAAGCCTTCGTCGGAGAGCAGTTGAGTCGTAATCCCAGTGCGGGCATCCACCACCGTCGGATTGACGAGATAGCCCTCCTTCACACCGTCGAGCAGGGAGTAACGGAAGGTCGGCTGGCTGTTCTCGCATCCGAAGGTGCGATAGGTGTCGAGCAGCAGGCGCCGCTCGGCCTCGCGGGGGTCCCGCGTTCCCGGGTTCGAACTGTCGAACCGCCGCAGGTAGTCGCGCGGCGTGGCGGTCAGGCCGAGCTTGTAACCGATGAAGTAGTCGAAGACCGCGCGGGCGTTGCCGCCGATGGAGCGGTGGGCCTCATCGGAGATCACGAGATCGAAGTCGGTGGGCGAGAAGAGCTTCTGGTACTTGTTGTTGAAGAGCAGGGACTGCACCGTGGTCACTACGATCTCCGCGCGGCGCCAGTCGTCCCGGTTCTCCTTGTAGATGACCGTCTGGAAGTCGGCAGACAGCAGTGCGGCGAAAGCTTTCTTGGCCTGGTCCTCGAGTTCGAGGCGGTCCACCAGGAACAGAACGCGCCGCACGTTCCCGGAGCGCAGAAAGAGCTTGATGACGGCGGCAGCGGTGAGCGTCTTGCCGGTGCCGGTGGCCATCTCGAAAAGGAAACGGTCCTTGCCGTCCCCGACGGCAGCCTGCAGGCGCTGGATCGCCTTCAGCTGGTAGGGCCGCAGAAAGCGGAGCTTGTTCGCCTGGATGTAGGCGGACCGTTCGCCTTCATTCTTCCACCCGGCCTCCGACTGGTAATTCGGGCGCTGGGTGAGAGCGATGTAATCCTCGCCCACTTTCTCCGCGATCAGGCGCTGGGGATCGGGCGCGACTTTCTGGTAGCCCATGACCGAGTCGGGCGTCGGGAACGAGGTGATGACGTAAGGGTTGCCGCGCTCAAGATCCCAGAAGTAGTGCAGGTTGCCATTCGAGAGGATCACGAAGCGGCAGTTCTGGGACCGGGCGTACTTCCGTGCCTGTTCTTTCGCCGTGAGCGGATTCTTGTCCTCGGCCTTGGCCTCGAGGACGATGAACGGGAAGCCCTTGGAGTCGAGCAGGAGGAAGTCGACGAAGCCCTTGTCAGTCTTCTCGAAATTGTCGCCGAGTGCGTCAAGATCGGTGGACTTGACGGTAACGTTGGGTTCGAGACGGATGTTGGCGGGTTGGTCGCCTTCGGGAAAGAAGCGCCAGCCGGCTGCTTCGAGCAGCTTGTTGATCTTGATGCGAGCTGTGGCTTCCTTCTCGGACACTCAGACTCCTCGCTCAGCAGTGATGGTGGTCAAGCGGCATAACGGCTGGCGCTCAGCTGCGCGCCGCCCGCGAGCCCCGATGCTACTCCGGCGGTCGGCCGGCGCATGGACACCCTGTCCGGCCGTCCGCCGGCCACCAGCTTCGGCACGCTCCGGTGCGGCGGCGCGGCAGCTGCAGCGCGTTGTTGGGCGGGGCATTTGAACGTAGATGCATCGTAGTTATACTGCCAAGGTGCGGGACCTGCGCTTCGAGTGGCACGAGGCGAAGAACGCCGCGAATCAGCGGAAACACGGTGTCTCGTTCGAGGAGGCTCGGTCGGTCTTCTTCGATGAGAGGGCACTGCTGATCGAGGATCCGGACGAGGCTTCCGGCGAGGATCGGTTCGTATTGTTGGGGATGAGCACGGCCTTACGTGTCCTCCTTGTATGCCACTGCTACCGGGAGCGAGAGGCGGTAATTCGGATCATCTCCGCGCGAAGGGCCGACCGAGCCGAACGCGCGGACTACGAGCGAAGGTGGAGGCGATGAGACCCCGATACGACTTCTCGAAGGCGAAGGTGAACCCTTACGCGAAGAAACTCAAGAAGCAGATCACGATTCGACTCGACGAGGACACGCTCGCATACTTCAAGCAGCTCGCCGACGACGCCGAGATCCCGTACCAGACGTTGATCAACTTCTATCTCCGCGAATGCGCACGGGCGAAGAAGCGACCCTCGATGCGCTGGAAGGCCGCGTAACCTCGCCACGCCG
>CAJPFO010000054.1 GCA_905339255.1 Myxococcaceae bacterium
GATCACGAACGAGCACGCGGTCGGGGCGGAGCTCCCGGGCGGCCGAGAGCGCCGCGTGGACCCAGAGCGGATTCGCGAAGGCGGGAAACGTGAGCAGGCCCGCACGGCCGCCGAAGTGCGGCAGCCTGCGGATCCTCGCTCCCTCGACACGATCCCGGCGCGCGCGACCGCGCAGGTTCCGGGCCACCAGGAGTACCTCGTGGCCCGCGCGGTGGAACGTGCGCAGCATCTTCTCGACGCGGACGTCCCAGGGGTAGTCCCCGTCGTAGAGCTTCAGAAGTCGCATGGAAGGACCGATCGCGATGCACGCACGGGGGGGCAGGGTATCATTTGCCGTCCCCCTGCGGAGCCAGGCATGTCGATCTCGAACGACCCGCATGAACCGCAGTTCGGTCTCGGCAAGTCGCTCCTTTTCAGTGTCGTGCTCCTGCTCCTCGTCCTCGGCAGCGCCGAGCTCGCATTGCGAACGTGGGCCTTTTTCTTCCGCGAAGAGATCCAGCGCTACGACGCCTCGGCGGGGACCTTCGAGCTCGTCCCGGGAGAACACCGGACTGCGCTCGGGCGCGTGCGGATCAACCCCGACGGTTTCGTCGGAGATCCCCTCGAGCCTCCCGGCCCCGACCTCTGGCGCGTCGTGGCCGTCGGCGATTCGTGCACCTTCGGCGGCGGGAACGAGGTCGACACCTACCCGGCGCTCCTCGAGAAACTCCTCGCCGAGAAGGCTCCCCACGAGCGGATCGAAGTGGTCAATGCCGGAATCTCGGGCTTGAACTCCGAGCTCGCGCGGCGACGACTCGAAAGCCGCGTCCCGGAGCTCCGACCCGACGTCGTCACGATCTACATCGGATGGAACGACCTCATGAAGTTCGACCCACTCGCGCAGGGCGAGCGAAGCCGCTTCGCAGGCGTCGCCCGCGCGATCGACGAGCTCTGGATCACGAAGAGCCTGCGGAAGCTGCTCTTCTACTACCTGAGGCCGAGCATGCGAGAACCCGCGACCGGGCCCGAGAGCCTCACGGGACGCTTTGCCGGCTTTTCGCCGACCGTCTTCGAGAAAGAGCTTCGCGCGATGATCGCCGACGTCCGCGCCATGAACGCACGGCCCGTGGTCATGACCCTTCCGACCGTCGTGCGGCCCGAGATGTCCGTGGCGGACCTCGAGCGCGCGGGAGTCGTCTTCCCGTACTTTCCGTCGGCGTACGCGGTGGGCGACTTTCTCGACCTCCTGGGCGCGTACAACCGCTCGATCCGGCGCGTGGCTGCCGAAGAAGGCGTTGCGCTCGTCGACCTCGAGAAGCGCTTCGATGCGCTCGACGATCCGACGCCCTACTTCTACGACACCATGCACACCAATTCGAAGGGCATGGCGATCATCGCGAACGAAGTCGCCGCCACCCTCGAGCGCGAGGGCCTCGCCGGCCCGCCTGCGAACGCGGCACGGGCTCAGTGAGTCGGATCGAGTGAGGCACGGCCCATGTGTGGGATCGCTGGAGTGCTCCTCGCCGAGCGCGGGCGCGAGGCCTCCGAGGCGACGCTCGCCGCCATGACGAGGCTCCTCGCGCATCGCGGCCCCGACGCGAACGGCACCTGGCACGAAGGGCCTTGCGGCCTCGCCCACACGCGCCTCGCCGTGATCGACCTCTCGCCGCGAGGGCGACAGCCGATGCGGAGCGTGAGCGGACGCTTCGTGATCTCGTACAACGGCGAGATCTACAACCATCGCGAACTCCGCGCCGAGCTCGAAGCGGCGGGCCGGAGCTTCGTGAGCACGACCGACACCGAAGTGATCCTCGAGCTCGCCGAAGTGGGCGGCCTCGGGGCACTCTCCCGGCTCGAAGGCATGTTCGCCTTCGCGCTCTACGACCGTGAGCGCCGTGAGATCGTCCTCGTTCGAGATCGCGTCGGTGTGAAGCCTCTCTTCTACGCGCACGGCAGCGACGGCCTCGCCTTCGCGTCCGAGCCGAAGGCGCTCCCGCCTTTCGTCGATCGCGGTCATCCCGAGCCCGCTCGGATCGCCGAATACCTCGCGTTCCGGCACCTCGCCGGGGGAGAATCGATTCTTCCCGGCGTCCGGACCCTCGAGCCGGGACACCTCGTGGTGTCGGATGGCCGGAACCTGCGAATCGAGCGCTGGGACCTCCCCGAGCGGCGCCCACCCGCGCGCGCCGAGGATACGGCCGGAGTCTTCGCCGCTGCCGTACGCCGGCAGCTCGTGAGCGACGTTCCGGTGGGAATCTTCCTTTCCGGAGGAGTCGACTCCGCCGCCGTCGCCTACGAGGCCCGGGCTGCCCTGCCGGAGCTCCAGTCCTTCACCGTCGGCTTCGACGAAGCGGCGTGGGACGAGACCGACCGCGCCGCCGTCGTCGCACGAGCCCTCGGAACCCGAGCGCACGAACTCCGCCTCGACGAAGGCGAATATGTCGCGGGCCTCGCTCGGGCCACCTGGCACCTCGACGCTCCCCTGAACCACGCCCACTCCGTCCACCTGCTCGCGCTCTCGCGCTTCGCGCGCGAGCGGATCACCGTGGCGCTCACGGGCGAAGGCAGCGACGAACTCTTCGCGGGCTACCCGCGCCATCGGCTCTTCCTCCTCTCGCGTCGACTTCGCGGCATGCCGAGATCCGTCCTCCGCGCGGCCGCACGTGGCCTTCGTCCGTCGCACCCACGCCTCGCGAGGCTCCTCGAGTCGGCGGCCTCGGATGCGGCGACCGCCGCCGCGCTCAACCCGGCCTTTGCGCCGCTCGACGAAGCGCGGGCTCTCGCCGGAGCGAACGATCCGGAAGCCGTGATCGCCGAGCGTGTCGACCTCTACCGCGAGGCCGAGGAAGGGGGCGCGAGCCCCGTCGAGGCGCTCCTCGCGGTCGATCAAGCGACCTACATGGTCTCGCTCCTGCAACGCATGGATCGCATGAGCATGGCCGTCGGTCTCGAATGCCGTGTGCCGCTCCTCGACGAGGCCGTCGTCGCGCACGCACGCGCGCTTCCCGTCGCGTCCCGGATCGACCTCTTCGAGACCAAGAAGCCCGTTCGTCATCTCGCGCGCGAGCGCTTCGGGAGGGCCTTCGCCGACGCTCCCAAATCCGGATTCGGTGTCCCCGTGGGCGAGTGGCTCCGCCGTGAAGGGCCCTTCTCGAAGCTCGTCGACTCGCTCCTCGCGGATGGGCGCGCGCGACGGCGTGGATGGTTCGACGTCGATCGCGCAGCGCGCCTGCTCGTCGCCCACCGCCGTGCCGAGCGCGACGAATCGGAGCTCCTCTGGGGGGTCGCCTGTCTCGAGATCTACGCACGCGTGTGTTGCGACGGGGACGGGATCGAATGACGAGCACCCTGCCGAGCCGGCTCGGATGGTGGCTCTTCGTCGTCTACCTCATCCTCGAGTTCGACCGGCCCCCCGTCCTCGTCCAGCTCCGGCTCCAGATGTTGATCGCGATCGCGCTTCCGCTCCTCTGGCTCGGAGGCCGCGAGCGTCCGTGGTCGCCGGTTCTCTCCGCACAAGTCGGACTCCTGATCGTCTCGGCGGCAACGATTCCGACCGCGTACAACTGGTACGCCGCGTACTTCAGCACCCGCATCCTCTTCTCGAACGTCGGGATCGGCATCGCCATGTCGTGGCTCCTCGCGAACCGCGAGGGAATGAAGCGATTCCATCTCGCGTGGATGCTCGTGATCGGGTGGACCGGGTTGGTCGGCATGATCGGGGGGGGCCGCGGCACGGGCGGCTTTCTGGGCGACGAAAACGACCTCGCGCTCGCCTGCGTCGGAGCCTTTCCCTTCGCATTCTATGGCTTCCAGCTTCTCGGCGGCTGGCAGCGCTGGGCGTCGGCCGCATGCGGTCTGCTCGTCACGGGCGCGACCGTCATGAGCTTCTCGCGAGGCGGGTTCGTGGGCCTCGCGAGCGCACTGCTCTACTGCATCGCGACGGGGGCGCATCGCGCGCGAAACCTCGCGCTCGCGGCGGTTTCCGCCGTCGCCTTCCTGCTGGCCGTTCCGCAGAGCTACCTGTCCGAGATCTACACGATCAGCGAGACCGAATCCGGAACGGCCGACTCGAGACAGTTCCTCTGGATCACGGCCTTCAACATGTGGAAGGAGCATCCCGTGCTCGGGGTCGGTGGCGGGAACTTCAACTTCCAGGCGGGCCTCTACCAGCCGAGAGGCGAACGCTGGGACAGGCCCGAGTACCAGGAGCGGAACTGGTCTGGAACGACCGTCCATTCCTCGTACTTCCAGGTACTCTCGGAGTTCGGCCTGCTCGGAACCATCTGCTTCGGCGCGATTGCCGTCGGGCATCTGCGAGGAGTCGCTCGAACCCGGAGGCTCGCGCATCGCACGCGCAGCCTTACGAAGGATCTCCGCAACGAAATCGAGCTCTACGGGGGATCCCTCACGGCCGGGATGATCGGAATCCTCGCCTCGAGCGCGTTTCTCTCTGCCGCACTCTACCCTTACGTGTACTTCTTCTCCGGGGCGGGTGTGGCATTCGTCTGGTGGGCGAGGCGTGCGATCGCCGAGTCGACGACGACTTGAAGAGCATCGTCGTCACCGACGGCGAGCTCCGCTCGTCCCTCGCCGCCACGCGCTCGCTCGCCGGGAGCTTCGACGTGCACGTCGTCTCGACGAGCGTTCCGTCGCTCGCTGGAGTCTCGCGAGGGGCTCGGAGCGAAACGGCGGCACCCGACCCGATGCGCACTCCCGGAGCGTTCCGGGAGGCCGTCGACGCGCTTGCCGGCGCTCGGGGGGCGGTGGCGGTGCTTCCGGCGAGCGACGCCGCGTGCCGCGCGCTCCTGCTCGACGGTCCGTGGCGCTCGGGCGCAAGAATCGTCGCGCCGGCGCGCGATGCGTACGAACGCTCGAGCCACAAGGGAGAAGCGCTGCGCCTCGGAAGGGAGGCGGGACTCGACGTTCCCGACGGAGACGAGGTGAGCGATCTCGATTCGGCGCGGAGCAGCGCCGAGCGCCTCGGCTGGCCGGTGATCGTGAAACCCGTCGAGTCCGTGGCGGCGCTTCGCAAGCGGAGCGTCGTACGCGTGGCCGATCCGGGAGCGCTCGAATGCGCCTGGCGAGAGCACGTGGCGCCGGGAGCGGCGCTCGTCCAGCGCGAGGTGCCGGGCCATGGCGAAGGGCTCTTCGTGCTCCGGATCGGCGGCGAAACGCGTGCCGCCTTCGCGCATCGGAGGCTCCGGGAGAAGCCGCCCTCGGGCGGCGTGTCGGTACTCTGCGAGAGCATCGCGACCGATCCCGATCTGCTCGCGAGAGTCGAGCGCGTGCTCGATGCCTGCGGTTTCGACGGAATCGCGATGGCGGAGTTCCGCCGCGACGGCGAGCGACGCTGGCTCATGGAGTTGAACGCGAGACTCTGGGGTTCGCTGCAGCTCGCCATCGATGCCGGGGTCGACTTCCCGACGCTCGCGGTCCGAGCGGCGCTCGACGAACCCGCGGGTGTCCGGCCCGAGTATCGCGTCGGGCTTCGCTCGCGCTGGCTTCTCGGGGACCTCGACCACTCCATCGCACTCGCACGCGGCGCGAGGGACGCCGCGGGCCGAAGCGGTGCGTGGGCCGCGCTCGGCGTCCTGCTGCGGCCGACCCCGCGCCCGTGCCGGCTCGACAACCCGCGTGCGGGCGACGTGCGTCCCTTCTTTCACGAGCTCCGCCTCTGGTTCCGCGCGCTCCATTTCTAGCCCGCGAGGATCCGATCCCCCGAGCGCACGCGGAGAAGCGGTGGCCCCTCGGCGCGGATTCCGAGTGCGAACTCGAGCGTCTCCGGCGCGTGGCCGCGGCACGAGACGGTGCGCGCATGGATTCCACGCAGATGATGGAAGGCGCAGAGGGTCGTCCGGTTTCCGGGATCGTCGGTGCCTCCCTGTGAGCGGAAGACGATGTGGTGGGATTGGAGGTTCCGGCGCGCCGAGCACGCCGGCGTCGTGCAGCGGAAGCCGTCCCGAGTGAAGTCGGCGTAGTCGTCGAAGGCGGCGCCCTGCTCCTCCCAGCACGCGATCGCATGCTCGACGATCCAGTGGAACGCATTGGCCAGTGAAGGCGCCGAGGTGACGCTTGCCGCGAGATCGAGGCGCGCCGCCTCGAGCGCGAGCTCGATCACGGCGACCGCTTCCGGAGGTGCACGGAACGCGATGACCGGCCGGCCTGCGACGCGCCGAGAGCGCTCGTCCTCGACACGGCGCAGCGTATGCGTGCGTGCGAAAGCGACCCACGAGGCCACATCGGCAAGCAGGGCCTCCCGCGTGCCGCCTGCCTGCCCGCCGAGCCGAGATGCATCCGCAGCCGCAGATTCCCCCACGGGCGAAGCCGCCGCTGCGCCGACGGCGAGCGCTCTCGCCTCGTCGAGAGCGCCGGAGCGAAAGGCGTGCGCGAGCACCGAGGTGGGCGGCCCGAGCCTCGCGAGTCGGACGCGCCGGCGTGCGGTACGCGGGGAGAGATCTGCGCGCTCGATCACGTAGCGATCGAAGCTCGGGAAGCCGAGCTCGCAGTAGAGACGGCGATCGAGGATCTGTCGCAGCAGGTGACCGAGGTCGTGATCGATCTCCTGCCGAGCGCGAACGACGCGGCGGAGCGCGGCATCGAGCGCGTGCGGCGAAGCCGACCGTGCACGAGCAAGGAGAGCATCGGGATCGTGGCTCGCCACGCTTCGGTTTGCAGAGATCGCCGACCAGCGGAGCAGTGGAAAGGCCTGATGTCGGATCCCGTGCTCGCTCGAAGGTCGCCGGCCCACGGGCGGGGGAGCCTTCTCGCCGGCCGCAGGCTCGCGGCGGGCGAGTCGATCCGATGCCTCTCGGACGAGAGACGAAGGCAGCGCGCCGAGCGCTTCGGCAGCCATCGCCTCGGTGGCCTCCCAGGCCGGCAGGGCCTCGCCCGCCATCGCGCGCGCGAGTTCGAGGCCCGCATGCCAGCGGACCGCCGTCTCCGCACTGACGTGCAGGCGAAGCGAGACGAGCTCGCTCGCGGCCTGCGGAGGGACCGTGTCCACATCCGCGCGCGAGGCATTCCGGTCGGCCGCGCGGAGCGCATCCGCGATCACGTCGGCCGCGCGGGCGGTTCGCCCCCGCAGCGCTGCGGTGGCCGCGCCGTCATGCGCGGGCGGCACGAGCGCCACCGTGCGTCGGGCCACGGAGTACGAGACCTCGCCCCCCAGCACGGCGTCTCGAAGCTGCGGCAAGGCGGCGAGCGCATTCCAGACGCGCGCCTGCTCGCGAAGACCGCGAGCCGAGATGCCGAGCCTCTCACGCGCGTAGTCGGCGAGCGAGCGGAAGCCGAGCGGCTCGTAGCTTCGCCGCTCGATGAGCGCGATCGCGAGCACACCGAGCCAGGGGCGGAGCGCGAGCCTTCGCGTCAGATTCTCGCGGACGCGCCCGTCGGCATCCTGACCTCGGAGAAAGAGGAGGACACCCGGCGACGGCGAGGAGTGCGCACGCGCCGCCGGGGCCCCCTCGAAGGCCGCTTCGAAGGACGACTCCGCCATGTCTTCTCCACCCGGGACCAGCGGGGGATGGGGCGATCTTCGCGGCCGTGTGTGTCAGATCCGGTCACGCCGTGGCGTGACCCGAAAAAAAATCCACGAGGCTCCGGCAGTCTGCCGCAACGCCCTGGGTGATACCCCCCTCACGCGAGGGGTGACGCCGCGCCCTTGCGACCCTTTGTCGCGCTGGGGCGCCTCCCGCGGCCGGCTATGCTCATCGAGCGCCCAAGGAGGAGCCATGCGTCGCCTGCTCTGGATCCTGGTCTTTGCCGCTGCCGCCTTCTTGCCGGGAGCTTCGCTCGCGGGGGAGGGATGCCAGCACGGAAAGGGCGCGACGACCGCGTCCGCCGAGGGCGGCGACGCTCTTCCTGGACATGCCGCGCATGCCGGACACGGCGCTCACGCGGGACACGGAAAGCACGCCGCGCATGCGGGCGGCGAGGGCCAGGCCTGTTCGCACGGAGACGGTGCTGCAAAGGCCTGCTCCTGCGGCGCCAAGGCGGCGGGCGGAAGCTGCCCGCATGCGGAGGCTGCGACGACGGCCTCTACGTCGTCGTCCGACGCCACGCCCGACGCCGCCGCGATCGCCGACACGCCGTAAAGGGGGATTGGAGCCGATCCCGCTTCGCCTACCGCACCGGCCGGGAGACGGATTCGAGATCTCGGATTTCGGAGGGCGACCCACCGGGTCGCCCCTACCGCGAGTGCCGGCATCCTCCGTACCGCGGCATCCCCACGATGAACGCGGGCGTCTTTTGCATCGCGGCATCCAGACCGTGGGCGCCGGCCTCCCCCATGTTGCGGTGTCTCGACGACGCACGGCGCAATCCCACATCCGTGTGTATGGCCGACCCGGCGCGTCGCCCCGGCGTGGGCGCCGGCATTTGCGCGCCTTGGCATCGCGACGATGGACGGCGACATCGCACATCCGTGTGTATGGCCGACCCGGCGCGTCGCCCCGGCGCGGGCGCCGGCATGCTCGGCGTCGCGGTGTCGCGACGATGGGCTGCGATACCCCACATTGGTGGATGCGCGGCGGCATCCCACATCCGTGGATGCACCGCGGTATCCCACATTCGTGGATGCACGGCGACACTCCACAGCCGCGGGTAGGGGCGACCCGGTGGGTCGCCCTCCGAGGAGAAGCGGGCGCCGTGGAGGATCTCTCGCTGGCGCGTCTCGGGGCGGTCTCCTCGCTACGGCCCTCCTGCCGCCGGGCATGCCTGTGCGATGCCCGGCGGAAGCCCGAGAGCGGCTCGCTTGACGAGGGTTCCGTCGAGTCCGGTGCAGCCCGCCGTGCCGCACGGGCCTCGACGCGAGCAGGTTCGCCGACGAGGGGATCTCGCAGCTCGCGGGGCCCATCGGTGCACGCGTCACGGTGGCCCTCGAGATCGGGGTCGAGATCCCCGATGGCGCCCCCGAGAATGTCGTCCGCATCGTCACCGGGAATGCCCGGACCCTCGAGTTCACGAGCCAGGGCTTCGAGGAGGAGTAGGCAGGCCGGGCTATCGCCGCTCGAACTCCATCAAGAGATTCGGGCGCAGCACTTCGCAGAGCAGCGGAAGCTTCGCGAGCGCGCGCTCGATCAGGCCGAACGCGATGCCGATCCAGAAGAGCCCCGGGTAGGGCAAGAAGAGCGGGATTCCGTCGAGGGTTCCGCCGCGGATCCTGCGTGCGCCGCAGGCGGCGAAGCCGCGCTCGAGCGTGCGCGCCGTGTTGATCTGGTAGGCGGTGGGGTAGACGTCCTTCTCGGCGCGTCCCTCGACGCGCGAGACGATCCAGCGGTGGAAGCGGAAGGGCGTCACGCGCGCGAGGAGCGCGAGGTAGTGCCTGCGATTCACGGTGTGGACGAGGATGCGGCCGCCCGGTTCGGTGATCCGCACGATCTCGGCGACGCTCGGTGCGGGATCGACGAGGTGCTCGAAGACCATGTTCGCGCTCACCGTGGCGAAGCTCGCGTCGCGGAACGGCATGGCGACGAGCGATGCGGTGCAGACGCGATCGCTTCTCGGCCGGTCGAGGAGCGCGGCGTGGTCGAGATCCGATCCGAAGGGTCGAACGCCCTTCTGCTCGAGCGTCTGCATGTCGGACTCGCGCCAATCGGCGAGTGAGCGGCGCCCGCAGCCCGCGTCGAGCCAGCGGCCGGGGCGCGCGGCCTCGAGGAGCCAGTCGGTGAAGACGTCCTCGGGGCTTCGCGCCGCGGGGGCGACGGCGTGAACGGCCTTCCAGTAACGCTTCCAGAGCCGGGCTCGCTGCGACGCCATGACCTCTCCCCCGCTCGCGAGGGTACCGGTCGGACGAGGAAGCGCGAGGCGCGCGAGGCGCGCGAGCGTCGCATGCGACGCCGCGTCGCTACGCCACCGTGCCGTCGCTCCGCAGCGCCGCGATTTCTTCGGGGCCGTAGCCGGCCTCGGCGAGGATGGTGTCGGTGTCGGCGCCGAGCCGAGGCGGCAGGTGGCGAAGATCCGTCGGCGTCTTCTCGAAGCGGACGGGGCTCCGGAGCATGCGGAGTCTCCCTGCCTCGGCGTCGCGTACCTCGAAAACCGTCCGGTTGTGCGCCACCTGTGGATCGGCGAGGAACTCGGCGATTCCGTTCGCGGGTGCGAGCGGCGCACCTTCGGCGCGTGCGCGCGCAACGAGGTCGGCCGTCGTCCACTTGCGGATCTCCTGCGCGAGCAGGTCGAGGATCTCGTGCGCGTTCATGAGTCGCGTGAGGACGTTCTTGCAGCGGGGATCGTCGATCAGGTCGTTGCGGTCGAGCGCGCGGCAGATCGCGCGAAACTGATGATCCTCGATGATCATCATGACGACGTGTCCGTCCGCGGTCTCCCAGCTCCGGTGGACGTCGGAGAGCGAGATCGCGGGCTGGGGAGGCGCATCGACGAAGGCTTCGGAGAGCAGCACGTCGGGGAGCATGAAGGCGGCGAAGGCGTCGAGCATCGGAACGTCGACGTGCTGGCCGCGGCCGTGGTTTCTCTCGCGGGCGAAGAGCGCGGCCAGGATCGCGTAGGCGGCGGTGAGCGCAGTCGCCTTGTCGGCGACGACGCAGTGGACGAGCTCGGGAGCCCCGGCCCCACCCTGCGACGGCATGAAGCCCGAGAGGCCCTGGATCACGGTGTCGTAGGCGGGCAGATCGCGGTAGGGGCCGTCGGGGCCGAAGCCATTCACCGAGACGGTCACGAGCTTCGGGTTCTCCTGCGCGAGAGCGGCGTGGTCGAGGCCCATTCGCGCAGCCACTCCCGGGCGGAAGTTCTCGACGAGGACGTCGGCCGCGAGCGCGAGGCGGCGCACCAGTCGCTGGCCCGCCTCCTGCTTCAGGTCGACGGCGATCGCGCGCTTGTTGCGATTCATGTGGACGAAGAAGGCCGAGAGCCCGGCATGCCAGGGAGGCCCGAGCCGGCGTGAGGTGTCGCCCCCGGGCGGCTCGACCTTCAGCACCTCGGCGCCGAGATCGCCGAGGATCTGCGTGCAGAGCGGGCCGGAGACGACCGCCGAGAGATCGAGGATGCGGATTCCGGCCAGGGGGCCGCGGGGCTTCTCGCCGAGTCTCACTTCCATGGGAACCTCCCGGGCCATTGTACGCCGCAGGCTTGCCGCGGTGGCGCGTTTGCCGGTAGCGTCGCCCGCATGAGCGAACTTTCCCACCTCGACGCCACTGCCCAGGCCGAGCTCGTCCGCAAGGGCGAAGCTTCCCCCCGAGACCTCGTCGATGCGGCGATCAACCGCATCGAGAAGCTCAACCCGGAACTGAACGCCGTGATCACGCCGCTCTTCGAGAAGGCTCGAGCGGCGGCGGCGTCGCGCGAGCTGCCGCAGGGGCCCTTCCGGGGCGTTCCCTTCTTGCTCAAGGATCTCGGCGCGTGGTCGGCGGGGGATCGCTACTGCGCGGGGACGAAGTTCCTGCGCGACCTCGATTGGCGCGAGCCCGACGATTCGTACCTGGCGGCGCGCTACCGCGCTGCGGGCTTCGTCTTCGTCGGCAAGAGCAACACGCCGGAGTTCGGGAGCGTGACGACGACCGAGCCCGCGGCCTTCGGCCCGTCGCGCAACCCGTGGGATCCTTCGCGCAGCACGGGAGGCTCGAGCGGCGGATCGGCGTGCGCCGTGGCTTCGGGGATGGTGCCGGTCGCACACGCGAACGATGGCGGCGGATCGATCCGGATTCCCGCGAGCGAGTGCGGCCTCGTGGGGTTGAAGCCGACACGAGGCCGTGTCTCCGTCGGTCCGGCGATGGGTGAGGTCTGGGCCGGCCTCGTCGCCGATCACGTCGTCTCGACGAGCGTTCGCGACAGCGCGGCGATCCTCGACGCGACGGCGGGCCCGATGCCCGGCGATCCCTACTACGCGCCGCCCCCGGCGCGGCCGTTCCTCGCCGAGGTCGGTGCGCCGCCCGGGAGGCTTCGCATCGGCCTCCGCACGAAGACGGGAAATCCGCAGATCGAGTCGCATCCCGAGTGCGTCCGTGCGGCGCGCGAGACGGCGAAGCTCCTCGAATCGCTCGGCCACGTGGTCGAGGAGGCGCATCCCCCCGCGCTCGACGATCTCGCGGCGTTCGGACCCTTTTCGGTGCTCCTCGCCGCTTGGACGGCGCGCGACATCGACGCCTGGAGCGAGCGGATCCGGAGGCCCGTCGAAGCCGACGACGTCGAACTCCACAACCACACGATGGCGGAGATCGGCCGCCGGGTGACGGGCCCGCAATACGTGCAGGCCGTCGTCTGGCTCCAGGCGCATTCGCGACGGATCCAGAGCTGGTGGGATCGGGGTTTCGATCTTCTGCTCACTCCGACGCTCGCCGAGCCGCCGCCTCCGCTCGGCGAGTTCGCGCCGACGCGCGAGAACCCGCTCGCCGGGATGATGCGATCGGGACCCTTCGCGGTGTATACGTCGCCCTTCAACATCACGGGACAGCCGGCAATCTCGCTGCCGCTCCACTGGAGCGACGCGAGCCTTCCGATCGGCGTGCAGCTCGTTGCGGCGTACGCCCGCGAGGACGTCCTCTTCCGCGTCGCCTCGCAGCTCGAGGAGGCGAGGCCCTGGGCGGGGCGGCGGCCTCGCGTGCACGCTTAGGGGGGAGCACGCGTTTTGTGGGGGGGCCGCCACCCTCGCCCGGGTCGGCCGGGGCGGATTGGGGGCGCCCCGACTCGCGAAGAGGAATATCACGGCCCCGCGCACGGAAGCGTGTCCCTCGCGTGACGCTTCGCGCACGAAGCCCGAAGGGGCCCCACGCCTTCCACCGCGACCGAAGGCCCTCCGCGGCGCCTACCGATCGCGAGCGAATCCCGCCGTCTGGCCGAAGCTCGCGCCGAAGACGACGTCGCGGAGCGGCCGCCGCTCTCGCAACGCGAGCTCGCGTTCGCGCAGGTCGGCCGGAAGCGACGCGGGATCTCCCGGATACCCGAGCGCAATCGCCGCGACGGCCTCGAAGCCAGGCGCGACGAGCCCGCGCTCGCGGACGAGGTCGGGGTCGAAGCCGGCCATCTGGTGGATCGCGATGCCGTTCGCGGCGGCCTCGATCGCCATGTTCGAAGCCGCCTGCCCGACGTCGTGGAAGGCGTGGCGGTTCGGCTTCCCGTTGCGCTCGAAGCTCGTTCTCGCGAGCGAGATCGAGAGCGCGGCCGCGTGCTTCGCCCAGCCCTGATTGAACGGGATGAGGGTCGAGAGCAGGCGCTCGAAACCCGTCTCCTCGTCACGCGTCGCCACGAGCCAGCGCCACGGCTGCTCGTTGTACGCCGACGCCGCCCAGCGCCCCGCTTCGAAGATCCGTCGCAGCAGCTCGGGAGCGATCGGTCGATCGGCGAAGGCGCGCGGGCTGTAGCGCGCCGCAACGAGATCGTGGACCCCCTCGCGCGGGCCTCCGTTGGGTCTCATGGAATCCTCCCTGCGGACTCCCGAGCGATCCGGGCCGCAAAAGGGAGGATTACTTGATGTAGCCGAGCGCGCGAAGCCGCTCCTGGTCGGCCTCGGAGAGGACGGCGTCCGTGCCGCCCTCCACGGCCTGGCTCTTCGCGAGATCGACGAGCGCGTCGGTCTCCTGCCGCATGCGGGCCGCGATCCCGGGCTGCGTGGCGTGGAGGTCGAGCTTCTCGCCGGGATCGACCGAGACCTGGAAGAGCTGCTGGACGGGGAGGCCGCGGGGATTTCCTTCGTTCGCTTCGATGAGCTTCCAATCCATGCCGCGCAGCGCGCGGAGCACGTTGCCCTCGAGATCGTTCTCGGCGAGCAGCGTGTTCGATCCCTCGGGAGTCGGAGCCCCGGCGTAGCGCGCCGTGAGATCGACTCCCTGCATGGCGGGCGGGATCGGTGCCCCCGCGAGCGTGAGCGCCGTCGGCGCAATGTCCTTGTGGCGCGCGAGGGTCGGATCGACGGCGGGAGCGCCCGGCACGCGCCCCTTCGGCCACTTCACGAGGAGCGGGACGTGAACCTGCTCGTCGTAGAGCGTGAGCCCGTGCCACCAGCCGCCGTGCTCGTGGAACTCCTCGCCGTGATCGGAGGTCACGATGATCAGCGTGTCGTCGTAGAGGCCCTGCCTGCGGAGCTTCTCGAAGAGCGTCGCGAGCTGCTGGTCGAGGTAGCGGATCTCGCCCTCGTAGAGCCGCTGCATCTCGGGGGCGAGCGACGGATCGGGATGGTCGTTCGTCACGCGGGCGATCGCCCGGCCGTCGTAGGGATGCTCGAAGTAGGGATCGTGCGGATCCATGTAGTGGGCGAAGAGAAAGAAGCGCGAGCTCTCGTGGCGATCGAGCCAGTCGAAGGCGCGCGCGTTCACCGTCTCGGCGTTCTGGTAGTAGTCGCCCACGCGGTAGTAGGGGCGTACGCGGAAGAGCAGCTTGCGAACGAGCTGGTAGAGGATCAGCTTCGACGACGATTCCGAAGCTCCCGCGAGATAATCGGGGGCCAGGTAGTGGTACTCGCCGAACCCCTGATCGAAGCCGAAGCTCGGCGCGAGATTGATGTTGCTCACGACGGCGCCCGTTTCGTAACCGCGCTCCTGCATCGCCTCGGCGAGCATCACGACACCGGGTGGGATCGAAGCCGTCTTCGACGTCGCGCCGTGGGTCGAGGGGAGAAGACCCGAGAGAAGCGACGCCGCCGAAGGCTTCGTCCACGAGGCATGCGAGAAGCCGAAAAAGCGCGTTCCATCGCTCTCGACCAGGCTACAGAGCGCGGGCGTCTCGACGGGCGACGCTGCGTCGCAGCCGACGTGGTCGCCGCGAAGCGTGTCGATCATGATGAGAAGGACGTTCGGACGCTCGGCGAGCGCCGCCGGGACGGGCGCTCCATGGGCCGGAGCCACGCTCGGCGGCGTGAGCTGCGCGGCCGCAATGGCTGCGCCCCCCACCAGGAATGTGGCGAGCGCGAGCGCCGGAAGCGGCTCGACGAGCGCGCCGGCGCGGCCAGCAAAGAAGCGGCGGCCGAAGACGAGGAGTGCGAGCGCAAAGAGTGCGAACCCTCCGACGATCGCCGCGAGCGTTGCGAGCGGGATCGCCTGCTCGAGGTAGACGTCGCGTCGAACGCGGAAGATGGTGATGAAGAGCCCGAGCGGAACGAGCGTCGCGAGCAGTGCGAGCGTCGGGACCCAGGCGCGGATCTCGCGCCGCTCCATCGGCAGCACGCCGAGCGCGGCGCCCCCGCAAAGCCCGAGGCCGCCGAGAACGAGCGCGTAGGCGAGTGGTCCGTACCAGAGCACCTGCGGATCGCCGCCGAGCCCGCCTCTTGCGATCACGAGCGCCTCGAGCACGCCGATCACGAGCCCCGCGACGACTCCGGTCCCGAAGCCGAGCCCCGCGGCCGCTCGCATCCGCGATCCGAGCGGCGCGAGATCGGCCGAAGGCGCCGGCGTGGCCTTCGGATGGAGCGGATCGTCGAGCGAGAGCGCTTCTCGTGCCGCCTGCGCGTAGTCGACCTGCACGCCGTCGACGAGGCAGTAGGCCGGCCGATAGGTCGCGGGCCGGATCCACCAGAAGACGCCGCCGAAGAGCGTGAGCGCTTCGGCCGCCCAGAAGCCGAGTGCCGCCGAGACGATCGCCTTGCCGGGGCCGATCATGTGGCCGAGCGTCACGAGCTGGGCCCACTCGCGTGCGCCGACCCCACCCATCGTCGGCGCGAGCACCGTCGCGAAGATCTGGATCGACGAGCCGAAGACGAGCGGCCAGAACTCGGCCGACGCTCCGGCGCCGACCGCGAGCGCCGTGAAGTAGTACATCGCCGCCGTCGTGAAGTGAACGACGAAGGAGAGCCCGAGCGCTGCGAGGACGAGGAGCTTCTTGTCGCGGTAGGCGGCCGCGGTGTGCGCGAGCCGCATCACGAGCCCCCCGAGGCGAGCCTTCCCGGGGATCGGAACGACGTCGAGGATCCACTGCACGATCGCGGGGAACCAGAGCACGGCGAGCAGACCGCCGATGATCGCGAGGCAGATCGGAACCGTGACGAGCGCGACGGCGGTCGCTCGCTCGCCGAAGATCTTGATCCCGAACGGAAGCGCGACGAGGAACGAGAGGAAGATCCCGCTCGCGCCGAGCACCTTCTCGAGCGCGGTGGTGGCCGTCACCTCGACCGTCCGCCCGCTGAAGCGCGCGGCGTCGTAGAGCTTGTAGCCGTCGAGCCCCGCGGTGCTCGGAAGGAAGGTGCCGAGGAAGCGGCCGATCAGGAAGGTTCCGAAGATGTGCCGGAACGGGAGGTCGATTCCCTGTCCGCGCAAGAGGATCGTCCAGCGGTACATCGAGGCGAGAATCCCGACGAACTTGATGCTCGTCGCGAGGAAGACGAAGCTCCAGAAGGTTCGTGCGTCGATCTTGCGGAGCTCTTCGAGAATGAGCTCCCACGCCACCACCTGCGTTCCGTCCTCGAGCTTCACGGGGTGCTCGAGGAGCAGCCAGAATGCGCGTACGGTCACGTACGCCTTCACGACGTTCAGCAGGGTTCCGCGCCAGGGCGTCGGGGCGAGTCGAGCGATCGCGAGCGCGAGCGCCGCGACCAGGAGGATCTCGATCAGGACGGGCACCGAAGCTCCCCGGCGCGCGAGGCGCCCCGAAAAGAACCGAGGACGGTAGCCGACCCGCTGCCGCCCACCAAAGGACGCGGCAGCGAGCCGCGATCTTCGCAACCGCCGACCGGCAGCTACCGATCGGCAGGCGCGGAGCCGCGCTTCAGTTCGGGGCGGGGTCCTTCGGAGGGGCCGACACTTCGCCGCGCAAGATGCGCGCTCGTCGCGTCTGGTATTCGCCCTCGTTCACCTCGCCGTCGCGACGCGCCTCTTCGAGGTCTGCGAGCGCACGGAGCTGGTCGGGGGAGAGATCCCCCGAGGTGACGGACGGAAGCGGCGTCTCGTCGAGTCCGTCCTCGGGCGGAGCCTCGCTTTCCATCAGTACGGTCCGGCGAACGATCTTGCCCTCGGGAGTCACGCGGACTGCCGTCGGCGAGCGGAAGATCGGATCGCGCCAGCTCACGGCCAGGCCCTGCGTCCCCTCCGGGATCATCGACTGCCCGGGAACGACGCGGAACTTCATCACCTGACGGTCGGGCTGCGGATCGTCGACCTTCGCGGCTTCGCCTCCCTGCGGCTGGTGCCAGTCGAGGTGGTAGAGGCGGATGTGGAGCGTGTCGCCCTTCACGAACGCCGAGAAGCTCGTGATGTAGTCGTGCGTGAAGACGCCGAGACTGCGCTCGCGGCGAGCCGCGACGATCACGACCTCCTGGTCCGGCGTGGCCTTCGCGAGCGCGTTCGAGAGCTTTTCGCCGAGCTCGTAGACGAGCTCGGCGGGGATCCCCGGCTTCCTCGAGTTGGCGTCGGCGTCGTCGGTACGGATGTCGATCCGCGAGAGGATGTGCGCGAGGCGCGTCCCCGAGATCGTCGAGGGATGGTCGTAGCCCTTCGTCTCGACGCCGCCGATTCCGGTCTTCTCGCTGCGGAGGACGACGCGGTTCTCGCCGGCCTGCTGCAGCACGTTGCGCGAGTAGCCGCTGCAGCCGAGGGCGGCCGCCGCGGTGAGCAGGAGGGCGGGGAGGATGGGGCTTCGCACCAACATGGGACTCTTCGCTAGCCCAGCCTGGGCCGGGTGCCAAGGCCGGGCTCCAGGAGAGCGACCCGGCCCGTCTCGGGTCGTCCTCCTAGACCGGGGCGAGCCAGCCGACGACGCGGTAGGTGACGAAACTCGCGCCGTAGGCGAGCGCCAGGAGGTAGGTGAACGCGAACGCCGGCCAGCGCCAGGAGTTGGTCTCGCGCCGCATCACGGCGAGGGTCGACGTGCATTGGAGCGCGTAGACGAAGAAGACGAGCAGCGACGCCACCGTCGCCGGCGTGAAGATGGCGCGTCCGGTGGCCGGGTCGCGATCGGCGCGGATCGCCTCGCGGAGCGAGAGCGACTCGTCGGTGGCCGCGTAGACCTGCGCGAGCGTCGAGACGATCACCTCGCGGGCAGCGAGGCTCGCGACGAGGCCGACGCCGATCTTCCAATCGAAGCCGAGCGGAGCGATGAACGGTTCGAGCGCGTGGCCGACACGGCCGGCGAGGCTCCCTTCGAGCGCGAGCTGCGCCGCGGCCTCGGGCGTCGCGTCGGGGGTCGCCTCGATGCGCGGGAAATGGAGCGACGCCCAGAGCAGGATCGACACCAGCAGGATGATCGTGCCCGCGCGCCGAAGGAACGCACGCGCGCTCTGCCAGACCTGCGAGATCCAGAGCCGGAACGTGGGGACGCGGTAGGGCGGAAGCTCCATGAAGAACGGAAGCCCCTCTCCACGCAGCAAGGTCTTCTTGAGGATCGCCGCCACCGCGAGCGCCGTGAAGGCGCCGAGCAGATAGAGCGCGAGGAGCACGAGTCCCTGGAGCCCGAGGGGCCCGAACACGCGCTTCTCGGGAACGAAGGCGCCGATCAGGAGCGCATAGACGGGAAGTCTCGCCGAGCAGGTCATGAGCGGAGCGACGAGGATCGTCGCCAGACGGTTGCGCGGCGAGGGGATGGTTCGCGTCGCCATGATGCCGGGCACGGCGCATGCGTACGAAGAGAGCAGCGAGACGAAGCAGCGTCCCTCGAGGCCGATCCTTCCCATCACGCGGTCGATCACGAAAGCCGCACGCGCCATGTAGCCGAGATCGTCGAGCAGGTAGAGCAGACCGAAGAGCAGCAGGATCTGCGGCAGGAAGACGAGCACCGAGCCCACGCCGCCGATCACACCCTCGGTGAGGAGCTCGGTCACGATCCCGGCCGGAAGGATCGCCGCGAGTCCCTCTGCGAGGGCGCCCATCGAATCGTCGAGAAAGTCCATTGCGGGCTGCGCCCATGCGAAGATGAGCTGGAAGAAGAGCACCATCATCACGGCGAAGAGGAGCGTCCCATACACGGGATGGAGTACGACGCGGTCGATGGCGTCGGTGGTCGCGCTCCGGCCGGGACGGACGTGCAGCACGCTCTCGAGAACCGACGCCGCCCAACCCGCCCGCTCGGCGGCATCGTCCGGTGGCAGAATCGCCGGTCGGCTCCAACCCTCCGGGTGGCCGAGCAGGCGGCGCAGCGGATCGAGGCCGACGCCGCGGTGGCCGACCACGCCGAGGACGGGGATTCCGAGGCAGCGCTCGAGATGCGCCACGTCGAGCGAGCCGCCACGGGCCGTGAGCTCGTCCATCATCGTCACGACCAGGCACGCCGGGAGCCCCAAGCGGAGTACCTGCGCGACGAGCAGGAGCGAGCGATCGAGACTGCACGCATCGGCCACGAACACGATCGCGTCGGGGGGGGGGACGTCCGCGACCGCACCCGAGAGCACGCGCGTCACGACGGCTTCGTCGGGGCCGATCACGTTCAGGCTGTAGGTGCCCGGAAGATCGATCACCACCGCCCGCCGGCCGTCGAGATCGACGCTGCCCTCGCGGCGCTCGACCGTCACGCCGGCGTAGTTGCCGACCTTTGCGCGAAGGCCGGTGAGCGCGTTGAAGAGCGTCGTCTTGCCGCTGTTCGGCGAGCCGACGAGGCCGAGGCGAAGCGCGGGATCCGCGGCGACTTCGCTCAAGGCGCCCGCCGCACCCGCACCCGTTCGGCCTCCGAGCGACGCAGGCAGAGCTGCGTGCCGCGAAGCTCGTAGACGCTCGGATCGCCGAGCGGCGCCCGGCGCAGCACCTCGACCGGCGTTCCCGGGACGAGGCCCAAGTCGAGAAGACGCTGGCCGACCGCGTCGCCCGCGCGAACGGCCAAGATCACGCCCCGGCCGCCGACCGGGAGCGAG
The DNA here is from genome assembly GCA_905339255.1 of Myxococcaceae bacterium. GTDB lineage: Bacteria > Myxococcota_A > UBA9160 > UBA9160 > UBA9160 > MYXO. The sequence goes on from CAJPFO010000054.1 coordinate 19,691, forward strand.
GCGAGAGGAGTGCCGTCGTGGGGTAGATCATCCATGAAAATGAATGTCGATTTCGCGTCAAAGGATCGGCCGGAGCGGCCTCTCCGTCAAGGGCGCTCGTGCCCGAGCTTGCGCGTCATGAGCTTCTCGACGGCGGCGGCCGGAGCGAGCCTCCCGTCGAGGACCTCGCGGACCATCGCCGCGATGGGTAGCTCCACGCCCGCGCGCTCCGCGAGCTCGCAAGCGGCGTAGGTCGTCCGCACGCCCTCCGCGACCTCGGCCATTGCCGCGAGGATCTCGCCGAGCGGGCGCCCGCGCCCGAGCTCGAGGCCGACGCTCCGGTTTCGCGAGAGATCTCCGGTGCAGGTCAGCACGAGATCGCCGACACCGGAGAGTCCGAGGAAGGTGAGGGGATCGGCACCGAGCTTCACCCCGAGCCGGGTGATCTCGGCGAGCCCCCGCGTCATGAGCGCAGCGCGCGAGTTGTGGCCGAGGCCGAGCCCGTCGCAGATGCCGACCGCGAGCGCGATCACGTTCTTGAGCGCGCCGCCGAGCTCGACGCCGAGAACATCCGTGTTCGAGTAGCAGCGGAACGCCGGGTTCGAGAGCGCGTTGCGGACCGTCACGGCGTGCTCCTCGTGACGGCAGGCGATCGTGACGACGGTGGGCTTCCCGGCCGCGACCTCCTTGGCGAAGGAGGGTCCGGAAAGAACCACGAGCCGCTCCCGATGCGAGGCCGGAATCACGTCCTCGAGCACCTGGTGCATCGTGAGGCAGCTTCCGGGCTCGATTCCCTTGATCGTCGAGACGACGATCGCCCCGGGAGCGAGCTTCTGGCCCGCCTCGGACATGACGCCCCGTACGCCCTGGCTCGGAACGGCGCAGATCACGATCTCGCGGCCGTCGAGCGCGTGGTCGAGATCCGCGCTCGCCTCGACGGAGCGCGGGACTTCGGCGTCCTTGAGATAACGGGGATTTCTGCGGTCCTGATTGATCGCCGCGGCGAGCGCGGGGTCTCGAGCCCAGAGCACGACCTCGTGCTCTCGCCCGCAGAGGATCGCGAGGCAGGTGCCGAAGCTTCCCGCGCCGAGGACGGCCACTCGCGTGCTCATCCGCGCAGTCTAACCCGTGGAAGCAGGGGGCGTTTTCGTTGACGCCCGGGGGGGCTCTGGCTACGGTGCGGGCGTCCCGGATCCCCGCGACGATCCTGCAGAAGAAGGGGCTGCATGCTCGCCGAATACAGCGGCTTGCTGGTGATCCTCGCCCTCGCCTTTTTCATCGCGGGGTTGCTGCGGGTCGCGCACCGGTTCCTCGGCGGGACCCAGCGCGAGTTCGCCGAGAAGCAGGAGCCCTTCGAGTGCGGCGAGAAGCAGATCGTCTCGCCGAAGCAGCGCTACGCGGTCAAGTTCTACCTCGTCGCGATCCTCTTCGTGGTCTTCGACGTCGAGGCCGTCTTCTTCTACGCCTGGGGAGCGCTTTTCCAGGAGCTCGGCTGGTTCGGCTTCGTGTCGATGGCGATCTTCACGATTCCGCTCGCCGTCGGCCTCGTCTACGAGTGGCAGAAGGGCGCCCTCGAATGGTGATCTCCGACGCGGCGCGCGAGAAGATCCGCGCCGAGATGGCGAAGTACCCGAAGCCCGAGGGTGCGCTGCTCGCGGCGCTGCACCTCGTGCAGAAGCAGACCGGGCACATTTCCGGGGAGACGGCGCAGGAGATCGCCGACCTCTTCGGCATCCATCCGATCCGCGTGATGGAGGTCGTGACCTTCTACAACATGTTCTACGACGAGCCGCAGGGCCGGCATCACGTGCACGTCTGCACCAACCTGCCCTGCTCGCTTCGAGGCGCGCGTGAGCTCTTGCGAGGCCTCGAAGCGCACCTCGGGATCGAGGCCGGCGAGACGACGAAGGACGGCCGCGTGACGCTCGCGCACGAGGAGTGCCTCGGCGCGTGCGGCTACGCGCCGATGCTGCGAGTCGACGAGACCTACCACGAGAACCTCGACCTCGCCGCTGCCAAGCGGATCCTGGACGAGCTCGAGTAGCGCCATGGGTTTGAAGGTCCCCTTCGTCACGGGCTACCTGACCGAGCACTTCGGCGACGACGCCTTCCCCACGCTCGAGGGCTACCGCGCGAAGGGGGGCTACGAGGCCGCGCGCAAGGCGCTCGGCAGCATGACCCCCGACGAAGTGATCGAGCTCATGAAGACGGCGGGCCTGCAGGGACGCGGCGGCGCGGGTTTCGTGACGGGTCTCAAGTGGTCCTTCATGCCGAAGAAGGGCGACAAGCCGCGCTACATCGCGTGCAACGCAGACGAATCGGAGCCCGGATCGTTCAAGGATCGCATCCTTCTCGAACGCGGCGCGCATCAGATGCTCGAAGGGATCCTGATCGGCGCCTGGGCGATGCAAGCCGAGAAGACCTTCATCTACGTCCGCGGCGAGTACGCCCATCCGGCGGCTTGCGTCCAGCGCGCGATCGACGAGTGCTACGCCGCCGGAATCCTCGGCGCGAACTGCCTCGGAACGGGCTTCCGCCACGACGTCGTGCTGACGCGCGGCGCGGGCGCGTACATCTGCGGCGAGGAAACCGGGCTTCTCGAATCGCTCGAGGGGAAGAAGGGACAGCCCCGCAAGAAGCCGCCCTTCCCGGCCGAGTACGGCGCCTTCGGCATGCCGACGACGGTCAACAACGTCGAGACCTTCAGCCACGTGCCGCACATCGTCGCGAAGGGCGCCGATTGGTTCCGCGGCTTCGGCACCGAGAAGAGCCCGGGAACGACGATCTTCGGCGTCTCGGGACACGTCGCGCGACCGGGGCTCTTCGAGCTTCCGCTCGGGACCCGCCTCGACGAGATCGTCTTCCAGCACGCCGGGGGGGTTCCGAACGGACGCAAGGTGAAGGGCGTGATCCCCGGCGGCATGTCGATGCCGATCCTCCCGGCCGGACAGCTCGACGTTGCGATGGCGAACGAGTTCCTGCGCGAGCGCAAGACGATGCTCGGAACCGGCGGCATCATGGTGATGGACGACACCACCTGCATGGTGCGCGCGTCGTGCGTGATCACGTACTTCTTCCGCGACGAGTCGTGCGGGCAGTGCACGCAGTGCCGTGAGGGAACGGGCTGGCTCCACAAGCTCGTGACGCGGATCGAACGCGGCGCCGGATCGATCGAGGACATCGAGATCCTCGCCGACGTGACGTCGAAGATGGAGGGTCAGACGATCTGCGCCTTCGCCGACGCCGCTGCGTGGCCCGTCCAGGGGATGCTTCGCCACTTCCGGGAGGACTTCGAGCTGCACGTCGAGCACAAGAAGTGCCCCTTCCCCGAAAGCTTCGAGCTGTAGATGGCGAAACTCACCATCGACGGCGTCGAGTACGAGGTGAAGGACGGCAGGACGATCCTCCAGGCCCTCGACGACCTCGGCCTGCTGATGAACGGCGTCGACGTGCCGCACTACTGCTGGCACCCGAAGCTCACGATCGACGGCTCGTGCCGGCTGTGCCAGGTCGAGGTCGAAGGCTTTCCGAAGCTCCAGATCGGCTGCAACACCCCCGTGAAGGACGGCATGGTCGTCCACACCAAGAGCGAGCGCGTGAAGCACGCTCGCGAAGGGGTGATGGAGTTCCTGCTGCTGAACCACCCGCTCGATTGCCCGATCTGCGATCAGGCGGGCGAGTGCAAGCTGCAGGACTACGCGTTCGAGTACGGCGTGAAGCACGCGCGGACCGAAGAGCCGCGCCGCGCGCTCAAGAAGAACGTCGACCTCGGCCCGACGATCAAGTTCGACCAGGAGCGCTGCATCCTGTGCCGGCGCTGCGTGCGCTTTTGCCGAGAGGTTCCGAAGACGGGAGAGCTCGCGGTCTTCAACCGGGGCGACCACTCGGTGATCGAGACCGTCCCCGGGATGCAGCTCGACAACCCCTATTCGATGAACGTCGCCGACATCTGCCCGGTGGGCGCGCTCACGACCAAGGACTTCCGCTTCAAGATCCGCGTCTGGTTCCTCGAAGAGGCACCGGGGATCTGCACCGGCTGCTCGAACGGCTGCAACGTCTACCTGGGCGTCGCGAACAACAAGGTCTACCGCTACGTGCCGCGCCGGAACGACTCGGTGAACGACACCTGGATCTGCGACGTCGGCCGCATGACGTACGAGGAGATCGGCGCTCCCGATCGGCTGAAGCTCCCCGCCGTGCGGAGCGACTCCGGAGTGCTCGAGGCCGTCCCCTTCGCGAAGGCGATCGACGCGGCCGCTGCGAGGCTCCGCTCGCTCGTCGAGCGAAAGGGCGCCGGTGTGCTGGCGGCCGTCGCGTCGGCGCACGCGAGCAACGAGGACCTTCTCGTCCTCGCACGCTTCCTCGACGCCTACGGGATCCGGCATTCGGGCGTCACGGTGCGGCGCGGCGACTCCGACGACCTCCTCGTGAAGGCGGAGAAGGCCGCCAACGCCGAGGGTGCCAGGACGCTCGGCTTCGAAGAAGCCGGGCCGCTCGCGAAGCAGATCGCAGGCGGTGGGATCGACGGCCTGATCGTCCTCGGCCACGACCTGCTCGACCCCGCGTACCTCGGCGGCGAACGGACGCTCGCGAAGCTCGACACCGTGATCGTCCTCGATACCCACGTCTCGGCGCTCGAGCGCGTGGCGCACGTGATCCTCCCCGTCCGACACGCCGCCGAGAAGGACGCGACCTACGTGAACCACGCCGGCCGCGTGCAGCGGAGCTGGCCCGTCGTCGAGCCGAGCTTCGAGGCCTACGCCGATGGCGAAGTGATCTCGCGCCTCGGCGCGGCGCTCGGCCTGCCGGGATTCGACGGCAAGTTCGACGTTCGAGAGGTGTCGCGAAGCCTCGGCGCTGCCGCCGCCGCCTTCCGCGGGATCGATCTCGAGAGCGTCGGCGAGCAGGGCATCCCGCTCGCGGGGAAGGGCTAGGCGATGGACCTCTGGACCGTCGTCCGCGCGCTCTTCATCATCCTCGTCGTCGTGGCCGCGTTCGCACCCGTGATCACCTGGGTCGAGCGCAAGCAGAGCGCCGTCATGCAGGATCGGATCGGTGCGAACCGCGCCGACATCGGTGGCATCACCGTGCTCGGCCTCCTCCATCCGCTCGCCGACGTCCTCAAGCTCATCACCAAGGAGGATTTCGTCCCGGCCGGTGCGAACCGCTTCCTCCATGCGCTCGCGCCGATCATCGCGGCGATCCCGGCGATCATCGGCTTCGCCGTGATCCCCTACGGCGCGACGTACCAGTTCCCCGGTCACGAGCCCTTCACGCTGGTCGGAGCCGACCTCGATTGGGGGCTCCTCTACATCTTCGCGATCGGCTCGCTCGCGACCTACGGCTCGGTGCTCGCCGGCTGGGCGAGCAACAGCAACTGGGGGATGCTCGGGAGCCTCCGCGCGTCGGCCCAGATGATCTCGTACGAAGTCACGATGGGCCTCTCGGTCGTCGGCGTCTTCATGGTCTACCAGACGCTCGAGCTCACCGACATGGCCGTCGCGCAGGATTCGACCTTCCATCTCTTCGGCTTCCTCGAGACCTTCGGCCTCGTGAAGACGCTTCCGGGCTGGCTCTCGTTCGCGCAGCTTCCGTTCTGGGGAGTGTTCGTCCAGCCGCTCGCCTTCGTCATGTTCCTCACCTGCATCATGGCGGAGAACAAGCGGCCGCCCTTCGACGCCCCCGAGGGCGAGTCCGAGATCGTCGCCGGGTACTTCATGGAGTACTCGGGGATGCGCTTCGGCCTGTTCTACATGTCGGAGTTCATCGAGATCGTCGTGATCGCCGGCCTGCTCACGGCGCTCTTCTTCGGCGGCTGGTCGATCCCCTACCTCTCGAAGGACGAGCTCATCGCGGGCATGACCCCGGTGATGGGGGTCGGCCTCGCGACGGCGCTCACCATGGTGGCGCACGTGGCGACCTTCTTGCTCAAGGTCGTCATCATGATCTGGCTCCAGATGCAGATCCGCTGGACGCTCCCGCGCTTCCGCTACGACCAGATCATGGACCTGTGCTGGAAGATCATCCTGCCGCTCTCGCTCGTGAACATCTTCGTCACGGGGGCGGTGATCCTGCTCGTGAAGGGGGCGCCGTGAGCTTCGCGGCGGGGCTCTTCTACGTGATGGCGGCACTCGCCGTCGTGACGGCGCTCGGCATGGTCCTGAACCTCCGCAACACGGTGGCGGGCGCCATGTGCCTCGTCGTGACGATGATCTCGCTCGCCGTGATCTACGTCGTTCTCGACGCGCACTTCGTCGCCGTGCTGCAGATCATGGTCTACGCCGGCGCGATCCTGGTGCTCTTCCTCTTCGTCGTCATGCTGCTGAATCTCCGCTCCGACGCGTTCACCCCGTCGCGGGCCACCGCGCCAAAGGTCGTCGGCGCCGCAGTCGGCGTGGCCGTGCTCGCGGCCTTCCTCGCGAAGCTTCCGGACGCGCTTCCGAAGGTCGCCGAGATCCCGGCGGACTTCGGCTCGTACCGGCAGGTCGGGCTCGCCCTCTACCGCGATTACGTCGTGCCCTTCGAGGTGGCGTCGTTTCTCCTCCTCGCGGCCGTCGTCGGCGCGGTGGTCCTCGCCAAGCGGAGGCTCTCCTAGCGTGGTGGTTCCCCTCGAACACGTGATCGGCCTTTCGGCGATCCTCTTCACGATCGGCACCGTCGGGGCCCTCACGCGGCGCAACCTCGTGGTGATCCTCATGTCGATCGAGCTCATGCTGAACGCCGTGAACCTCTCGCTGGTGGGCTTTTCCCGCGCCTTCGGCGAGGTCGACGGCCACGTCTTCGTGTTGATGGTCATCACCGTCGCTGCGGCCGAGGTCGCGGTCGGGCTCGGCATCGTGATCTCGCTCTTCCGCAACCGTGACTCCGTGAACGTCGAGGACGTGAGCCTGCTCAAATGGTGACCTCGACCTCGCTCGTGAACCCGAGTGTGCTCGCGCCCTTCGGCGTGGTGGCGACCGGATCGCTCGTGGTGCTCCTCCTCGAGGTCCTGGTCGGAAAGCGGCAGAGCTTCCTCGGCCGGCCCGTCACCCGGGAGTTCGTCGGAACGCTCCTTTCCGGGGTCTCGTCGATCTTCCTCTTCATCGCGCTCATCGTCGCGGCGCAGTTCTTCGCGACGATGCCCGGACGGATCGTTTTCGATCCCGCGCATCCGATGGTCGCGATGGACCGGCTCACGGCGTTCGCGACGATCCTCGTCTGCATCGGTTCGATCTTCACCTGCTGGCTCGCCTCGACCTATCTCGACGAGCTCCGCATCCACCACGGCGAGTTCTACGCGCTCCTGCTCCTGGCCTCGTCCGGCATGGTGCTCCTCGTCCAGTCCGTCGACCTCGTGACCCTCTTCATGGGAATCGAGCTCATGAGCATCCCGATCTATGCCCTCGCGGGCTTCGCGAGGCGCGATCTGCGGAGCAACGAGTCGGCGCTCAAGTACTTCCTGGTCGGCTCGTTCACGAGCGCGATCCTCCTCTACGGCATGGCGCTCCTCTACGGCGCCACCGGCTCGACCGACTTCGTCCAGATCCGCCAGGCCTTCGACGCCTCGAACCTCCTCGCGATCGCCGGACTCGGCCTGCTCGTGGTGGGCTTCGCCTTCAAGGTGGCGGCGGTTCCCTTCCATCAATGGGCGCCCGACGTCTACGAGGGCGCGCCGACGGCCGTCACTTCGTACATGGCCGTCGCGGTCAAGGTCTCTGCTTTCGTCGCGCTGCTCCGGATCGCGATCCAGGCCTTCGGGCCGATGGACGCGCGGCTCTCGGACCTCTTCTGGGTTCTCTCGGCCGCGAGCATCGTCGTCGGAAACGTGATGGCCGTGATCCAGGAGAACGTGAAGCGGATGCTCGCCTACTCGAGCATCGCCAACGCCGGCTACATCCTGATCGGCCTCGCCGTCGGGACGGAGGAGGCGTACGCGGCCGTCCTCTTCTTCTTGCTCGTCTACCTCTTCATGAACGTCGGCGCCTTCGCCGTCGTGATCACGCTCGCGACCGGCGGCAAGGACCGCGACCGCTACGAGGACTACGCCGGCCTCTCGCGCACCCGACCGACGCTCGCGGCGCTGCTGACGCTCTTCGTCGTCGCGCAGGCGGGCCTCCCGGGAACGGGCGGCTTCATCGCCAAGTTCATCCTGTTCTCGGCCGCGCTGAAACAGGGCTTCGTCTGGCTTCCCGTGATCGCGATCCTGGGGAGCGCCGTCTCCTTCTACTACTACCTCCGGCTCCCCGTCCTCATGTACACGCGCGATCCCGAGGGTGCCGCGCCGCGAATGGAGACCTCGACCGGCGAAGGCCTCGTCCTGTGCACCTGCGCCGTCGCCGTCCTCCTGCTCGGCCTCTTCCCGGCCGCCGGCCCCGGCTTCCTCTCCCACTTCCGCGCACTCGAATGGGTCCGCGAGACGGTCGCGCTGCTCGGCTGAGAGCGCGGGGCGCGGCGCGCGGGCCGTGCGTTCGGGCGGGAATCCTGCACCGAGAAAGGAAAGCCGCTCGACCTCCCGTTCCGGTAAGATCGGACGTGAGCTGCGGCCGGTTGGACGACCGACTCCACCCTTCCGCGTGTCCGAGGTCCTGCTCCAGAGTGTCCGAGACGAAGCCGGTGAATGCTCTCGAGGGGATTGGACGTCGACCGCGGACGAGCGGCAAACGTGGCGCCTTCCGGCTGATCCGCGCGGCCGGCGTCGCCCCGCTCTGCGCACTCATCGGCCTGCCACTCGCGGGATGCCTCATGCTCCCCGGTCACCGTACTCCGAACCTGGTCGCCACGATGCAGGCGCCCGACCTTCCTGCTCCGCTTCCTCGTATCCGACTCGTCCTGCACCACGTGCATACGATGGACGATGGACGTGCGGGACCGACTGCGAACAACCTCTCTTACGACGAGTTCGTTTCAGCGCTCGGCCGAGTTCGAGCTCGCACCCCGTTTCTTGCGGAATCGGGCGAAGCGATTCCGGAGCCTGATTACGTGTTGGATCTCGGAACCGAGATCGCAGAGCGGGGTGGAACGTCTGCCTTCATCAGCGGCCTAACCCTGTTGATCGTCCCGTCGGTCACCACGTCCGATGCCATCTGTCGCGCCACCCTCAAGACGCCCGCGGGACGGCGGCTCGCTTCGTTCGAGGCGATCGGAACGCAGCACAACGTCATGCAGATCCTCTTGCTGCCGCTCACGCCATTTCTTCTCGCTGTTGCGCCCCGCGAGCGTCTCTACGAGGACACTCTCGAGGACATCATGATCGAGGTTGCGATGTACCTGTCGCGGAATCCTCTTCCGGTTCACGAGGCACAACCATGAACCGAATGCGCATCGCCCTCGTGGCAGCCGTCGCTTTGGCGCTCGTTCTCGGATGCCGCACCGTTCGCATCCAGCCTCGACCGCCCATCGCAGTACCGTCCGAGCTGACGCTGGAGCAGGTCGAACTCGCGATTCTTGCCGCGGTCGCCAACGAATCGCCGGCCGTGGCGATCACGCCCGGTAGCGAGGGAAGCGTCGCGCGGATCGAGGCTGCGAAGATCGGTGCGTTGCGCAGCCAGAAGCCGGCTGGCGACGGCTGGTTTCCGGAGTCGATCGAGCCCGACGCGATCGTGGCGACGTTCCAGAAGGCACACTTCTCGCTTCGGGTCCGGATCCGGTACACGCAATACGAGGTGATCACCGAGATTCTCGACAGTCGACATCTGAAGCAGAGCCGGTCCGCGATCCATTTCCGTGCCATCGAATGGCTCGAAGAGCTCGAAACCAGGATCCGGCGCTCGCTGGGTGCCTTGGCAGTGCTCCGCTCTGGCACGGGGATCGAAGATCCGGGCGCGATGCTCGATTGAGTGTCCGTCGGGGCATCCCGCCCCGACGCATCGGCGCAGATGATCTGCACCGATACCGAGCGCCCCGAGCGGATCCCGGGGGTCCCGGACTCGCACCGAAATCCTGATCCGCGTGGACACGTGCTTTGAAACTGACGTCACTTTTGCTACTGGGTCCGGCGTGCGACCGACCCCCCGGGCCCCGCGGGCAGCCGACTCCGTGAAGCCGACCAAGGGCGAACGGACGCGAGAGCGTCTCAAGAAGGCGACGCGCCGCGTCCTCGCGCGGCGCGGCTACGGGGAGATGCGCGTCACCGACATCACGCGTGCCGCCGGGCTCTCGCAGGGCGCGCTCTATCCCTATTTCCGGAACAAGCGCGAGATCGCTCTCGAGGTCCTCTCCGATCTCGTCGCGGAAACCCGTGACGCGATGCTCTCGGCGCCGCGGAGCGACGACCCCTTCGACGAGATCCACGTCCCGACCCGCGTCTACGTCGAGATCCTCTTCGCGAACGCGCCGCTCGTCCGGGCGCTCCTCCAGGCCGCCGACGAGGACGAGGAGTTCGCACGCCTCTGGCAAGAGACGTCGCACGAGTACCTCGGGCGCGTCGCGGCCGCGATCGAGCGCAAGTGCGGCTCTCCCGGTGTCGACGTCTCGACACGACTGCTCGTGGCGTACGCCGTCAACTGGATGGTCGATGGCTTCCTGCACGGCATGCTCGGCCGCGCGGACCCGCATCAAGAGGCGCTCGTCCGTTCGCCCGAGCACCTGGCCGAGCTGCTCTCCGTGCTCTGGTACCGGGCGGTCTACGCCACGAACCCCCGCGCCGAGTGCCTCTCGCTCACCCGCGATCTGCTCGATCTCCGCCTCGCACCGGATGCGATGCCCCGACCCACCCCCGAGGAGGCCCGATGGAAAGCCCGACCGGATCGATCGAGACGCTGAAGGCACTCGTAGGAAGCTCGCTCGGCACGAGCGGCTGGATCGAGATGACGCAGGCCAAGTTCGACACCTTCGCCGAGATCACCGGCGATGCCGACTGGCTGCACAACGATCCCGAGCGCTGCGCGAAGGAGAGCCCCTTCGATCGCAAGACGATCGCGCAGGGGCACCTTCTCCTCGCGCACCTGAGCCACGTCGGCGAATCGTTGCTCCCGAGGCCGGAAGGCGAGCTTCTCTTCGCGCTCAACTACGGCTACGACCGGGTCCGCTTCATCCGTCCCGTCCGCGTCGGCTCGAGGATCCGAGGGCGTCTCCGGCTCCTGGCGATCCATCCTCGAAGTGAGCCGGGACGCCACGTGATCGAGACCGAAGCCACACTCGAGGTCGAGGGCTCCGAAGCCCCGCACCTCGTCGCCCATTGGCTCTTCCTCGTGCAGACCGCCGCCTAGACCCCGATCGGAGGCCTCGTGTCGACGCTTCCCCACTATCCGCTCGTCACGGACTACCTTACGCATTGGGCGCGCGTGGCCCCCGAACGCGAGGTGATGGTCCTCGGCGCCCGGCGGTCGACGTACGCCCAGGTGGCCCGCGAGGTCGATCGCCTGGCGCGCGCGTTCCTTGCAAGCGGCGTCCGCCGTGGCGAGCGCGTGGCCGTCATGGGGACGCCGAGCCGCGCCTCCTCCTCGGCTTCGCAGAGGATGCCGAGGGGGATCACCGCGAAGCGCTCGACGCGCTCGCGAACGAGTGTCGATCCGTCGAGCGCGTGGTGAGGCTCGGTGTGGGAGAGGGCGACCTCTCCTGGGAGGGCTTCCTCGCCGAAGGCTCCACGACGAGCGACGTCGAGGTCGCCAGCGCCACGAGCGGCGTCGCTCCGCGCGACCCGGTGCTCATCGTCTACACCTCCGGATCGACCGGGCGGCCCAAGGGCGCCGTGCTTCCGGGGAGCGGCCTCGCGGACTGCTCGCGTGTCCAGGCCGAGCGCTGGCCCGCCGATCCGATGCGGATGCTCGTGAACCTCCCGATCAACCACATCGGCTTCATGGGCGACATGTGCGCGTAAATCTCCTCGTTTCCGGAGGCACCGCGTTCTTCATGGAGCGCTTCGATCCCGTCGCGATCCTGCGCCTCATCGAAACCGAGCGCCTCACGGGCATCGGGCAGGTGCCGACCATGTTCCAGTGGATCGTCGCGCAGCCCGAGTTCGCGAAGGCGGATCTCTCGAGCCTGCAGCGGATCGTCTGGGGGGGGCGCATGCCCTGCTTCCCCTGCTCGAGACGCTCGCTCGAACGGGTGCCCGACTCGCCACGAGCTTCGGGATGACGGAGACGACGGGGTCCGTCACCTACACGGACGACGACGATGGCCTGGAGGAACTCTCCCGGACCGTGGGCCGGCCCGATCCGCACTACGAGGTCCGCATCACGGATCGAGACGGAACCCCGGTCGAACCCGGGCCGGAGGGCGAGATCCGCGTCCGAGGAAGCCACATCATGATCGGGTACTGGCGCCGCCCCGAGGCCACGGCCGAGGCGATCGATGCGGAAGGCTGGCTCCATACCGGGGACGTCGCGCTGCTTCGGCCCGACGGCCGCTACACGATTCGCGGTCGCCTCGGCGCGATGTACAAGTCGGGCGGCGAGAACGTCCACCCCCGCGAGGTCGAGAGCGTCCTCGAAGAGCACCCCGACGTCGCACTCGCCGCCGTCCTCGGAATCCCCGACGCAGTCTACGGCGAAGTCGGTCGCGCCTACGTGATCCGCGTACCGGGCCGGAACCCGACCGAGGACGCGCTTCGCAGCCATTGCCGCGAACGGCTCGTGAACTTCAAGGTGCCGAAGCGGATCGTCGTCCGGGACGTGCTGCCCATGCTCCCGATCGGCAAGGTCGACCGCGTGATCCTCCGCGAAGAGGCGCTCGCCGAGGCGCGTGACGGGTCTCCAACCCCGGCGTCGAAAACGTGAAGCGGTCGAAGGCCCGCACGCCGCCAACGCTCGCGCCAAGCCGTGCGCGTGGTTTTTCGCCCGCCCGCTTCAGGCGCCTCCACCGGGATTCCATGCGCCCCTGCTCGGACGGGTTAGGCTCGTGTTCCATGGATGGAGGAACGACCATGCGTATTGCGATGGCATTGCTGATCTCGATGACACTTTCCGGTGTCGCTTCTGCACAGTCGACCGACATGCTCAACAAGGCGGCGAAGGGCGCGATCGACGCGGTGCTTCCGCCGGGAGAGAAGCCCGCGGAGGGCGCACGGCCCGGCAAGGACGCCGCACCGCCCAAGCCCGGCGACATGGTCTCGAACCCCGCCTACGAGGCGTGGGCTCCCTATGCGGTGGGGGCCTCGGTGACGATCGCCGAGAGGATCGAGTTCGAGGACGGGAGCGTCGTGATCCCCGTGACGACGTCGAAGCTCGTCTCGAAGAGCGCCGATCGGCTCACCGTCGAGAGCGTGAGCGTTGCCGGCGCGGCCGCGAAGCACCTCGGCGCCGCCGAGGAGACCAAGTCGCTGGCCGAGTATCCGGCGAAGATCAAGTACGGAGAGCTCGAAGCCGGCCGCATGGCGGATGCCCGCGTGACCGAAGGAAAGGAACTCGTCGACGTGGCCGGGAAGGAGGTCGAGGCGAGCTTCGTCGAGACCCGGTACACGGCAGGCGGAGAGACCGTCGTCGAGAAGGTCTGGAACGTGGCCGACGTCCCGGGACACATGGCGAAGAAGACCGTGACGAAGAAAAAGGGCGAGAAGACCTCGCACAGCGCGAGCGCGCAGGTGAAGAAGCTCGACGCCAAGAAAGAAGCCGCTTCGAAATGAGGCGAGGGCGTGGGTGCGGATCGCACCCACGCCCATCTCCCTCCCCCCACGCGCCGTGCGAGGTGGAGTCTGCCCGCACGCCCCCGCGGCGCCCGCAGCGGATCCGACCCCCGCGCTTCCCGCCGCCCTTCGTGCGCTTGACGCCACGGCCCGACACGCGATCGTTCGCGCGGCGAGGAGTCGTCCCGAAGCCCGGGACGAGTGAACGCCAGCGGCGAAGGGGCGGCCATGCCGCAGACGAGCGGCACGCGGACGAAGGGCTCCGAGCGAAGCGGGCGGCGCAGCCTCGAGCGGAGCCGCGGCTAGCGTGCTGGAGCCCGCGCCGTCCTATCGCAGGATCGATGCCGAGGCGGTCGTCCGTACCATCGAGACCCTCGAGCGGCGCGTCGCCGATCGCTTTCCGGCGTCGGGCCTCTCGCGGGTCGTCGCCGAGCTTCTCGCCGTCGGGACCGAGACCGCCGCGCGGATCGCCGTTCTCGCCCGACCGAACCTTCCGCTTCGCGCAGGGGTTGCCGTCCTCATCGCGACTCTCGCTCTTCTCGTGGGCGCCGCCATTGCGAGCCTTCGAGGTCCCTCCGAAGTCGAGGGCTTCGCGCAGCTCGTCCAGGTGGTCGAATCCGCCGTGAACGACATCGTCTTCCTCGGCATCGCGATCCTCTTCCTCGTCACGCTCGAGGGCAGGATCCGCCGCCGCCGGGCGCTCCGTGCGCTCCACGAACTCCGGAGCCTCGCGCACGTCGTCGACATGCATCAGCTCACGAAAGATCCCGAGCAGTTCTCGACCGCACGCCGCGACACGGCGTCCTCACCGGCGCGGACCTTCTCGCCGTACGAACTCGCCCGCTACCTCGACTACTGCAGCGAAACCCTCTCGCTCACGGGAAAGCTCGCGGCGCTCTGGGCGCAGCGCTTCGACGACCCCGTGATCCTCTCCGCCGTGAACGAGGTCGAGGTGCTCACCACCGGCCTCGGAGCGAAGGTCTGGCAGAAGCTCACCATCCTCGACGCCGACGCGAGGCCGCGTGATGTCTCGTAGCCCGAGCCGCGGCGCGGCAAGGATCTCTCGCGATCGCCACGCCCTCCGGCGCCCGGCGCTCGCGTAGGGGAGCCGTGTGCCGGCCATCTGGCGGATCGAGCGCACGCGAAGCGACCGCTTCCCGTTCCGGATCGCGATCGAACAGGATGGACGCGTACTCTTCGCCGTCCGCGCCCAGAGCGAATGGCCGGCGCCGGGAGGACAGATCTTCTGCCTTCGCGAGCGTGAGCACGACCCCGGAGAGGACCTCGAGCTCGTCGAGCGGGTCCCGATCGCTTCGATCCACCGCGTGGGAGTGAAGCTCGCCGTCGTCCTCGATCGCCCGCGGCGCAAGCGCTGCGAGTTCCTCTCGCTCCGGCGGGAGAAGAAGGACGGTTCGGGAAGCTACGAACAGGTCTTCTTCCGCACCGAGACCGCCATCCGCGCGCATCGCTCGCGCGGCCGCGTCGAGCTCGGGAATCGCGCTTCGCTCGACGTCGCGATCGACCTCCGCGAGCGCTACCCGTGGCGCTTTCCGGGAGCACGCGTCTCGCGCCGCGAGCTCGCAGTGGGCGACTATGCCCTCGTCCGAAACGATGCCATCGTGGCCGTTGCCGAACGCAAGAGCCTCGAGAACCTGCTCGGCGACATCGGCTCCGTACGCGCGCTCCATCAAGGCATGGCCGAGCTCGCCCGCCAGCCGCGCGCCGCCGTCGTGATCGAGGCGCAGTACGCCGACTTCCTCGATCCCTCCCGCACCCGCGCCTGGCCGGCGAATCACGTCGCCCGCGTCGTCGCCGAGCTCGCCGCGCTCCATCCGCGACTCCCCTTCGTCTTCGCAGGAAATCGCAAGCTCGCGAACGTCTGGACCGAGCGCTGGTTCATGGCCGTCGCGGCGGAGCTCGCCGTCGAGCAACCCCTCTTCGTCTCCGACGTGATCGCGCGCTACGAACCCGCCGAAGGCGCTCTCGCCGAAGGGCTCGACGAGCGCATCCGTCGCGCTGCCCTCGCAGGAATCGAATCTCCGTTCCGCATGACCGCGCTCCGCGCGCGCTTCCCCGATGCCGACCCGAAGCGCATCACCCGCGTGCTCCGCAGCCTTCGCCGCGAAGGCCGCCTGCGCATGGACGGCCAGCGACGCGGCGCCGTCTGGAGCCGCGTCGAGCGCAACGGCGGCGACGACGACGAGGGCGGCCGGGGGCGGTAGATCCTCGCCTCGGTGCCCGTCGCGAAAGCAGTGTGCCACGGGCTGGAGCAGGAGCCCCTCGACCTCGATGTCGACGCTGCCGACCAGAGGCCGTCGTATCGCATCGAGCGCCACCGCGAAGGCGGCGCGATCCGAGAATGTGTGGCCGCGTCGGATCGGCCCGAGATGGGGATGGGGACGAAGCTTCGCTCCGCCCCCCGCCGCAACCACCACGCGGCTGCCGGGTTCCCTCGGGTACGCGCCGCCGGGAGACGGGCGGACGCGGCCGTTCGGGGGTCTGCCCATGCTGCTCCGCAAGCTCGCTGCGCTTCTTGCGTCCGCCGCGGCCTGTCTGCTCTCGTGCGGAGATCCCGGCTACTGGCCGCCTATCTACGTGGTCTTGAACGTCCACGGACACGATTACCAGCTCTCGGCCGATCTGGTCGGAGGCCAGGATTGGTGGGCGATCAAGGAGCAGCGTTATGCGCGCCATCGTGAGGAGATCCTCTGGGTGCGCGACGAGGCCGAGCGGCACGGCCTGCGCGTGAGCTTCCAGTTGAACGGGGAATACGCCCGCGATGCCCGCGTGCTGCGAACGGACGGCGATGGCGACGACACCGATCACATCCGCGACCTCGTCGCCCGCGGCCACAGCGTGGGCGTTCACTTCCACCCGGCGCGCTTCACGGGTGTGCGCGAGTTCTGGGAGCCTTTACCGATGGCGCTCGTCACGCCCGCCGTCGCTCGCGAGATGTTCGAGCACCACGTGGGGGAGGTCGAGGCCGCCCTCGGCGCGAGCGTGCGGCGCGTCGATCCGGCGCTCGATTGGAGCTCCGCAGAGATGATCGCCGAGTACGTGGCGTTGATGGCGGATTTCGGCCTCGACCTCGAGCCCGCGGGAGAAGACTTCAGCTACACGCCGTGGCAGGGGCTGCCGTGGAGCCCCTTCCGCAGGCAGAGCGGCTCGAAGCTCCACGAGGATCCCACGAGCCCCTGGCTCACGATCCCGACGCACGGGCAGACCGGCGAGGCGATTCCGAAGGGGCTGCATGCGGTCGTCGGTACCGTGGCGCAGCTCGAGCGGCGCTTTCTCGAGCTGGTCGCGGAGCGAGATCATGCCCGCGCGACGGGCCAGCCCTGGCGTGTGTGGGCGATGGGCTTCCTCACGCATCCCGACCAGAACGAGCAGCACCGAGCCGACGTGACGGCTCTCTTGGACTGGCTCGTTTCGCAGTTCGGACCGGGCTCACCACGGCCGATCGTGCAGTTCGTGACCGACGCCGAGCTCGCGTCGGTCTACGAGGTGTGGGAGGCAGCGAGCCCCGGGGCGTCATCGTTCGATTTCGATTGGGAGGGCTGGCTCGCGAGCGTCTTCGAGCCGGACGTGGCCGACGAGGTTGCATACCCCTACGCGATCGAGGGCGTCGCGCTCGGCCTCGCCGACGCCGAGGTCGTCGGCCGTCGCGACGAACTCGTGGCGCAGGGGATCGTGATCTGGGAACTCGTGCACCGCGCCGTCGACCGCGGGCCGAGGCAAGCGAGCGGGGTCGAGCCGGTGCTCGCGGTGGGCGAGGCCGACTCCGAGCATCCGCTCTATCTCGTCTACGCCCTCACGGGCGAGGGGCGCTTCGACGTCTCGGCCGTCGTTTCGGGAACGCTCTTCGTGAAAGATGGCGTGAGCGGCGAGGTCTCGATGGCCGACGCGACCGACCTCGCGATCGGGGCCACGCCGCTCGTGGTGTCGGCGAGCGATCTCTACCTGCACTGAGGCGGGCGAGCGTGTTCTTCATCTCGTCACAGAATCGACGCGAAGTGCTCGCATAAACGTGGCGCTGCGTCGCCCGGGGTGCCGGTAGACTGAAAGATCGTGTGT
The DNA here is from genome assembly GCA_905339255.1 of Myxococcaceae bacterium. Taxonomy (GTDB): domain Bacteria; phylum Myxococcota_A; class UBA9160; order UBA9160; family UBA9160; genus MYXO. The sequence continues at coordinate 37,287 of CAJPFO010000054.1, forward strand.
CCCCCCACGCATGCGTTGGTGCCGGTCTGCCCGAAAGCTCGCGTCGCCGGGCTGCTGCTCGCAGCGCTGCGGGGGCTCGCCCTATGCCTGCCGCTCCTGTGGGTGGCCGAGAGCGCAGGGGCTCAGGAGCTCGCGCGACTGATCGGAGGGGTCGTGGACGCGGAGAGCGGAGTCTCGCTCTCCGACGTGAAGGTGACGCTGCGCGGTCCTGGCGGCGCGGAACCCCCCGGGGTCGAGACGCGCACCACGGGCGGCGACGGCTCGTTCGATTTCGGCGAGGTGCCCGTCGGCATCTACCAATTCGAGTTCGAGCGCTCCGGCTACCGGAGCTCCCGCATGACGGATTTCCGGGTGCTGGCGGGAGAGATCAACCGGGCGGAGTTCCCGATGCCCGGGCTGGCCGCTGAGGCGACGGCGGACGAGGTCGCGGTCGACGAGACCGCCGAGGCGAGCGGCGGCAGTGGCGCCGACGGTGGCGCAGAGGTCGGGAGTATCGAGGAGTTCGTGGTCACGGCCGAGAAGGTCGAGGACCTCATCAGCCTGCGGATCGACTCCGACTCCCTCCTGAACGTGGTGGGAGCCGAGGAGTTCTCGAAGTTCGGTGCCGGCGATGTGGCCGAGGTGCTCGAGCGCGTCGCGGGCGTCACGGTGGCCGAGGGCCAGTTCGCCATCATCCGCGGGCTCGAGGACCGCTACAGCAGCACGGTGCTGAACGGCGCGGTCGTGCCGAGCCCCGATCCGAACAGCCAATCGGTGCAGCTCGACCTGTTTCCTTCCGAAGTGGTCGGGAACCTCGGGGTGGTGAAGAACTTCTCGCCCGAGCTCCCGAGCAACTCCTCGGGCGGGAACATCGACATCAAGACCCACGAGTATCCGGAAGAAGTGGAGGTGAGCTTCAAGGCGGGCGCCGGCTTCAACGAGAACGCCCAGGACCGCTACCTGGAGCAGCAGGGCCACACCGACGTCGAACAGATCGTGAACGGCCTCGACCCCATCGGTACCGATGCGAACGGGCTTCCCATCTACGAGACGCGAGAGGAGTTCCAGGCTCGAGCGGGCCGCTTCGTGGGCGGGAACCCGTTCGGTCTCGAAGATGAGAAGAACGGCAACTTCTTCGACGACTTGAGCGGCGTGACGGACTCCGATTACGTCGCGACCCTGGGCGGCAAGGAGGTCTTCGGCGGCCGCGAGTTCCGCTTCAAGGGCGTGCTCTCGCGTGAGACCGACTACGAGACCGCAGAGGGCTTCCAGGGCGAGCGCGTTCCGGCGCCTGCCGAGTTCTCGCTGCCGACCTTCGGACCGCCGATCTTCATCCCTCGGCCGCCCTTCGTCATCACCCCGATCATCCCGGGCAAGCTGATCTCGCCCGGAGATCTCACCTTGGGGGAACTCAACCGCTACAAGGGCACCTACGACATGACGCTGAGCGAGCGTGTCCAGCAGAGCACGGCCTTCGGAGCCCTGGGCTTCGACCTCGACGAAGAGGGCGCCCACCGGGTCGATGGCTCCTACCTCTGGACACGCGTCAAGTTCGATGCGGCGCAACTCCTGGAGAACGGCATCATTCCGGGCCTCGATTACGAGGCGTACGGAAACTCTCAGATCGTCGATGCCCAGCTCCCCTCGACGGGCGGCGAGACGATCGCTCCCGGTGGATTCATCGAGCAGTCGTTTCGTGATCCCGCCTTCGGCCCGCTCGAGGACGGCACGCTCGCCTTCTCGAGCTTCAGCCAGAGCACCTCTTTCGAGACCGACCGCGAGCTTTGGGTCGCTGCCGTGAACGGCGACCACGATTTCGGCGCCTGGCTTCCCGGCCTCCATCTGAACTGGGCCTGGAACGAAGCCGAGACGACGCAGCAGGAGTCTGCGCTCGGGATGTCGGTCTTCTACGAGCCGTGCGGCTTCACCAGCCTGACCCCCTGCCCGCCCGGCGTGCAGCCGATCCAGGAGGTGCCCACGGTCTATCCCACGACGCCGGAGTCGCTCGGCCCGGGTGCCTGGGCGGTCCGGAACGACATCCTGCTGAGCGCCAACGACATCACCGAAAGCTCGAGCTTCTACCGCATCGACGCCGATTACGAAGTGGACTTCTCCGAGGCGGCGACCTTCGAGCTGACGGGCGGCCTGTGGAAGGAGCGGGCGAACCGCAACGTCGCATCGGCCTTCCTGGAGAGCCCGTCCGTTTCCGAGACGGGCGAGGCCTGTGTTCCCGGCGCGTCGTCGCAGTTCGTCTGTCAGGCGGATACCGAGATCGAGCTCGGAGAGGTTGCGTACGAGGAGATCGCCTTCACGGGTGGCAACCTGAGTGGGCTGCGAAGCACCACCAACGATTCATCGCGCGAAATCGACGCCTGGCATCTGCGCGGCAAGCTCAGCTTCTGGGACCGCGTCGATCTGTTGGGGGGCGTGCGGCTCGAGCGGATCTTCATCCAATCGCTGAACGACCCCTTCTTGCGAAACCCGCTGACCGGCGAGCTGGTCACGATCCTGGGTGGGCCGCAGACCTTCCCGTCGCGGTTCGTACTCTTCGATCGCATCGACAACCCGTTTCCGGGGGGGCCCGATGGCCTCACGGTCGTGCCGCCCGAGGACCTGGCCTACAACGACGAGATTCTCGGGACCGGCGTCGTGCCCGGGAAGTGCGTCGGCGACGACGGCAGCAAGGGTGCGATCACCTGCGTGGATCTCCTGGACGCCGATGATCTGCAGGACCGCTTCAACGGGCTCATCGATGAGCGGCGTCTGTTCCCGTCCGCCGGCATCACCATCCGTCCGCTCGAGGGCCTGATCTTGCGCGGTGCGTGGTCGGAGACCGTGGCGCGGCCCTCGTTCCGCGAGATCGGCTACTACGTCACGGTGGAGCCCGGCACGAACGACCTGCTCGTGGGAAATCCGACCCTCCAGCTCTCGGACGTGCAGAGCTGGGATGCCCGGCTCGAGTACACCTGGGGCTTCCGAGGTGATCTCTTCGCCGTGAGCTGGTTCAAGAAGAAGATCGACAACCCCATCGAGGCCGTGATCGTGCGCGATCCCCTGAACCAGGAGCTGACGGCGTCGGGCCTCTTCCAGACCTTCTTCAACAACCCCAACACCGCCGATCTCTGGGGTGTGGAGGTGGAGGCGCGCAAGAACTTCGACTTCCTGGAACTCCTGGAGGAGCACGCCGGGGTTCCGATGCCGGACTGGCTCGAGTACCTCTCGGTGGGAGGCAACTACACCTACATCGACGCCGAGGTGGCGCGTACCAGCGTCGAGCAGGCTCGGGCGCAACCCTTCTTCGAGGGCGCAAGCCAGTTCAACGCGGCGTTCTCGGCGCTCGCGCCCACGCGCCGGCTCTTCAACCAGCCGGAGTGGATCGCGAACGTCGACGTCACCTTCGACCACCCCGATTGGGGTCTCTCGGCCACCGTCGCTTATTTTGCGATCAGCGACGTACTCGATGCAGCCGGATCCGTGGCCATCAGCAACACGGGACGGACGCTCGAGTACGTGCCGGACCGCTACGTGGGGGCGTTCCAGGACCTCCGGGCGACGATCGCGAAGACGTTCATGTTGCCCGCGAACCTCGGTGCGATCACGCTTCGGGCGAGCGCGAAGAATCTCCTCGATTCGCCACGACGGCTGATCTACGACCCGGCGCAGACGTCGAAGGAGATCGTGGAGCAGGAACTCCGGACGGGGATCGACTACGGCCTTTCGATCACTTTCCGCCGCGAGTTCTGAGGTCCGGGCCCCGCTCTCGAGGCGGCGGAACGGCTCGCCTTCAGGCCGACTCGCAGACCTCGGCGAGCGGGATCACGTTCGCTGCGGCACGAGCCCTGTAAAGGCTGGGCGTCACGCCGACACGGCGGCGGAAGATCGTGTTGAAGTGGCTGAGCGATTGCCAGCCGGTCTCGAGAGCGACGTCGGTGATGGGATCATTCGTGGTGGAGAGAAGCTTCTTGGCGCGCTCGATTCGTAGGGCCGCGAGATACTCGGAAAACGACACGCCGAGCTCCTGCTTGAGGATCCGCGAAGCCTGACGGCGGGAGACCCCGATACGCTCGGCCAGGACGGCGAGCGAAAAGCCATCGAGTTCCGCCGTCTCCAGTTCTTCGAGCGCGCGCTCGAAGCCCGCCCGCCACGAACTCGCCCGGGACGCAGCGGCCGTGCGCGCGGCCGCGAGCGCGCCCGTCATTCCGAGACCGATTCCGACCAGATCCGCGAGCCGTCCCATACGTTCGAATGCGGGAGCAGTAGGCTCTGCCTCGCTGCAAGGATCGA
>CAJPFO010000055.1 GCA_905339255.1 Myxococcaceae bacterium
CCATGCCGACGGCACGCTGGCGTGGCGCGCCGACCCCGCCGGCCGCGCGACCAGCTTCACCGACTACCACCGCGGCATGGCGCGGCGCGTGCTGATCCTCGTGCCCCCCTCCCTCACGCGCCAGTGGCGGGGAGAGCTCGAGACCAAGGCCGGGATCGAGGTGCGGAGCACGGACGATGCGGCGTTCCGCAGTGATCCGGAGGCTTTCTGGCGTGGCGATGGCACGTGCCTCGCCTCGCTCGCGCTCGCCCGAACGGCGAGGCATGCCCCGGGCGTTCAGGCCGAACCCTGGGATCTCGTGGTGGTCGACGAAGCCCACCATCTGAAGAACCGGAGCACGCTCGCGTATCGTCTCGTGAACGGGCTCAAGAGCCGCTTCCTGCTGCTCCTCACCGCGACGCCCGTCGAGACCGCCCTCGAGGAGGTCTTCAATCTCGTGACGCTGCTTTCTCCGGGTCAGCTCACCACGCCGGCGGAGTTCCGCAGGCAGTTCGTTGACCCGAAGGATCCCACCCGGCCACGTGATGCGGAGCGGCTTCGACGCCTGCTCGGCGAGGTCATGGTGCGGAACACGCGCGCCCAGAGTGGTCTCGCGCTCCCGCCGCGCTACGTCGAGACGATCGCTGTCGAGCCGCTCGCCGAGGAGCGGGCCGCCTATGACGATGTGATCGAGCTGCTCCGCGCGCACGGCCGGGCCGGACGCTCCCGGCTCACCACCGCCACGCTCCTGCTCGAGGCGGGTTCGAGCCCGGCCGCATGCCTCGCGACGCTCGAGAAGATCGCGGGAAGCGAGGCGCACGAATCGTCGCTCCGCGCGGGTGCAGGACGGATCGCGGAGCGCTTCCGTACCCTCTCGCACTGCCGGAAGCTCCAGAAACTGCTCGATCTCCTCCGAGCCCAGCCGGAGCCCGTGCTCGTGTTCACGCGCTTCCGCGCCACGGCCGACTATGTCGCTCGTGCGGTCGGGGCGCTCGGGATGACGGTCGAGAGCTTCCACGGCGGCCTCTCGAGCGCCGAGCGAAGTCGTGCGGTCGAGCGGTTCCGTGACGGCGCGCGGTGTCTCGTGGCGACGGACGTGGGTGGGGAGGGACAGAATCTCCAGTTCTGTCGTCGTCTCGTGAACTTCGATCTCCCGTGGAACCCGGGGCAGATCGAGCAGCGGATCGGCCGGCTGCACCGCATGGGACAGACCGGCGAGGTACACGTCGTGAACCTGTGCGCGCGCGGCACGGTGGAGGATCGTGTGCTCGACGTCCTCGACCGTCGACTGCACCTCTTCGAGCTGGTCGTCGGCGAGATGGACATGGTTCTCGGACAGCTCTCGGACGAGCGGGATCTGGAGGAGCGGATCCTCGACCTCTACGCGGAGAGCCGGAGCGAGACCGAGATCGAGGCGGGCTTCGACGGCATCGCCGAGGATCTCGGCAGGGCCCGGGGTCTCTACGAGCGGAGCCGTGAACTCGACGAAGCACTCTTCCGCCGGGACTTCGAGACGTGAGCGACACGAGCGCGGTGCTACCGGATCCCGTCGCGTGGGTGGGAGACGCCCTCGCCGCGTCGGGCGCGCTCCTCGAACGGGACGCAACCGGCTCCCTCGTCCTGCTGCCCGTAGAACTCGCCAAAGAGCTCGGAGTGCCGGAAGCGGTTCGCCTCGTGGAGCGCGCCGGGCATCCAACCGACGAGCACGCGCTCGTCTGCGGCTTCGGAGCGCCGGCGCTCGAGCGCGTCACGAGCCTTCTCGGGTCGGGGCGACCCGTTGCGCGGGTCGGGCTCTCCGCGGAGCCGCCCCGGGCGAGCCGGGCCCGGCACTGCGCCGAGCGCTTCTCGCTGCGCAACGCGCCCGTCGAGGCCGGCAGTTTCGTTCCGGAGACCGCGAGCTACCTCGTCGGATGGTTCGCGTGGAGCGCCGAGGCGGACGACCGCTACGACGGTATCGTTCGGGTGGCGCTCGCTCTCGACGATCTCGGCGAGCCGGATGCGGACCTCCTCGCGTGGCTGGATCCCGTGGCGGGAGGAGAGCGTTTCCGTACCCCCCGCGCCGCGTCGGCTCCGACCTCGATCCAGCGCGCGTTCGCGACTGCCGTCGCGCGGGCGAAGGGGAGCCTCGAGAGGCCGCTCGCCGGCGTGCGAGAGATGGTCGCGCGACGGCTGCAACGCGATCACGAGCGCATCGCGGGCTACTTCGAAGCGCTCGCGCGCGACGCGAAGTCGCCGCGCCGAAAGATCGCACCCGAGACCATCGCTGCCAAGCTCGAGCACCTGCGCACCGAGCGCGATGCGAAGCTGCGTGCGCTTTCCGCGCGCTACCGGCTGCGGGTGCGTGTGGAGCCCGTGGCGCTCCTGGTCGCCGACGTGCCTGCGCTCCGCGTGCAGGTTCGGGTGAGACGGAGAAAGCTCGAGGGATCGCTTTCGCTACGCCTCCCGGCGAACGCGTCGAGCCTCGACCGGCTCGCGTGCTCGGGTTGCCCGTCGACGACGTCGAGGCCCGCGGTCTGCGATGACCGCCTCCACGTCCTGTGCGAGCGCTGCGTTCCGAGTTCGCAGGGTCGTCCGAGTTGTCCCGCGTGTCGGTCCGTTGCGCTGCCGGAGGTCACGGGCGGAACGCGTCCATGAGTGAGAGCCGACGCCCCCACGCACGCCGCAGCCGTTCCGCTGGTCGCTACACGGGATTCCCTTCGTGCCGACGAAGGCTGCAGCCGGAAAGGGGCTCGAGAACCGCTCGAGCTTCTACCTGCGCGCCGTCGGAGCCCTAACCCCCGGAGTGCCTCCGGATGCTCTCGGCCGCGAAGCGGTCGAGGTCGGCGACGTGTCGCACGACGATGGCGCGTACGATCGCGAGGTCGAGACGCGTGTAGTCGTGCACGGCGACGTTTCGGAAGCCGACCATCCGCTTCAGGATCTCCGCCAGGTCGGTGTCGAGGAGCTTGGCGCTCGCCAGCAGGTCGAAGGCCTCGCGACTGTCCTGAGGGACGCCGATCCGGTGGATCCGCACCAGGTGCATCGCGAGGTCGATCGTCGCCTCGCACGCGCGGAGCAGGTTCAAGACGATGGCATCCTGTCGCGTCTGATCGTCGATCAGATTGCGGTCGTCCCCGGCGTGGATCTCGCCGACCCGCTGCAGGCAGCGTTGGATCACGGCTGCCTTGTTCAGGACGACGTCATCCATGGACGCGCCCGGATCGCCGCACGTCTTCCAGGATGTCGCGACGCGCTTCGTTGAGCCGCGCGTAGGCGCCGAGCGCACTCGCCTCGAAGAGAGCTCGCTCGGCCGGGTCGCGCTCGAAGAGGATCTGCCCGCCGACGATCACCTGCACGCGCATCACGGTGGACGCGGTGCGGAGATCGACCAGGTCCACGTCGCGATGCAGATCTCCTGCGATCCGCTCCTGGAGCGCAAAGCGCGCCACGGGGTCGAGTGGGCGGTCCGCCAGGAACGCGAGATCCACGTCGCTCGAGGCGTGCAGATCGTCGCGCGCGGCGGACCCGAACAGGTAGATCACCGCCACCGCGGAGACTTCACGCAGGATCCGATCCCGGGCAGGCTCGAGGTCCATCGAGCGAAACGTACCACGGCCAGCGGATCCGCTTGCCGAACGGTCCTCGTGTCACGCTTGCTCGGGCTCACCGCGTGGGCGCGTCATCCTTCGCGGATCGCCCGCTTCGAAGCCGGCGCAGGGCCGCGCCGAGCACCGCCGGCGAACGCCGCGGCCCCCGCGCCCTGAGTGCCCCGGGGTCGCCGGGCGAGCGCCGCCCCGGCCCCCTGCCCGCCGTAACCGCGAGCGCGCTCGCTTCGTAGCACGCCACGGGACTCAAATCGGGAGAGATCCATCATGCATTCGCGACGATTCCGATCGCTGCTCGCGTCGAGCCTCGTCCTCGCCGGGCTCTTCGCCGCAAGGGCGAGCCTCGCGGCCGCCGTCGAACCCTTCTCGGAGGACCGCTTCCGTGCGCTCCAGGAGCAGGGCGCCGTGGTCCTGATCGACGTGCATGCAGAGTGGTGCAAGACGTGCGCAGAGCAGCGCGAGATTCTCGACGGCTACCGACGGCAGAACCCGGGCTCGCCGATCCACGTCCTGCGCGTCGACTTCGATGGGCAGAAGGATGCGGTGCAGCGCTTCCGCGCACCGCGTCAATCGACACTCGTGCTCTTCCGCGGGAGCGAGCAGATCTGGTTCTCGGTCGCCGAGACCGATCCCGAGGTGATCGCTCGCGCGCTCGACGAGGCCACGCGTCGTCGGTGACGCTCGATCTCGCGTCGATCCCCCTCGCCGCCGTCGCCGGAGCGCTCGGGATCCTCTCGCCCTGCGTCTGGCCGCTGGTTCCGGTGGCGCTCGCTTCGGCTTCGGGGAGTGGGCGTTCGGGTCCCTGGCTCCTGGCGACGGGTCTGGTCGCTTCGTTCGCGCTCGGCGGCACGCTCGTTTCGTGGCTCTTCCTCGAGACGGGGGTCGATCCATCGATCCTGCGGAGCGCGGCCGCCGTGCTGCTCGTCGCCGCGGGCCTCGCACTCGCCGTCGATCGCATCGGTGATCGCGTCGCCACGCGGCTCTCGGAGGTCTCGAGTCGCCTCGCGCCACCGGGCGCGCTCCCCGCCCGGGCTTCGGGTCAGCTCGGCGTGGGCATGCTTCTCGGTCTCGTCTGGCTTCCCTGCGTCGGCCCGACGCTCGGCGCTGCGATCGGCCTCGCGTCGATGGGACAAAGCCTCGCTCTCGCCTTCGCGACGATGGTCGCCTACGGCGTCGGGACTTCGGCCATGCTCTTCTTGGCCGCGGCCGCCTCGAAGCGCCTCCTCTCGCGTTGGCGCCCGGCGCTCTTCGGGGTCGGTTCGCGGGGCAAGTCGCTTCTCGGCTGGACACTCGTCGTGCTCGGCCTTCTCGTGCTCACCGGCGCCGATCACTGGCTCGAGGCGCGAGCCCTCGCGTTCACTCCGGATTGGATCCAATCGATCTAGGCCGGGGCCTCGCACGCCCGAGCGTGCGAGCCTCGAGCCGTTCGAAGGCCCATCCGGCGAGAAGGCCGAACGGCACTCCGCACGCGAGGGGAAGCAATGCATGAGCCACGAGCCAATGGACGGGATCGCTCGACGCGCAGCTCGCATGGACGAGCAGCGCACCGAGGGCTGCGGCGCCGATGGCGAGCCCCACCCCCGCCGCCACGGCGCCGCGCGAAGCGCGAGCGCGAACGCCACGATCGCCGCCGGGAAGGCCAAGCCGAGCGACTCCACCGTGCAGCCGATGCAGCCCGCCACGAGACTCCAGCCGACCTCGTGGCCCGCAATGAGCCAGGCGGCGGAACCGAGCACGAGCGCTCCGAGCCCGACACACACGGCCGTGGCACGCGCCGCGGCTTCTCGCCCCGGAATCCGGAGCGCCAGACCGAGCCCGACACCGCCGATACCGACGAGCGCGAGCGTCACGAGAGTCGAGGAAGCACCCCGT